>CAZDLW010000121.1:0-15657 GCA_964505975.1 uncultured Bifidobacteriaceae bacterium | reverse complement strand
TGCGCCGACGGTGGCCACGGCGCGCCGGCCCGCGAGAGCTGCCCGCGCAGCGCGACAACCCGTGAGCCCCCGATGCCGACGTACCCGCGCACGTCTGCCAGCCACCGGCCCGCTCCGCCACTGGCGTCGCTGAATGTCAGCGCCTCCCATCCCACGCGGGCGTGCACGGCATTGCGGGGAAACGACGGATCGACCCGCGTGTCGAGGGTCACATGAACGCCCACACCGCCATGTCGGGCGTGCGTGTTGTCGAAGCCCACGCGGGTCAAGCGCGCGTCACCGCCGCTGCGCAGCCAGGTGGTCCAGGCCCGTTCGACTCCGGTGCTGACCTCTTGCCGCGTATCGGCCAGATCGAAGTGCGGGTTAACGCGACGCGAGACCGATGCGGCTCCACGGATCCGCGTGAGTGGAGCGTCGAAGGCACGTTCGATCTCGAGCGCGGCGCGCCGCTCGCCTCCCCATGTGAGCGGGATCGACAATTGGCTGCGACGACCCGCCGGTTCCACGAAGCTCACGCGCGCCCCATACGTGAACCCGTATCCATCTTCGTAACGCACGATGGGCAGCCACATGGCCGCGCGGCGAATCCTCGCCCCCATGCCGGGCCGCAGGCCGTCCGCCGTCACCCCTGGGTGCTCGGTCACGACGATGATGACGAGTATCTGGGAGGGGTCGGCAATCGAGAGGAACCGGCTACGAATTTCAACCTCCGCGAAGCGGCCAGTGGCGCGCAGGCGCTGGGCCGCCTCGTCCAGTGAGGCCGCGGTGACCGGCGCGCCTTCCGACAGCGCCGCTATCGTACGGACCTCGGTGTCAGGAGTGGTGTGGTTGCCGTGAACGCGGACTTCGGCGATGGTCTCCGATTGTGCGCCAACCGTCTCGGGCGGCAGGCATGCCCAGACGAGCAGCGCGCACACCAGACGGCACGGCGTCTTCATCGAATCCGCGTCGTCACTTCGGCCAGACGATAGTCGTGGTAGTCCACCTCGTAGCGGCCGTTCACTGCGCCCGCCGCCGTGACGAGGTCGAAGCGCATCGCGACCGATCGCGGCAGCCACACGCCGGGGAACGGCTCGTGCATCTGCATGGATGCCCGGAGTTCGTCGATTCGCACGAGCGCGCGGCCAGGCAGGAAGTCGAGATCGACGTTCTCGAACTCGTAGCGCAGGATCTGGTGCACGTCGGGCGCGATCCACAGTGTCACCAGAGAGGTTTTGTTCATGCGTCCGGCCAAATCCGGATCCGGATCGCGCTGCCGGCGCCGGCGTGACTGGGCGTCCGTGGATCGAGTCGGGCGGTCCCGGAAGAGCGTCGTCGGATAGTACTCGACGCGCAGCACGTCGCGACCGTCCAGCTGTTCGCGCCCGACCAGCGCGTACTGGCCTGGATCGAACCGGAACCGCAGGAAGTAGGCCGCCGAGACGAACTGAGGTTCGATCGACTGCCGCAGCACGTCGGCGCTCGATCCGGTTTCCGCGGGTCCCGGGGCCTCGGCTGGGGCCTCTTCCTCGCGTTCGGCCGTCCGGCGCCGCTGCCGTTGTTCCTCGCGGCGAAGCCAGTCCGCCTCCGCGCGCCGGCGCGTGTCTTCGTCGAGCACCACGCCATCCACGCGGAGCGGGCTGCGGATGAACACGCCGTCGCGTGGAAACCAGGTGTATTCGCGCCGGGAGCCGTAGATGGGGCTGTTACCGGGCCCGACCAGCTGCACGAGCTCGCGCTCCTCGAGAATGTACTGCTGCAGAGTTTTCCAGCTCTCGTCGCGTCGTGCCAGGACGCGATCCATGAGTTTGTCGAGATCCGAGGTCGAGCCGGACTGTGCCGCGGGAGCCGCAAGGCCGGCAGCAACCGCGAGCGTCACAAGAACTGTGACCACATGAGCGGCTCGTCTCGCGGTGTGCGGCCTGCATGCCGTCGCCCGTGTCGAGTGCACTTCACGAACGCTTCTCATCATGGCATGGCCTTCCCCTGTATCACGGCTGCATCAGCGTGCTCTCCGAATGCGGCACCCGTCCATGGTAGCAATGAACCGGTGGCGCACATGGTCGGGCAGGCGGCGCTGAACCGCGACGTTGATTCGTGAAGCCGACGAGGCGCACGTTGCGATGCAGTATGCTCTCGCCATGACGAGCCGGTGGGCGGACTGGTTCAGGCAGGCTGAAGCGGATCTGTCACACGCGCGCCATGCGGGAGGATGGTCATCATGAATGGGCGTGCTTTGCGGCTCAACAAGCGGCCGAAAAGGCGCTGAAGGCTGTCCACGGTGCGCGCGGTCAGGACGCGTGGGGGCATTCGGTGACGGAGCTGCTCGACGCGCTCGTGGCCGGCGAACTTTCGATCGACGAAGCGATGCTGGACAGAGGACGGGCGCTCGACAAGCTGTACGTGCCCACGCGGTATCCGAACGGTCTGCCCGCCGGTGCACCCACCGACTACTACACGCGCTCCGAAGCCGAGCGGGCCATTACCGACGCCGAGGCCATCATTGAGTGGAGTCGAGGAACGCTACCGCGGTAAGCACGTCCGGGTGTTCCGGCTGAACCAGGACCTCGTGCTGTCCCGGCTTCGTTCCGCGGCTGCGCGGCTCGTCCTGGAGCGGAACGAGGTCGTGCAGATCTGGTTGTTCGAGTCGCTGGCGCGTCACGAGGGGCGGCCGGGTAGTGACGCAGATCTGCTCATCATCGTGCGGGATGGAGCCGGCCCCTTCCTCGAACGGGCACAGCCCCTTGCGCCGTACTTCAGCGGTGTCGGCGTGGGTCGGGATCTCGTCGTCTACACGGAGTCGGAGGCTCGCCGCCTTTCCGCCGATCCTTCGTCGCTCGTCAGCATCGCTGCCAGGGACGGTATCTCTCTGGCCGCGCGGTGATGGTCAACTCTGCTCGTCGGTGGGGCCACCTTCCGCCACCGCATGCAGATCCGGCGGACCGCCGGAGCCGTGGCGAGGGCGCCGGCGAGCGGTTCATCGAGGCGGCAACCAACGTCGTCTGGCCACGGCGGCCCCCACGGCGCACGCGTGCGCCGTAGGGGGGAAAGTGATACTGGCAACCAGCCGCGGGGCTCGGCGGGGATATCAAGGGGCGGAGCCCCGTGGCAGCTTAGCTGAAGCTTAGCTGGCTGCAGAAACGGCAATCCCTGGATGGTGGCAACACGGGAGTTTCTGCAACGGTTGGCACCGACGACGGAGCGCTCGTGCAAGAAACAAGATCTGACCCCTCTGGAAGTGACGGCGAATGCCGGGACTCACCTCAGCGGCCCGATGACTCTCCCTCGTCCAACGTCTGCGTGAACCCGGGTGCACGCCGATGCCGGGTGGCCTGCTCGAACGAGTAGGCGAGTCGAATCAGCGTGGCGTCCGACCATGCTCTGCCGAAGAAGGACATGCCCACCGGCAGGCCGAACACCTGCCCGGCAGGCACCGTGATATTGGGGTAACCGGCCACGGCGGCGAGGCCGGAGCTGGCGCCAAGGAAGTGATCCCCGTTGAGGAGATCAATCGGCCATGCCGGGCTGCCCGTGGGCGCGACGAGCGCGTCGATCTCGTGCTGGGTCATCACAGCATCGATGCCATCGGCGCCGGCCCACTGGCGGCAGTTCTCGAGATGCGTCAGGTACGTCGGGGACGTCAGCGGCCCCCGTTGCTCCGCCATCTCGAACAGTTCCTGGCCGAAGAAGGGCATCTGGCGGGATCGTTCGCGCCTGTTGAAGTCGATCACGCCGGCGAGCGTTCGCACACGCACCTCGGGCCCGAGACCAGCCAGGTACCTGTTCAGACCGTCCTTGAACTCGTAGAGCAGCACCTCCAGCTCGCAACCGCGTATCCGATCCACCGTGGGGATGTCGACCGGATCGACAATTACCGCTCCCTGCGTACGCATCACGTCGATTGCGGACTCGATCAGGGTGTCGGCTTCCGGACTGTAGCCGAAGTGTCGCAGACGCGAGATCCCGATGCGGGCGCCCTTCAGCGCGCCGGCGTCGAGTGCCGCGGCGTAGTCCTGCGCCCGGCCTTCCGCGCCATCCGTAGCAGGATCCCGCGGATCGTGACCGGTCAGGGCCGTGAGCAGGATCGCCGCATCGGCCACCGTCCGCGCCATCGGGCCGGCCGTGTCCTGCGTGTGCGAGATTGGAATGATGCCCGATCGGCTGATCAACCCTACGGTTGGCTTGATCCCCACGACGCCATTGGCGCCAGCCGGGCAGACGATCGATCCGTTCGTCTCCGTGCCGACGGCGGCCGCCGCGAGATTGGCCGACACCGCAACAGCGCTGCCGGAGCTCGAGCCGCACGGGTTCCGGTCGAGCACATACGGATTTTTCACCTGTCCGCCGCGTGCGCTCCAGCCGCTCGACGATCTGGTCGATCGGAAGTTCGCCCATTCGCTCAAATTCGTCTTGGCAAGGATCACCGCACCGGCCTCGTGCAGCCGCTGGACCACGAAGGCGTCTTGTTGCGCGATCGAGCCCTCCAGCGCGAGCGAGCCCGCCGTGGTCGTCATCCGGTCGGCCGTGTCGATGTTGTCCTTGATGACGATGGGAATACCGTGGAGTGGCCCGCGAGCGCCGCGCGCCCGGCGCTCGTCGTCCAGGTCGCTCGCGATCTGCATTGCTTCGGGGTTGATTTCGATGATCGACCGGAGCGACGGACCCTGTCGATCGATCTCGTCGATGCGCTCGAGGTAGAGCTCGACGAGCCGCCGCGACGTGTAGCGCCCGGATGCCATCGCATCCTGAAGCTCGTGAATAGAGAGCTCGTCGAGCTCGAACGGCCCCGCCACGGCTGAGGTCCCCCCACGATCGGCGGAGGCACAGCCGATCGACACCGCGAGGGGCAGGAGCACGCCCGGCAGGAACAATCGCAGCCGCATGGCGAGAGTGTAGCAGTGCGAATCGTACGGAGCCCGACGACCACCGTCCGACCCCGCTGAATCTTCCGCGGTCAGTCTGCAGCAGGGCGGGTCGAGACGAACGCCGGGGAGCCGTCCGCGTTGCTCGCAAGACCACCGTTCGACGGCGCCCAAGGCGTGCGTGACGAGGGCTGCTCAACGCGGCGCGGACGCACGTCGCGCGCCCTCGACGAGCGCCTCCAGCTTCGCCCAGGCAATCTCGGGATGGCCGACGCGCGATCCCAGACCGCAGTCCGTGCCGGCCACCACGCGATCGCGGCCCACCAGCTGTGCGAAGCGGGTCAGCCGCTGCGCCACCAGTTCAGGGTGCTCGATGACGTCGCTCGCATGTCCGACGACACCCGGCATGAGCGTCTTGCCCTCGGGCAACGTCACGTCCTCCCAGACGACCCACTCGTGCTCGTGGCGCCCGTTGGCCGCTTCGATCGAGTAGCACCCGGCGCGCACCTGGAGCACGAGATCGACAATGTCGCGCAGCGGGATGTCGTGCGTGTGCGGGCCGTGGCCGCTGCCCCAGCACACGTGCAGCCGCACCAGATGTTCCGGGATGCCGCGCAGCGCGTGGTTCAGCGCTTCCACGCGGACTGCCGCGTACCGGCGGTAGTCCGCGATGCTCATCCGGGGGTTCATCTGCCAGCCGTCCGGCAGGTCGGGGTCGTCGATTTGAAGGAGCAGGCCCGCTTTGGTGATGGCGTCGTACTCCTCGTGCATGGCGTCCGCAATCCCGAAGAGGAGCTCTTCGTCGCTCTGGTAGTGCTCGTTCCAGAGCCAGTGCTCGATCGTCCCGGGTGCAACCGCCGTGAGAAAGGGTTGAACATCCAACCCCGCACAAGCGGTACGGAGTGCGTCGATGGCGAACTGCACATCCGCGTGGCCGGTATACGCCAGCGGCGCGATGCAGAACATCGGCTGGTTGAGCGGCCGAATCGTGCGCGAACTCGCGGCCCGCGCGTCCGCGGCCTTCCGCCGTTGGGCGTCGTAGTAGCCGGGGAAGTCGAGGCGGTCACGCCCCGTGATGTCGCGCGCCGCCGGCGCCCGATCCGCCGGCCGTTCTTCGATGCCGCCGAGACGCGTCTGCGCGTAGTAGGAGAAGCCGCCCTTCTTCGAGAGCTCGCCGTCGTTGACGATGTCGATGCCGAGCGCGGCCTGCCTGCGCACGACGTCAGCGACGAGGTCCGGGACGAGCGACGCAAACGCAGCGTCGTCCTCGGGGAGCTCATAGCGCGTGCAGAGGGCCTCGAGCGCCTCCGGACGGGGCAGCGTACCGACGTGCGAAGTGGGAATGCCGCCGCCGGACCGTGCCATGCGGTCTACCCCACGCTGGCCGGCTGCCCGGTCACCTGCCCCTTCACCCACTCGATCTCGCCAAGGTTCATACGTGCTCCACGGTTCCCGACGACGCGGACCGGACCACGGCCTCGGTGACCGCCGCGCCGTGAACCATCTCGTCGATGGGGATGGGGAACGCAGGACCACCGCCGGCTGCGTCCGCGAAGGCGTCGAGCGCCGCGCGGGTCACGTCGAGCCGTGCGGCCTCCCAGACCTCCGCCGGGCCCTTGATCGGCTGGAACTTGCACGTGCCGAAGAGCCGCGTCCGGCGCTCCTCCGAGGAGGCGCCGGCCACGTGCGTCATGCCCTCGAGCCGCACCCAGCCTTTCGAGCCGAACACCTGAAAGCTGAACCCCGGCCCGGTGGCGGTCATCGTGCCGAGGTAGCCGGACATGCCGGCCTTCATGCGGAAGAGCATCGACGTCGTGTCGTCCGCATCGATTTTCACCGCGCGCCGGAAGCTCTGGCAGAACACGGTGTCAATCTCGCCGCAGAGGTCGATCATGCCGTCGATGGCATGCACGCCCATGGGCGTGAGCCCGCCGCACGGCGTCTCCTCGCGCCGCGCCCGCCACTGTGTGGGCTCGAGCTGCAACGCATTCGGAAAGGTCATCGTCGCTTCGACGTGCAGGACCGTGCCCAGATCGCCGGAGCGGATGCGCTGGCGCAGGGAGGTCATCTCCGGGTGAAAGCGCCGGTTGTACCCGAGCCCCAGCGTGACGCCGGCCTTCCGGACCGTATCGGCCGCCTCCCGCGCCTCGCGGGCGGTCGGGGCGAACGGCTTTTCACAGAACACATGCTTGCCGGCCTGCGCGGCGGCGACGACCTGGGGGGCATGCTGCGAATGCGGCGTGGCCAGCACGACCGCGTCGACAGTGGAGTCGCGCAGCACGGTCTCGTAGCTCTCCGCGAGCTGCACCCCCTGTGCGTCGGCGAACGCGGTGACTTCCGGCGACACCGTACGTGTGGTCCCCACCACGAAGCGGATGCGGTCGCTCGTGCCCTGCACCGACTCGACGACCGTCCGGCCCCACCAGCCGAGTCCGACGATTGCTGCTTTGATCACGCGTCCCTCACATCGTCCGCAGGAGCGAGAACTTCGGATCGGCGCCGAGCGACTCCGCCAGCGGGACGCCAAGCTCCTTCCGAACCATGTTGGTGCCCTGCACCAGCGACACCATCTTATAAAAGGCGTGGCGGCGGCTCATGCCCTCGCGTCCCATGCCGCAGTCCGACGAGAGCACCAGGCGTTCCGCGGGGATGTACTTCAGTGCGGCCCGAATCACGTCGGCCACCTCGGTCGGGGACTCGACCTGGAGCGTATGGTGGTCGATGACGCCGATAGCGACCTTCTTGTCGGTGATCGCACGGCCGACGTCCTCGAGATCCATGAGGCCCGAGCTCTTCATCTCGAAGGTAATGACATCGGCGTCCACCTGGTTCAGCAGCTCCAGCGCCGGCTTGTAGGACTGGATGGATCCGAACATGCGCTGCTGCGACGGGTTGCCCCAGCACGTGTGGCACCACACTTCCGTCTTGTCCCGCAGCCCCTTCACCGAGTTGTTGAACACGTCGAGCATGAACTCCGGATTGATCACCTTGTCGACGTAGCCGCGGGCCGCGAGCAGGTGGATCTGCGGCTCCTCCATCTGAATCACCTGGCAGCCCGCATCGGCCAGGTCGTGGAGCTCCTTGTTGAATGCCTCACTGAGCGCCAGGATGCGGGAGCGGATGTCCTTGTAATGTTCGTCCTGAACGGCAAAGGCGACGAGCTCCGGCGTGACCGTGCCGAACTTCACCGGCTTCGTGGTCAGCCGCTGCGCCGCCTTGAAGATCTCGGCGTACTGCAGCTCGCCGGGGCCCACCGGCCCGACGATCTTCGGCATGACGCGGGCTTCGAGATAGTCGTGCAGGATGTGCCCGCGTGGGAAGGCGATGCCTCCCGCTCCGACCTTGGCCAGTTTCGGCTGGCGCGTGTCGAAGCCGTCCATGTGCCGGGGAGGATAGTTGGTCCAGCTCTGGCCTCCGATGTCCTGATCGAAGCGGCAGTCGCCGTCGGTCACGATATCGAGCCCCGCCACCTCCTGTTCGCGGAGGTATGCGGAGAGCGTGTCGACGTACTGCTCGCGGAAGCGGCTGGTGACCATCGCGTCCAGAAAGGAGCGGACGCCGAGATTTTCCGTGTACCAGCTGGGACGCGGCAGCGATCCCGTGATGGTGGTGGGCAGAACTTTGCCTGAAGTGGCTTTCAGCATGACGGATCGATCCTCGTGTCGTGGACGCGTGCAGGCGTACGTGGATGGAAACCACCGGCGGGGGGCGAAGACCCGACGGGTGCCGTCGGGTCCCCGCCCCTTACGGTCTCGGACTGACGCCGTGACGTCGGCGCGGCACGTCGTTACCGGGTGCCGACGACGTCGGCCCGCACCATGCGTGCTCCCTCGACGAGCGCCCCGAGCTTCATCTTGGCGACCATCCGCGCGAGCGGCTTCATGCCGCAGTCGGTGCTCAGATAGACGCGATCCGGCGACACGTGCTCGATCACCTTCTTGATTCGGGCCGCGACCCGGGCAGGGGACTCGATCGCGTTGGTCCGCACGTCCAGGACGCCGACCTGCAGCGTCTTGTCCTTGGGCAGCTTGCTCAGGAACTCGATGCCGGCCATGTCGCGGTTCGCGTAGTCCAGGACGAACTGACTGATGCCCGGCGTATCGAAGAAGTGAGGCAGCACCGTCTGATAGCCGTCGGGGTAGTTCGCGCTGAGGATGTCGTTCCCCCAGGCGTTGCCGAAGCAGAAATGCCAACCGATCGTCGCGTTGACGCCATCGCAGCTCTGTGCGATCACGTCCTTGATCCAGGTGTAGTCGTTCTTGTCGCCGGTGAAGAGCGGCAGCCACGCTCCCAGGTCCTCCAGTTGGAGGTACTGCGCGCCCGCGGCGACGAGCTCCTTCATCTCCGCGTTGAAAATCGGGGCCAGCGCGAAGCTCAGGTCCTTGGCGTTCTTGTAGTGCTCGAAGTAGACGTGCCAGGCCAGGTTGACCGGACCGGCGCCCACCGACACCTTCACGGGCGCCTTGGCGTGCTTCTTGGCGATGCGATAGAGGTCCGTCAGGCGGATCGGACCGTGCTTCACCGGGCCGCTGTTCACGACGCCGCCCCAGTCGTCCAGCAGTTCGACCAGGGAGTTCCGCTCGGTGGCGCCCACGGTCGACGGATGCGGGTCCCTCGCGTGCTCGAAACCCGGAATGCGCTCGTACATGTACCAGCAGAACGAGCCGATCACGCCAACATAGTCGTCGTACCACATGTTGCCGTCGGTAACGATGTCCAGCCCGGCTTCCTCCTGGTCACGGATCACGGTGGCGACAGCGTCGTTGTACGCCTCTTCGTGCTTGACCTCCTTGAACGCGACCCGGATGTCGCGGCCGAGCAGCTGCTGCGTGAACCACTGCGGTCGCGGATACGATCCGACCATTGTCGTCGGAAGAATGGTGTCTACCAGCTTGGCTGCCATGGACTCCTCAATGTGGAAAGTCGCGTGTATTGCCGGCACAGGCGTGCCGAGTTTCAATCCGACCCATCTGCCGGAGCTCGAACCCCGCCGGCAGACCACCCAACCGTTCGCACACGGGGAACGCACGACGTGGGCAGGTGTGCGCCTCTGTGCGGCGCAGGCCGCTGGCGGGCTGCGCTCGGCCATTTCGTTGTGCGAAATGCTCTTCCGAGCGCGAGAAAGACTCTATTCGGGAGCTTTGGACGCTGTCAAGATGCCGAGTCGATGTCCGCCGCCTCGGGACGATGCCGCATCAGGTGTTTCGACGCGAGGCAGAGTGACGAACGGAGCATGAGCGCGGTCGTGGGGGCCGGCTCTTCAGCCGGCCCTGAACGCGGAGCGCGACCAGGCGCGGACCTCACCGGGGATTCACGGGGAGGAGCCCCGGGGGTGGTTATTGGGACGGCCGACGCGGGCGACCGCCTGCGTGCGCATGTAATCCGAGGCCACGGATTCGACCGAGTTGGCCAGCTCCGGGTGCTGAAGCAACATCGTCTCGATCCGCCGGACCGCCTGTCGCAGAGCGGGAAGCCGCTGGGCGATCATCGTCTCCTTGTCGAGGCGGTTCGTGACATCTGCGCAGTTGGTGGCGGCCACGATTCGGCCATCGGGAGCGAAGATCGGCAGCGACACCGACACGATGCCATAGTCGAGCTCGTCCTGGATGGCGGCGAAGCCCTTCATGCGAACATCGTCCAGGATGTTGCGGAGAATGTCGGAGTCTGTCTCGGTGTGTTCCGTCAGTTTTTCGAGGGTTGCCCGCCGGAAGTAGGCGTCGATGACCGCCCGAGGCTGGAACGCCAGGAGCACGCGCCCCATGGAGGTCGCATACACGGGGTAGCGCGATCCCGTGCCCGCCGTGAGCCGGATGGCCCGGTTCTGGGATGCGTGCGCGATGTAGACGATCTCGAGATCGTCGAGCACCGTGACCGACGAGCTTCCCCCAACCGTATTCGCCACCTCCTGCAGGAACGGTTGCAGGACGACCTCGGCGTTGATGGCGCTGAGGTAGCCGGAGCTGAGGGCCAGTACTTTGGGCCGCAACAGAAACCGTCGGCCCGACCGCCCCACATAGCCCAGCACCTCGAGCGTGTGCAGGGACCGCCGCGCCGTTGCCGGGCTCAAATCGGTCAATGCGGCCACCTCGCTGAGCGTGAGCTGCGAGTGCTGGCGCGAAAAGGTCTGGAGCACCTTGAGGCCCCGCTCCAGTGACGCGACGAACTCACCCGTGTTCCCGTCTCGTGTTTTCGGCATGCGAAGTTCCGGCATTATACCCAGCTGCCATCGCTTCGGCGACATCGATCGGATCGCCGGGCGGCGGACGTTCAGTCCCACGCGCCAGGTCTGACCACACCGCCTTTCAGGCGGTCGTTCGTCCACCGTGGGTCCGGGGCACCGTCGTGCCAGGTGGGTGTTGAACCGACTTGACAGGGTCGAGAGCTGCTACCCAGAATCGTAAACCGGCCGACAGCGCATCCTCACGAGTCACACGGGCACGAACACGCTCGAGGATCAAGCCGATGCAGCTCAGCACGGACCGCTTTCTCACCACGCACGCGGGGAGCCTGCCCCGGCCGCTGGCCGTCCTCGATCTGCTCGCCGCACTGGACCGCGACGATCCCGGAGACGCAGACTGGCAGGAGGAAGTGTTGACGCCGGCCGTCGAGGCCCTCGTCCTCAGGCAGGCCCAGACCGGCATCGACGTGGTGAGCGATGGGGAGGCCAGCAAGATCAGCTATGCCACGTACGTCCGGCACCGCCTGACCGGCTTCGAGGGGGACTCGGCGCGGCCGACGCCGCAGGATCTGGACGACTATCCGGCGTATCGCGATCGCCTGATCGGGGATCGTTCGTCGGCGACGTACCGCCGGCCGATCTGTACGGGCCCCATTGCCGTCAGGCAATACGAATCGCTCGAGCGAGACATCGCGCGGGTCGGACGAGCGCTCGAGAAAGCGCCGGTCGTGGATGCGTTCATGACCGCCGTGTCTCCAGGGACCATCGGCGTGTTCCATCCCAACCAGCACTATCCGACGTACGAGGCGTATATAGAGGCGCTTGCCGACACCATGCGGGGCGAGTACCTACGCATCGTGGAATCTGGCCTGGTGCTGCAGGTGGACTGTCCCGATCTGGCCATGGGACGGCACAGCCGCTTCAAGCAACTGAGCGACGGCGAGTTCCTGCGCTACGCCGAGCTACACGTCGACGCCCTCAATCATGCCTTGCGTGATGTACCGGCCAACCGCGTCCGCCTCCACGTCTGCTGGGGCAATTACGAGGGCCCCCACGTCCACGACATCCCGCTGTCACGCATTCTCCCGGTGGTGTTGAGGGCCAGGCCGATGGCCCTGGTGATCGAGGGGGCGAATCCACGACACGAGCACGAATGGGAGGTGTGGAGGTATCAGCGTCTGCCCGACGACAAGGTGCTCGTCCCCGGGGTGATCGATACTAGTACCAACTACGTGGAGCACCCCGAGCTGGTGTCGCAGCGCGTGGTGCGATACGCGAATCTCGTGGGACGTGACCGCGTCATCGCGGGTACTGACTGCGGATTCGGGACGTTCGCCGGCTTCGGTCCCGTTCACCCGGAGATCGCGTGGGCGAAGCTGCGCGCCCTGGTCGAGGGTGCCGCGATCGCCTCCGGGAGACTCTGGAGGCGCGCGGTCGCCGTCGTCTGACCATCGGAGGTCGGCAGCGCAGTGGCGAGTGGAGCGGAGGTCGTATGAGCACGCTGGTACAAGGCATCCATCACATCACGGTGTGCCCTGGTCCGGCGCAGGAAGATCTGGACTTCTTCACCGGTGTGTTGGGGCAGCGGCTCGTCAAGCAGACCGTGCTCATGGACGGCCGCATTCCGATCTACCACTTCTATTACGGCAACGCCGACGCGGACGTGGGCTCGATTACCACGTCGTTTCCCTACGCCCGCAGGGCCGGGCGGCGCGGATCCGGTCAGGTGTCGGCTCTCAGCTACTCGATTCCGGCGGGCGCCACGCTGTTCTGGCGGAAACACTTCGACCGCCACCATATCGAGCATTCCGGTATCGAGGAACGTTTCGGCACGCGGTACATCCGCGCGCGGCACCCGGCCGGCATGCTCATCGAGGTCATCGAAGCTCACGACGACACGCGCCGGCCCTGGACCACGACGCAGATCACCTCGGACGTGGCGGCGCGAGGATTCTCCGGGGCTGTGCTCTCGGTGCGTGACGTGGACGAGCAGGAGCGGTTCTTTGTCGAAGCGCTGCAGTTCAGGAAGGTCGGCGTCGACGGCCCGTACCACCGCTTCGAGACCGCCGCGGGATGCTCCGGGGGACGAATCGTGGAGCTGCACCATGAGCCCGATCGTGCGCCGGGGAGCTGGGGGTTCGGTGCCGGCACGGCGCATCACATCGCCTTCACGGTCGAGAACGACGACGCGCTCGTCACACAGAAGGCGCTCTACGAAGAGCTGGGTTACACCGACACGTCGGAGATCAAGGATCGTTTCTACTTTCATTCGATGTACGTGCGATCTCCGGGTGGCATTCTCGTGGAGTGCACCGCCACCGTGCCCGGAGGGTTCTATCAGGATGAAGCCCCGGACGAACTGGGGACCGCCCTGCATCTGCCGCCCTGGTACGAGGAGAAGCGCGCCGAGATCCTCTCCATGCTGGAGCCGATCCGCCTGCCCGAGCAGAAACGGCCGATGTGCAGTGCGTCGAGCGCGCGACCTCCGATCCCGGCATGCCCGGCATCCGAGACCCAGATCCCGCTCTCGCGCCGCAAGGCCGACTTCCTCATCGAGAAGCGATAGCGCGACACACGCGAGAGTCTCGACAAAGCGGTCGCGTCTTGGCCGCCCGACCCTGCGCGGATATCATGGCACCCGCATGCGTTCGCCGACCGCGCCGCACGTCCAGCCGGCGCGACCCGACGTGCAGCGGGTCGAAGCTCGTCGCGATCCGCGAGGCCGGAGAGCCTGAACCATGGCTGCGTTCGTCGGTGACCTGACCCTCAGCCGGCTCGATCGGGTGATCTCTGGTCCGGGGAGGGTGAGTGTTCTCGGGGGGGAACTGGACCGCCATGGGCGACGGCGAGCGGTGGTCGTCACCGTCCGGACGCTCGGGGCGTCGTCGCTGCTCCAGAGGGTCAGCGATACGCTCGACGACCGCTGCGTGGCGGTGTTCGCCAAGGCGCAGCAGCACGTGCCGTCCTGCACTGTTCACGAGCTTGCCGCGGTCATCCAGGACATTCAGGCGGACTGCATCGTCAGCGTCGGCGGCGGGAGTCCGATCGACACGGCCAAGGCGGCCGCGCACACGGTGAGGCTGCGGCAGCGGCCGGCAGGGGAGGGCACTGGGGGCGACGCGCTCCTGCACGTCGCCATCCCGACGACGCTGTCGGCCGGTGAGTTCACTCCGATCGCGGGAGTGACCGACGAGACGACGCGCATCAAGCGGGGGATCTCGGCGCCCGACCTGGCTCCTCGAATCGTCATTGCCGATCCGCTGATGACACTCGAGACTCCCGCCTGGCTCTGGGCGGCCACCGCCATGAGAGCGATGGATCATGCGATCGAGTCGATCTATTCCGTTCGCCATCATCCGTTCAGCGATGCGCTGGCGTCCCAAGCGATCGCCCTGTTCCTCCGGCATTTGCCAGGATCGATGCAGACGCCGCCGGAAGGGAGTCTCGAACACCGATCGTTTTGTCAGATGGCGGCGTGGATGTCGATCTTCGGGCTGCCGAGCGCCGGCTTCGGCCTTTCGCACGCCTTCGGCCATCAGATCGGACCTCGCTGGAACGTACCGCACGGTGTGACCTCGTGCATCATGCTCCCGCATGCGATGAGATTCATGGCCGATCTGGCGCCGGGGCGGTTCGGTCCGATTGCCAGCGGATTCGGCATACCGTTCGACTCGGTCTGCCAGAAGACGGCGGCGCTGGCGTGCGCCGATCGGATGGAAGCATTCGTCGCGCAGTGCGGACTTCCCCGGCGCCTGCGGGATGTCCAGGTGCCGCTGGACCAGATGGACGACATCGTTGCCACCGTTCACGAGGCGGTACAGCGGTCGCGTGCGGTCGATCGGGAGGTCACCTGCGAGGAGCTCCGGGCGCTTGTCGCTCGTGCCTACTGAGGTTTCGTACTTCGAGCTTGCCCCGCCTGCTCGGGCATGCCTGGCGAGCCGACATCTGATCGTGCGGACCGAGCGGCGGCGACTCGCGTTCGCGAGGGAGCGCGCGTGCTAGGATTGCAGGTTGTGTTGCGCGTCCGCACGGCGACACCGGTTTTGCGTCCGGCGCCGGGCGCTGCGCGCATGCGGGCGCCGCTCGGGGTCGGGATTCGCACGCGCGACTGCGATGCGCGCCGGCCGAGCGATCGCCGAGTTGTGCACGAGGAGGACCCGGTATGAGTGGACCGCTGCCAATCAACAGTGATGCCCCGGACTTCGAGGCGACGACCACGGAGGGGCCAATTCGCTTTCACGAGTGGCTGGGCAACTCGTGGGGTGTGCTCTTCTCCCACCCGAAGGACTTCACGCCGGTCTGCACGACCGAGCTGGGCTACATGGCCCGGATCAAGTCGGAGTTCGACAAGCGGGGCGTGAAGATCATGGGTCTCAGCGTGGATCCGCTCGAGAGTCACAAGGGGTGGTCGAAGGATATCGAGGAAACGCAGGGCACCGCTCCCAACTATCCGATGATCGCGGACTCGGATCTGAAGGTGTCCAAGCTGTACGGCATGCTCCCGGCCGAAGCCGGCACCTCCTCGGAGGGACGGACGGCCATGGACAACGCGACCGTCCGGAACGTGTATGTCATCGGACCTGACAAGAAGATCAAGCTGCTCATCTCCTACCCGATGAGCACCGGCCGCAACTTCGA
>CAZDLW010000120.1:0-15784 GCA_964505975.1 uncultured Bifidobacteriaceae bacterium | reverse complement strand
CTGGTGCGGAATCGGCTCGCTGGGCACGGGACATCGGCCTGCCGCTCATCGAGGGATTCGCCGCGTTCTGGCAGGGCGACTACCAGACTGCCGCCGACCGGCTCTACGGCGCACGCTCCATCGTGAACGGGTTCGGCGGCAGCCACGCCCAGCGGGATGTCATCGATTGGACGTTGACCGAAGCGGCCGTACGGGGTGGGCTTGCCGACCTGGCTGAATCCCTGGCCCACGAGCGCCTCGCGCTGAAACCGCACAGTCCAATCAACCGTGGCTTTCTGTCGCGTGCCCGGGGGGTCAGATCTTGATTCTTGCAAGGTGTCGGTGGCCGACTACGCGGAGCCCCTTGCTCCTGGTCAACCAGGAGCTGCGCGTCGTGGTGGACGCAGGACCTTTGAAGCCGTAGCAGCCTTGCGGTTCGTCGCTGAGTTGTGTATCGTGACCGTGAGGCTACACATGATGACGAGGGTTCAGATCCTGCTGTCCGAAGATCAGGACCGCCGTCTGGAAGCGCTGGCGGCGAAGCGGCACGAATCCAAAGGGAAGCTGATTCGCCGCGCGCTCGATCTGCTGCTCCGAACCGAATCGGCGGAGGATGAGCCCCTGCTCGACCTGATCGGGCACGCCGGTCGCATCCGGCGACCAAACGTGTCTGACAGCCATGACCTGGTCCTGACCGTCGCCGAACGTGCTCGCAATCGCCGGCGATGATGCCCCGGCGAATCTTCGTCGACACGGGCGCCTGGTTTGCCGCTCAAGTTCTCGACGATGCCCGCCACCGGGAGGCCGCCGGGGCCCTCAAAGGGTTGCTGGCGCTGCCGATCGTGCTGGTCACGACGAATCACGTCGTGGGCGAAACCTACACCTTGCTCCGCGTGACGCGCGGGTACGACGCCTCCCGACGATTCCTGGACTCGCTCGACGCGACGACGCGCCTCGAGCGGCTCTCCGTGGGAGAGGACCTGGAACGACACGCGCTCGCCATCCTCGCCCTCTATCGCGATCACGACTTCGGCTTCGTGGACGCCACCAGCTTCGCGCTCATGCGGGCCGAGCGTATGAGCCACGCGTTCGCGTTCGATTCGCATTTCGCCACGGCCGGATTCCTGCGGGTGCCTGCAGACGTCGGCGTCCAACAGCTCGGCGCATCACGATAGAGTCCCCTCATGTACGACCATGCCGCCGACCATCGTCAGCACCGACTCGATGCGCCGGATCGCCTCCTCCGGCACCGACAGGAAGTCGCGGCTCAGCACGGCGAGATCGGCGTACTTTCCCTCATGGAACGACCCGACCTGATGGTCATCGAACGAGAACCATGCGGCTCCCTCTGTATAGAGGCGCAGCGCCTCGAGCCGTGAGATCTGCTGGCCATCGTTGGTCAGTTCTCCGCTGAGGTTCCGCCCGGTCGTCATGTAGAAGAGCGTGGGCCACGGGTCGAGCGCGGCGACGTTGGTGGAATCGGTGCCGACGCCCGCGGGAATGCCCGAATCGACGATTCGCCGGAACGGGGGGCCGCCGGCGGCCGACAGGTACGTCCAGGTCTGGGCGCTGGCGCCTGCGCCGAGATCCATGAGTGCCTTCAGGCGCGGCGCGTCGATCCGCTGCAGGTGAAGAAGGGCCCAGCGGAGGCCGGCGATTGGATGCTCGCGCGCGATCGACGCGAACGCCGCGAGGTGAACGTCGTTCTCCGCCTGCGTGATGGAGTGCTGCTGGAGCGTCCAGCCGTGCCTGGCAATCACGCGCGCGGTGGGTTCGAACCGTGGGGACGTCGGATCCGCGCCGCCAATCCGCTCGCCAAAACCGGCCACCCTGAACAAGTCGTCGCCGACGGCACGGCCGTTCTGGCTGAAGTTGTTGCGAATCCGGATCTCGGCGTCCGCGGGTGAGTCGGCGGAATAGAGCGGTCGCATGCGGATCGTCAACCGATGCTCGCGCCACAGTCTGAGCGGGTACTCCTGATCCTCGAGATTGCCGGCGTTGATGACGCCCGTGAGGCCGAGACTATTGGCGTGGGCGTTCAGATCGGCCGTGCCACGCAGGCGGTCTCCGGCTGACTGTGCGTCCCGGAGCGCGGCGACCGCCTCGTTCGCCGACTCCACAACGCCTGTCCCGTCGTCAATCGCCACGCCTCGTGCGGCGAAGAACGCGTGCCCGAGACGATTCGTGAGTGCACCCGTGCCGCCGCCGGTTCCCGATATATAGACGGCGTGTTGCGGCGCCGCTTCGTCCAACTCCGATCGTGTGGGCCGCCGCCGTTCCGCGAACTGCGTGTGGTTCCAGCCGCCGATACACGTGATGAACGCGCCCGGAGGCACCGACGCCGCACGGCGCGCGATTGCTTCCTGAAGCTCCGCGATTGAGAATGCCCGCTCGATGCGTCGTGCCTCGTAGCCGGGGTTGACACCTGCTCGCGTGAAGTGCACGTGCGCGTCGAACAGACCCGGGATGACGGTACGGCCGCCGAGGTCAATCGTCCGGGCATCGGGTGCCAGCGGCATCGCTTCGCCGATGCGGGCGATGCGGCCGTTCCTGATCGTCACCGTGTCCGCCACGACTCCACGGCCGTCGACGAACCGTCCGTTCGTGAGGACGAGATCGGTGTCGGGCCCTGGATCCGTGGCCGCCTGCGCCGCTTCCATCGCCGGTGACCGGACGGCGCCAGTGACAGTCGCGGCGCCGACGGCTGCCGCAAACGCCGCGGTGCGATCGAGCAGTTCCCGCCTCGTCAGCATGGACGGATTGTACGAGGGTCCAATTGAGTTTTCACTGGTGTCTGGTGCAGAATCCGGACGCTGACTCCGTCACGAAGCAGTGGGACTCCGTTGCGACAGACAGGATCCCCCGTGACGCCCGGTAAGACGACGTTGCAGGAGGCATCATCATGCGAACGTGGCCGATGCGGCTCGTGCCGTCCTTCTCTGCCTGGCAGTGTTCTGGTGGCCGCTGGCCGCCGCGGTGCCGGTGGTCCCGCCGGAAGAGGTAGGCTCTTCCACCGATCGTCTGCGCCGGGTGACGGAACTGATGCAGCGACACATCGAACGCGCACGTTCACGGGGGCCGTCACGCTGGTGGCACGCCACGGCCGCGTGGCACACTTCGAGGCGCACGGGTCGATGGATACCGCCGCCCGGAGACCGATGCAGAGGGACGCCATCTTCGGCATCATGTCGACTTTTATCCCGCGGAAGGACAGCCTCAGCTCGTGCCGTTGTACCGCCACGTCGACGGCGTCCTGCAGCCGCAGCCGAACCCGGGCTTCATGAATGGCGCGTACTTCTCGGGTGGGGGCGGCCTGTTCAGCACTGCGGCGGACTACCTGCAGTTTGCCCAGATGCTGCTCGATGGTGGCCAGCTCGAGAGCGTGCGGCTGCTGAGCCCGCGTGCGGTGACGCTGATGACTTCGGTGGCAGCACCAGACACGCTTCCGGGGCGCTTGCCCGGAGAGGGCTACGGACTCGGCGTCCGGATCGTCAGTGATGCCGGCGCGCGCGCCACGTTCCTGTCGGAAGGCAGCTTCGGGTGGAGTGGCGCGTTCAATACCCATTTCTTCGTCGATCCGCGCGAACGAATCGTCGGTCTGTTCATGACGCAGGTCGCGAATCTCGAGACGCGCGGCGAAGTCCGGACCGACTTCGAGACCGCGGTGATGCAGGCCGTGATGAGTTCTGCGGCCGCCACTGGCGTGAACGGAGAGAACGCACGGAGGTACCGAGCACCCGGCCACGACCCTTGTACCCGGTGCCGCCGCATCCGCGCACTCCGGTTCGGAGCGTAGGATCTCTGGACCGCTGCCAGGGCATCGTCGGCGACATGGGCCGCCTATAATCGGGGGCGCATGCCCCTCCCCGCCGGTACGAGGCTCGGTCCCTACGAGATCGTCGCGCTCATTGCGGCGGGCGGCATGGGGGAGGTCTACCGGGCCGTGGACCCGCGCCTCGGGCGCGAGGTGGCCATCAAGGTGGTCCGCGGCGTCCAGACGCAGGAGGCACTGGATCGGTTCGAACGCGAAGCCCGCATGGTGGCCGCGCTTTCCCATCCCAATATCCTGGCGGTGTTCGACGTCGGCCGCGACTCGGAAAGTCCCTATCTGGTGACCGAGCTTCTCCAGGGAGAGACACTGCGAGCGCGCCTCTCGCGTGGATCCCTCGGCACGACCGAGGCTGTCCGGATTGTGCGGCAGGTTGCCGATGCGCTGACCGCGGCTCATGACAAGGGCATCGTCCACCGCGACTTGAAGCCCGAGAACGTCTTCATCGTGCCGGGAGGCCTCGTCAAGCTACTCGACTTCGGCGTCGCCCGCCGCCTCGCACCCGTGGCCTCAGACGAGTTCGCGACCATGCTCGCCACCGGGGCGGGCATGTTGATTGGCACGGCCGACTATATGGCGCCCGAGCAGATGCGCGGGTACGACCAGGATGGTCGTGCGGATCTCTTCGCCCTGGGGGTGATGCTTTACGAGATGCTCGCAGGTGTACGGCCCTTCGCGGGTGAGACGCCCATTGAGGTGATCTCCGCCATCCTCACGGCGGAGCCGGCTCCGTTCCCGTCCGACCGCGACGTGCCTCCGGCAGTGCACGCTGTCGTTCGGCGACTTCTGTCGAAGGACCTCGCTGCCCGGATGCAGACGGCGCGCGAGCTGGCCCAGGCGCTCGATGCCATCCTCGAACCGGATGCCCCTGGTGCGCCGGCGAAGGCCGCGTCCGACGCGTCGCTCGCCGTGCTGCCGTTCACGGACCTCAGCCCGCGCCGCGATCACGAGTATTTCTGTGAGGGCATGGCGGAAGAGATCATCAGCTGTCTCGCGCGACTCCCCGGACTCCGGGTTGCGTCGGCCACTGCTTCGTTCCGACTTCGCGATCGCCAGGTCGATCTGGCCGGTGTCGGCGCAGCGTTGCACGTGGACTCCGTCCTCGAGGGCAGCGTCCGGACAGCCGGTCATCGGCTTCGGGTGGCGGTTCGGTTGACCAACGTCGCGGAAGGCCACGTGGTGTGGTCCGAGCAGTTCGATCGCGATCTGTCCGACGTCTTTGCGGTGCAGGACGAGATCGCACGGACGGTGGTGACAGCCCTTCAGGTGCGTCTGGTATCGCCGCTCGCGTCGCGATTGATCAGGGCGCCCACGGAAAGTCCCGAGGCGTACGCGCTCTATCTCAAGGGCCGCTTTCACTGGAACAGGCGGAGCGAAGCCGGACTCGACGAGGCCGTGAACTGCTTCGAGCAGGCGCTTGCGGCCGATCCACGATTTGCACGAGCGGGTGCCGGGCTGGCTGACGCCTTTGCCACACTGGCGATCTACGGCCTTCGGTCCCCCTGCGAGGTCATGCCCAGGGCCAAGGCCGCCGCACTCGATGCGCTCCACCTGAACGATCTCCTGCCCGACGCCCACGCGACTCTCGGTACCATTCACGCTGTGTACGACTGGACATGGCGAGACGCGGAACGGGAATTCCGCCGGGCCGTGTCGCTCGACCCCTCCTATGCGACGGGACTGCATTGGTACGCCGTGCATGGGCTTGCGCCGCTCGGCCGATTCGGCGAGGCGATGACGATGCTCCAGCGGGCGCTCGCCACCGACCCCGTGTCGCTGCCGATCAATGCCAGCATCGGCCTGCTTCACTATCTCGCGGGGCGGCCGTTGGAGGCCGTCGCCGCGCTCGAGCGAACGCTGGCGCTCGACTCGACCTTCTACGTCGCGCACGTGTTCATGGGCCAGACGCTTGCGGAGGTTGCGGATTTCGATCGCGCCCTGTCGCATGCCGAGACGGCAGTGCGGCTGTCCGGCGAGAGCCCCGAAACAGTGGGTACCGTCGGATACGTCCGCGCCCGTGCGGGAGACGCGTCGAAGGCCCTGGAGGCTGTTCGCGTGCTCGACGCGCGTGCCGCGGGGCGGTACATTTCACCGGTGTTCGCGGCACAGATATACGCCGGGTTGGGTGACGAGTCGTCGGCGCTCGACCGGCTCGAGGAGGCGCTTCGCCTCCGAGCCACCGAGCTGGTCTGGATTGCCGTGCGTCCGTCGTTTCACAGGATCCGCGGGCACGGTCGCCTCGTGGCGCTCGTCGACACCATTGGCCTGTCTCGTGCCGGCGCGGATGTCGATCGGGACTCCACGATGCAGGCCACGCGTGGACGCTCGCGGGAATCCTGACCGGCGCGGGCCCTCGACACATGCGGTGTGATCAGTGCGGGTTCGACAACGCCGAGCTCATGAAGTTCTGCGTCCAGTGCGGTGGCGCACTGGGCCACAGATGTCGGGCATGCGGCTTTCTCAACCCTCCCCTCGCGCGCTTCTGCGGGCAGTGCGGA
The DNA here is from genome assembly GCA_964505975.1 of uncultured Bifidobacteriaceae bacterium. GTDB lineage: Bacteria > Acidobacteriota > Vicinamibacteria > Vicinamibacterales > UBA2999 > Gp6-AA40. The sequence continues at coordinate 9,478 of CAZDLW010000120.1, read as the reverse complement.
ACACCCCTCGACGCCGGGCCCTCCGACGGGCCGGCTTCAACTACCGCGGCACGCGACGTCGCGCCGGACGACGATCGCTCCTCCGGCGCGACCGTGGGTGTGTCGGACCCCGAGCGCCGGCAACTGACCGTCATGTTCTGCGATCTCGTGGGCTCCACCGCGCTGTCTGCCCGTCTCGACCCGGAGGAACTGCGCGAGATCGTGCAGGCCTATCAGAGCACGTGCGCGGCCGTCGTTCGCCGGTACGAGGGGCACATCGCCCAGTACCTGGGTGACGGGCTGCTCGTGTACTTCGGCTACCCTCGTGCGCACGAGGATGACGCGACGCGAGCCGGTCACGCCGGGCTCGAGATCCTCGAAGCCATGGGAACGCTGAACGATCGCCTCCAACACGACCTGGGGATCCGGCTCGACGTACGGATTGGCATTCATACCGGCCCCACAGTCGTGGGAGACATCGGGGGGGAGACCCGACACGAACAGCTTGCCGTCGGCGAGACCCCGAACGTCGCTGCCAGGATTCAAGGCATGGCCCCGCCCAACGTCGTCATGATGAGCGAGGCCACGCAGCGCCTCCTCAGTGGCGCATTCATCTTCCAGGATGCGGGTCTGGAGACGCTCGCCGGAATCGCGCGCCCCGTCCGGCTCTTCCGGCTGCTGGACCGACATCGGGATCGCCAGATCGAAGGCGGCGCGCCGGATCGTCTGATCCCTCTGGTCGGCCGTGATGCGGAGCTGGCCGTCCTGCGCGACGCCTGGGAACGGTGCGAACGCGGGCACGGCGACGCCATCCTGGTGCGAGGCGAAGCGGGTGTTGGGAAGTCGCGGCTCCTCACGGCCCTGAAACACGACCTCGCCGGAGAGCCCCACCATCGTCTCGAAGGCGCGGGGTCGCCCTACCACCAGAGCAGCCCGCTGTTCGTGATGATGGACATGTTCAGGCGCTGGCTCGACCTCGGCCAGGTCGCGCTCGAGGAGCGCGTGGGCAGGCTGGAGTCCTCCGTCCGGGCGTTCGGAGTTGGCTCTGTCGAGAACGTCGCGCTGCTGGCGAACCTGCTGTCGGTTCCGTTGAACGACCGGTATCCTGCCATCACGCTCGATCCCGCGCGGCAGCGTCAATCGACATTGAATCTTCTCGTGACGATGCTGCTCAATGCCGCCGAACGACGACCCGTACTCGTCATCGTCGAGGACCTGCACTGGGCGGACCCTTCGTCGCTCGAACTGCTCACGCTTTGTATTGCGCGTTGTCGGAGCGCACGCTTGCTGCTCCTGCTGAGCAGCCGGCCCGAGTTCACGCCACCATGGGGTGACACGCCACCCACGACGGTGATGAATCTCGATACGCTCGATCGCGCGCAGTCCGAGGCCATGCTCGCGGCAGTCATGGGTGGCAGACAACTCCCGTCCGAGATCTTGGACGAGGTCGTACGGCGTACGGACGGCATTCCGCTGTTCATCGAGGAGACGATGAAGGCAATCCTGGAGTCGGGATTCCTTCGTGAAACGAGCGATCGGTACGAGCTGCGCGGGCCACTGCCCCTCTGGACCATCCCGGTGACGTTGCAGGATGCGCTCATGGCGAGGCTCGACAGGCTCGGACGTGCGAAGAAGGTCGCACAGATAGGGTCCGTCATCGGCAGGCACTTCTCCTTCGGGTTGCTGCAGGCCGTCTCGTCGCTGGAGCCCGCGGCGCTCGAGACGGAGTTGACGAGGATCGTGCAGTCGGGCCTGCTGGAGCAGCATGGGCTGGTCCCGCAGGCCACCTACGCCTTCAAGCACGCCCTCGTGCAGGACGCTGCGTACCAATCGCTGCTGCGCCGGGCGCGGCAGCAGTACCACCGACGCACGGTGGCGGTTCTCGAACAGCAGTTCCCGGACATCGGCGGCGCTCATCCGGAGTTGCTGGCCGAGCACGCCACGGCGGCCGGCATGGTGGACGAGGCCGTCGGTTACTGGTACGAGGCCGGGCAGCGAGCAATCAAGCGCGCGGCGTTTCCGGAAGCCATCAGCCAGTTCGAGCGGGGCCTCGCGCTGCTCGCCACGACCGCGGAGAGTGCCGCGCGAGACCTCCGTGAGCTGCCGTTTCAGACGTCGCTCGGCATGGCCCTGCAGGCCAGCCGCGGATATGCGGCCGCGGAAGTGGATCGGGCCTACACGCGAGCCCGGATGCTGGGCGAGCGGAGCGGCGACGCATCCGACCTGGTGTCGGTGCTCAGAGGACAGCACCTGTTCTATTCGGTCCGAGCGGACTACCGCACGGCGATGGGACTGGGGACGGAGATGCTGGAGCTGGCCACACGCCACGAGAACACCGAGCACCGGCTCGAGGCCCACCTGGCCGTGGGCCTCTATTCCATCTACCTGGGAGAATTCGTCGCGTCGCGGACGCACCTGGAGCAGGGCATCGCACTCTATCGACCGGTGGATCGTCCTCTTCGCGCCTTTCAGTACGTGGGCCACTCCGCGGCGATTTGTCATTCCTACCTCGGACGGACGCTGTCGTTTCTCGGGTATCACGACCAGGCGCTGGCGCTGACACAGCAGGGCCTGACGCTTGCCCGTGACCTCTCGATTCCGATGAGTCAGGCGCAAGCCATGGGGATGTACACCGTACTCGCCCAGATGCGCAGGGACGTGGACGCGGTGGACGAGTGGGCGTCGCGAACGATCGCGTACGCGACGGAGTACGGCTTCCCGTACTGGTCGTCGCTCTGTTCGATGACTCAGGGCTGGTTGCTGTCACGGCAGGAACGCCCGACGGAGGGTATCGAGCAGGTTCGGCGCGGCCTCGATCGCTACCTGGCCACGGGGGCACGGCTCGGGCTGTCGTGGTTCCTGGCACTGCTCGCTGAAACGTACGCGGCGACCGGACAGTACGACGAGGGCCTCCAGGCGCTGGGCGATGCGGAGGCCCACGTGCAGGCGACCGACGAGCGGTACTACGAAGCCGAGGTTCTCCGTCTGAAAGGCGAATTGCTGATCCGGCGCGATGCGTCGGGCTCGGTGCCGGCCGAGGACTGCTTTCAACGGGCGATAGCGGTGGCGCGACGGCAGCACGCGAAGTCCTGGGAGTTGCGCGCCGCGATGAGCCTGGCGAGACTCTGGAGCGCCCAAGGCAGGCCTCAGGACGCGTACGACAGACTGGCGGCCGTGCACAGCTGGTTCTCCGAGGGCTTCGACCTACCGGACATGCAGGATGCGAAACGCCTGCTGGACGACCTGTCGCTCCAGTCCGCGGCGGCCGGGTGATGGCAGCGCGTCCGGGTGGGGCTGGATCGCCACCCGTCGAAGGGTCCCTTCGAGGCGGAGCCTCGCTGGAGCTATCGCATCGACAATTGTCTGGTGTGATCCACGAGCGCAATCAGCGGGTCGGGGTTCGGTGCTTCCCTTTTCGCCTCGCGCCTCGCCTCCTCGGCCAGCTGGTCGAGATACGCTTCCGCGTCGGGCAGTTCGGCCTTCATGGCGCACGCCATGTCGTCGAGCTCCTCGCGCGTCGGGTTCGCCTTGCAGAAGAGCAATCGGATTCGGGGGTCCCGTATGGCAAGCGACGCAGGGAGCGTGAGGATTCCGTCGTTGAGATCCTGGGTGCCGCCGCCGCCGAGCGCCTCGAGGCCCCGGCAGTCGCCCACGTCGTCGCACCCGTGATAGAGCACACCGAGCAGACCGCCGAATCGCCGGAGCTCCTCGGTTCTGGTAGCCAGACACGCGCAGGTCTCGAACATCGAACCGGTGTCCTCTCCGGCAATCACCCGCCAGTCCTCCACGCCGAGCGGCTGCCGTCTGAGCCGCCACTGCGCGCACTCGGCCACTCCGAGCCGTTCCAGCAGCGCCGAGAGTGTGCGGATGCTGAATGGATCCGTGGAGAGGAGGCGGTAGCCGTCCGCGACGACATATCCGGAGGTCATGAGGGCGGGAAGCAACCCGAATCTGCAGTGCAGCGTGGCCTTGCCGCGCCGCAGATCCGAGTGATCCAGGATGTCGTCCACGATCAGCGAGACGTTGTGAAACATCTCCACCACGAGAGCCGATCGCATCAGGGATGGAGGAATAGGCCCCTCATAGATCGCCCTGTAGCAGCAGAACATGGTGAGAGGGCGGAAGTACTTCGCGCTGTGGCCGTCGAACTGCCACCGGAGCGGCTCCTGGACCTCGGGACTGCATCGATCGATCCAGTCCCCCACGTGCTCGCGAAGCGTGTCGATCTCGGCGTCGAAGCCGAGCTGGGCAATCACAGCTGCTGTCGGACCGATCGCCATGGGGCCGGCTCTGTCATTCCTTGGTCTTCCAGCGACGCTGATAGGCGTCCATGTCGCCGGACGCAGCGGTATCCGTGGGTGGTTGTGAGGGCGTGCACCTCTGGATCACCGCCTCCAGCTCGGACTGGAGACGTTGCGCCTCCTGCAGCGGGACTTCGCCCATCCGTCGGACGTACGCCCTCAGATGGTCGGCCATGACGGCGATGGCCTTCGCCCGCTGGTCCGGATCACCGGTTGCCGCGGAAAGCGTCTGGATGAGCTGGGGACAGATCTCCGTCGATGCCTCCAGCCAGCGGATCATGAAGCGCACGCTGCTGTTCAGCGACACGAGCTGCACCTGCGTCATGAAGCTGACCAGATCCCGCAACTCGGACGCGACCTGGTCGCGGTCGTCGGTGCCGCTCGAGGGACCACCGCGGCGCGCATTGCCAAAGGCGGCCGTCATCATGTGAACCATGTCGTCGAACGAACGGGAAAAACCGGACACATTGTCCATCGCGTCACCTCGTGCGTTGTACGGGGAGTGCCTTCGGTCCGTCAGTCGTGTCGCACGCCTCGCCCTCTCAGGAACACATCGTCCCACAGCGTCCACGCCGTCTGCAGCCAATCGGCTGCGTACGCATAGGGCATCCAGGCCAGTGAGCCGACCTGTGACATCCAGTCAGCGGTCACCTGACCCCGCGCAAGCGCTGGCATGGCGTCCAGCGCACGCGACCACCAGCCCGCGGCATAGGCGTAGGGAGCGAGCAGCAGCTTCGTTGCGAGAATGAAGCCTTCGGAGTAGCGATCGGGAGACAGGATGACGATGTCGTTGCCGCGACGATCCGCGGGATCGAGCGACAGCCACAACGCGCGCGCGGCCTCGAGACCGCTCGTGACGGCGGCCTCGACCGTCGTCATGTCGATCGCGGTCCTGCAGAAGTCTCCAGCGAAGAAGAGATTCGGTACGGCGGTGTAGCTCGAGTGCGGCCGCCACTGTTCGCTGCCGACCTCGTTGATGAAGAGCTGGTCGGCAAGATTCGTCTGAAAGCTCGATTTGTCCCAGTCGATGTCGCTCTCCGGGTCGCCCCACGCCCGGCCCGGCTCGAAGACGGAGATGTAGCCATGCAGCTTCGTCAGCATCGTGAAGGCATCGTCCCGGGGATTCGCCGATGGCAAGGCTTCGAAATCCGACGCGGCAACAGTGAGCGCGGTGATGCCGCGCATGTTGGGATCATCACTCCACAGCTGCGACAGATCCAGGAATGTGAGGTCGTACTTCGATTCCCGCAGTGCCACGTGCTCCTTGGGGATTCCAGGTAGCTTCCTCTTGAAGTACACATCCAGCACCGGGATTGGCTCCGAGTGCAGACGGCGCACCTGGGACAGCGCCGGAAGCTGGTCGACGATGCGATGGCCAGGCTCACCCGTCGAGATCAGCGTGTGCAACACGGCTGGGGGCACGGCCAGCACAAGGTAGTCGACCGGTTCCTCGCGCGCCGTGGTGGCGATGGGGTGAACCTCGTGCGTCGCCATGAAGGCTGCGTCCTGGAGCTCGATACGGTCGACGCGGCCGTTCGTCAGGTGCACGCCCGTGACGGATGTGCCGGTTCTGATCTCGCAGCCGTTTGACCGCAGCCGGTCTTCGAGGGGCTTCAACAGCCTGTCGTGAAGGTTGCCCCTCAGCAGCCAGGTCATGGGCGCAGGAGTCCGGTAGCTGTACTTGATGAACTCCCGGTACGAGGACGCGGCGGTGAGATCGCTGTGCGACGACCAGACGATCATGAGGATCAGGTCGTGCAGAGACGCCGCCCGTCTCGTCGAGTACGCCCGAGAATCCATGAAGCCGTTCACGCTGTTCTGGCTGAGGACACGCCGCGCGCGAAACGTGTGCGCCAGCAGGTCCAACATCGAGTAGTTCCACACGAACATGTCGGGCGCCGGCTCGACTCCGGACATCAGGTTGCTCCATGCATCCCGAACGGATCCGACGTTTCGGATCTGTTCGTACCCGGTGGCGCCCTTGCGCAGGAGGTTGACGCGGTCTCGTGGCTCGAAGCACGTCGCACGGTCGAGACCCAGATCGTGCTCGACGATCGTCCAGAAGTTCCGGTACCACGTCGAGAACATGTGGGAGTAGACGTCGTGGTAGACGCCGTTTCGCGGAAACGAGGCGAGATTGCCGCCGAGTACCGGCTTCGCCTCGTAGAGCCTGACGGCGTAGCCCCGTTCCGAGAGACGCAACGCCGCGGTCAATCCGGCGATACCGCCGCCGACAACGGTAACCGTGATGTTCCGGTTTTCAGGTGACATGCGTGTCCTCTCCAGCCGTCGCTGGTACGTTCTCGAGCAGGATGTCCATGGACGAAAGAGAGGAAAGATCTGGGAGGTCGTCCTCCGTCGACCGCCGAAGCGTATGTGAAAGGGGGACGACGCGGCAAGTGCAATCTCGCCCGCACGGATCGCGAGGCGAAGCCGCCGCCGACATGCTCGCGGATCCGAGGCGCAGCCTCGCTGGTAGTGGGATCTGCCGCCCCTCCGCTGCGGGAGTGCGTCAGAACCGGAAGACTAACGCAGCACTGGCCCGCCCGAAGTCGATGCGTTCACCCTCGATGGGAATCTCGAGCACCGGTATTTCCTGGACCGAACGGAAGTAGCGGATGTCTGCACGGAGCCCGACGTGCCTGCCGAAGAAGAGCATGGCGCCGCCCGCGACGTTCCATCCCAACTGATTGTGGGCGTTGACCACGCCTGGCACCGTCAGCTCGACTCGGGGCCGTATCAGTCCGATGCCGATGAGTCCGTAGGGGCGGAGCACTCCGAAATCCGGAATGAGCATGACGTTCCCCGTCCACGTCAACAGGCTCGACGCCACGTCCGGTGCGTCTCCAAAGAAATTCCTGGCATAGGCAATCTCGGTCTCGACGCCCAGTACGGGTCCCATGCGACCGAACGCCATGCCTGCGTTGAGCCGCTTGTCTTCGCACTCCGCGATCGCCGGACACCCGGAGACGCCGCCAAAGTCGAACCCGACGAGCGGACTGATGTACGTCTGAGCGCGTGCCACGGCGGTGGAGGCGCATATCAAGACGGCAGCCTGAAGAGCGATTGCGACCATCCTGCGTGAGATGAAACATGTCATGTCACATCGCTGCAGCATGAAACGGACCACATTTCCCGACTTGGACCGCTATGCGGCCCGGAAGGAGAATTTCGTACTCGTTGTGCGGAACGCATAGCGGTCCTAGCCGCGCAAAGCGCGGCAGAAGACACTGGCAACCAGCCGAGGGGCCCTGCGGTGATATCAAGGGCCAGGGCCCCTTGGCTGGCTGGTGGCGAGGTCATCTGGCAGACAATGGCAGCGTCCGCTCATGGCCACGATGAAGAATATGCCGCTCGGTGTCAGCTCCTCGACACGGGCTTCCCCGGGCCGCGGCTGGGTTGTTCGGCGGGGAGGTCGCTTCTTTCAGCACCCTGCTCTCGTAGACGGCTCCTGCTTATCCGCTTGCTTCAGGAAGACCTGCACCAGCGGCGGGCGCGTCTCTCGGGGGCGAGCGACCTACGACTCGCGCGACACCGATCAGGCAAAACGTGTCCGCAGCGTGAAGGCCGCGCTGGGTGGGGGACCCAGCGCGGGTTGCGCCTGGTCCGGCGGAGGACGCGTTTTTCCGCGCGACGTCGTCGGGAGCACGCCCCCGAGGGACGCGCCGCCGCGACGGAGACTGGCTCCTGAAGCACGCGGATAAGCAGAAGACGGCTTGACCGGTCGGAATCGCAGTGAAGCTTCGCCTCGAACCGCCGAGACTCATAAGGCCGGAGTGCTCCGCTTCACTGCCGCCAGTATTGGCTTTGCCCCGCTTCGCGGGGCTAGACATCTCCTAACGCCGCCGCAGAGACTCGCTTCATTCGTGACGATCTCAGCCTTTAGAGGAGATGTCTGGCAACCTGGTGAGTAGAATGTCGGGGTGGCAGCGTATATCGAAGCAATCGAGATCAAGAGGAAGATGTACTTCGAGCACGAGGGCGTCCCGTATCATTGCCTCGATGTCGACGTGTCGAAGCCCACGGCCCGCGGGGGCCAGACCCTGGTGCGCATCAAGATGCGCAACCTGATCACGCAGGCCGTCTTCGACCGGACATTCAAGGCGGGCGACCGGTTCAGGGAGCCCGACCTCGCCATGCGGCCGGCATCGTTTCTCTATGCTGATGCGAACGGCTTCCACTTCATGGACCAGGAGACGTTCGAGACGATCGCGCTCGGCGCCGACATCGTCGGCGCCGATGAGCAGCTCCTGGCCGAGGAGCTGTCCGTCCATATTCACACGTTCAACGGCCGGCCCATTGGCCTGCAGCTTCCTCCGCACGTGGAACTGCGCGTCACGTCCACCGAGCCTGGCGTGCGGGGCGATACGGCAAGCGGTGGCGTCACGAAGCCTGCCACGTTGGAGACCGGGCTCGAAATCCGCGTGCCACTGTTCATCAAGGAGGGCGAGCGGGTGAAGGTGCACACGGAGACACGCGAGTTCGCCGGCCGCGCGTGAGCCAGGAGCAGGATCGTGTCTACGACAGGCAGCAGCTTCGTGCGGCGTCTCGTTGGGGCTGCCGCTCTCAGGGCGGGAATCTACGAAGAAGTCGAGGCAGATCGGCGTGCAACGGGACAGGCGCTTCTCGTCGTGCTGCTGGCGGGTACTGCTGCGGCGGTGGGTTCCGGGGGACTTGCAGCTGGTGTGCTGACGCAACTCGGCGCGCACGTCGGGGCATCGCTCGCGGCGTGGACACTCTGGGCGTTCCTGACCTATCAGATCGGTGCGCGGCTGTTTCCGGAATCGCAGACGCGCGCCGACGTTGGCGAGCTGCTGCGGACGCTTGGCTTTGCCGCCGCCCCTGGGTCGTTGCTCGTGTTCGGTGCCATCCCCGGGTTCACGCTCCCGGTGTTCGCCCTGGCCACGAGCTGGATGCTGCTGGCGATGATCGTTGCCGTGAGGCAAGCGCTGGACTACAGCAGCACGGGCCGCGCCGTTGCGGTCTGTGTACTGGGGTACGTCCTGACGCTCGGGTTCCTCGTCCTGTTCGGGTTCTTCTTCGGGCCTCGCGTCTTCTAATCCCGGAGCTCACGTGAGTTGCGACGGGGCGGGCTCCCGACGACCGCCGGGGCCCCCGACGCGCCTGCGCGTGGGGGTGGCCGTCGCGCGGTAAAACGCATCCTCCACCCGCGGCAGGCGACCCGAGCTGGGTCCCGC
>CAZDLW010000119.1:14158-16125 GCA_964505975.1 uncultured Bifidobacteriaceae bacterium | reverse complement strand
CCGGCGGCCGCGGCCCCTCGAAGCGCGTGTACAAGAAGAGCTGACGCTTGCCGGGACGCGAGGTTCGGGACTCGGGGCTCGACGCTAAGCAATATGGAAGGCCGGGAGAATTTCGCTCCAGGCCTTCTTCTCTGCTCTTGCTGTTGCCGTCTTCGCCGGCGGTCGATCTGCGCTCGAGGGTGAATTCGAGTCTGCCGGATCTCCACCCCAACACCACTGACTCGCGAGGAACGAGCGGCGCGGTTCAGTACCGGGCCCACTTCAGAACGACACCTGCACGGCCGCCACGAGGCTCGCCGGATTCCGGGGAGCCGCCCTCCCCGCCGGTGGGATGAGAAAGTGCCCGAGGCGCCTGACGTAACTGAGCTTGATGTTGGCCGAGGCCGGTTGCGCAGGATCGAAGGCGAAGGTGTAGCCCAGGGACAACTCGGTGAAGACTGGCGCGAAGTCGGCCTCGCGAGGCGTGCCCGGAGCGCTCTCCCGGTAGGGGTCATGAACGGTATGCCAGCGTCGGCCAGCATTGTAGTCGAGCCGATCGTAGCGGGCGGCCATCGAGTGCGCGCCGCGAGAGTAATGGAGCGTTGCCTGGAGGCCGAGCAGGCGCTGGTCGATGTGCTCCCGGCGTGCCGGCCCGGGCGACGTACCGAGTGAGGGAAACCTGCGGCCCAGGCGCCCTGTCAGCGCCTCCAGAACGGCGCCGAAGCCGTCCCTCTCGAATAGATAAAAGGCACCGGCCTGGCTGGTGGCGTCACGTGCGCGCAGTACGTCATGGGACGCCGGAGCCCCGGCGCCGTCCAGGTCCAAGGCCACGCGGTCGTGCGGCTGGTCGGTCGAGCCGCGCAGGCCATAGGCGCCGAGATGATGCCCTCTGGCGATTCCCCACTCAGCGCGGAATGCCACGTCCTTGGCGCGGTTGGTATCGTCGGCCTTCCCGGCGCCGTTGAAGAGCCCCAGCGAGAGATGGACCGAGCGCTCTCCTGCGCGATCCCACGAAAGCGTGAGACCGCGGTCGCGAACGTCGCCGAAGCGCCGCGTGAGCTGGCCTCGCTCCACCAGGACGAGCCGGGCAGAGCTCTGGATCCCCTCGTGGGTCTGGATCGTCTTCATCTGGCCTGCCCGGAACACAAATCCATACCCGATTTCGAACGACAGGATTGCGTCCTGCAACACATTGGAGCTGCGCGTGCCGATTGAGGGATCGACCATCACTCGAAAGCCGACCCGCCCTGCCACTCTGCCGGAGAGCGCCAGTTCCGCGCGGCGCACGCTGAACGTGTCGGTCGCGAGCTCGCTCCTCAAGTCGTAGTAGGTGTTCGGCGGCACCTCGCGACTTCCGGACGTGAGCACGTCGTCCAGGGCACGGGTCGCCCAGAGCTGGACCAAGCCGTGGACCTCCAACTGTTCCGCCCAGGCTGGGGCCGCGCCGAGCAGGAGGGAGAGAGCTATCGCTACCGCTCTCTTTTGCAGCAGACGCGCGGCAGGATCGGGAGCGCCTGCCACCTTCATCGGCCAGCAGGCATGCGGTGCTTATGCTGCGCGGCGAGCCCTTCGGCGCCCTTTGCGAGCACCCCGAGGTCACTGCCCACCGCCACAAATGTAAAGCCCGATTGGAGGTAGCGTGCAGCTTCGTCGGCGTCCGATGTCAAGATGCCTGCTGCTTTGCCAGCAGACCGGCAGCGCGCACAACTATCCGCAATCACCGCCTGGACTTCCGGATGGTGGGGACTGGCCAGGTGACCAAGCGCCGCCGCAAGATCGGCGGGCCCGATGAAGATTCCGTCAACACCCTCAACCGAGGCAATCGCCTCTATCTCGGCCAGTGCGGCGAGCGTTTCCACCTGAACCAGCACACAGATTTCCTCGTGGGCGTTGAGGTGATAGTCAGCAACCCTCCCGTAGAGATTCGCGCGTGGCGCGCCGGCGACGCCGCGAATTCCGCGTGGTGGATAGCGAGTAGCGGCGACCGC
>CAZDLW010000119.1:1396-14058 GCA_964505975.1 uncultured Bifidobacteriaceae bacterium | reverse complement strand
GATGCGAAAACCGGGATCGAATTTCCGATCCATGATGAGCGGTACCTTCGCGTCCAAAACCGCGCTGCCCGCGAGTCCGCCCCGAATGGCCTCGTATACCAGTTGAGGCTCCACGCCGGCCTTGCTGGCCAGCACCAGCCCTTCGGAGACAGCGGCGATGTTGAGCGCCACGATGATCTGATTTGCGAGCTTCGTGATATTGCCCGCGCCGATATCTCCCGTGAGCACGACGGATCCCGCCATCGCCTGAAGTACGGCGCGACATTTCTCGAAGACGTCCTGTTTCCCGCCGACCATCACCGACAGTGTGCCGTCAACCGCTCTGGGCTGGCCGCCGCTCACCGGCGCATCCAGCATGTCGACGCCTTCTGCGGCAAGTCGCTCCCCGATCTGGCGGCTCACGAGCGGGGCGATCGAGCTCATATCGACGACAACCGAGCCTTTCCCGGCGCCCTCTATCACCCCGTCCTTCCCCAGAACCACCTCCTTGACCTGGGGAGAATTCGGCAGCATCGTGATCACTACCTCGACCTGCTCCGCGACCGCCCTTGGACTCTCCGCAGCCTTGGCGCCGGCCGCCACGAGCTCTGCGACGGCGAGCGCGTTTCTGCCCAGGACGACGAGCTCATAACCGGCTTTCAACAGGTTCTTGCTCATGGGCTTGCCCATGACGCCCAACCCGATGAATCCTATCCTCCTCGGTGCTTCGGCCTCTGTCATTCAGCCATTCCTCCGTCCAACTCTGGACCGACGGCCCGCGTTCAGCGCACCAGGCACGGGCGCTTGCTATCGAACGTCCAGCCTGGAATCAGATATTGCATCGCCTTGACATCGTCGCGCGCGCCGACCCCGATGCGCTCGTACAGCTCGTGCGCCGCGTCGATCTGGGCCATATCGAGCTCGATTCCCAGGCCGGGCCTGTCGGGAAGTGTCACCAAGCCACTGACGATCTGGAATGGCTCCTTGGTGAGCCGCTGGCCATCCTGCCAGATCCAGTGGGTATCGATGGCGGTGATCCTGCCCGGCGCCGCCGCAGCGACGTGAACGAACATCGCCAGCGAGACGTCGAAGTGGTTGTTGGAGTGCGATCCCCAGGTGCGACCCCAGTCCCGGCACATCTGTGCCACGCGGACGGCACCCTGCATCGTCCAGAAGTGTGGGTCCGCAAGGGGAATATCCACCGAGTTCAGCTGAATCGCATGCCCCATCTGACGCCAATCCGTGGCGATCATGTTGGTCGCCGTTGGCAGTCCTGTCTCGCGCCGGAACTCGGCCATCACCTCGCGTCCGGAGTAGCCCTTTTCGGCGCCGCATGGATCTTCGGCGTACGCCAGCACGTCCTGCTGATTGCTGCACAGCCGGATGGCCTCCTCCAGCGACCACGCGCCGTTTGGGTCGAGAGTGATGCGCGCATCCGGGAAGCGTTCCGCAAGGGCTGTGACCGCCTCGAGCTCCTCGCTGCCCCGCAGTACGCCGCCCTTCAGCTTGAAATCCCTGAATCCATAGCGCTCACGCGCCGCCTCGGCGAGATGCACAACGTCCTTGGACGTCAGCGCTTCCTCGTGACGTACCCGTAACCACTCGTCCGTGGCCTCTGGTGCGCACAGATAGGGCAGGTTCGTCTTCTTGCGATCGCCAATGTAGAAGAGATAGCCGAGCATCGCAATCGCAGTGCGCTGCTGGCCTTCCCCGAGTAGTGCAGCAACCGGCACGCCGAGGAACTGCCCCAGCAAATCGAGCAGTGCCGCTTCCAGCGCCGTGACCGCATGCACGGTTGTCCGCAGATCATAGGTCTGCAGTCCGCGGTCCTCTGCATCATCGTCCGCAAAGCCATGGCCCGCGGCCGTGAGGAGCCTCTTGTAGGTTCCGATCGATTCGCCCACCAGCAGTGACCGGGCACTGACCAGCGTCTGGCGAATGCGCTCGCCGCCGGGACACTCGCCCACGCCGACATGGCCGGCGTTATCCTTCAGAATCACGACGTTCCGCGTGAAGAACGGGCTGTGCGCGCCGCTGAGATTGAGCAGCATGCTGTCGTGGCCCGCGACCGGGACTACCTGCATCTCTCTGATGATCGGTGCGCCAGATACAGCCATCGTCATCTTTCCGATACACGAACGCCAGCTCCACGTTGCGCCGGCCGCCCATTGAACAGGGGCTGGACGGCACGTGCCGAACAGCCGCACCTTATCGGGTGTGAAGCCTCTGGCTGTGGAATGCGCAAGTGCCGCGACAATGTGCAGCTCTCCTAAGAAACTGCTCCGTTCTGGGACAGTTTCTCGCGTGTCGAGTCGCTATCACATCGCATGGGCCACTACCGACTGACATGCAGGCTGCCCGTCGTGCCCGGCTGCCGGAAGCAGACGAGCGCCTCCTCGCAGAGGCCAAGCCGAGACTCGAGCGACTGTATCCTGGGGCGACTGACAGGATAGCGCCGCGGGGATTACTCTTTCGTCATGTTGAGCTGCTGTCCAGCGTGTCACCCAGCGCGAACGATTACACTTGGGCCATGCAACAGTCCCACAAGGTGGCGGTGGTGACCGGCGCCGGTACCGGCATAGGTAAGGCCGTCGCGCTCGTCCTATTGAGCAACGGCTACCGGGTCGCTCGCGGGCCGACGCGCGGAGTGTCTGCAGCAGACCGTGCGGGACGCCGGGCCCGCCGGTGCCCGGGCCGTTGCTGTTCCGACCGATGTCACCGACCCGCGGTCGGTGAAGGCGTTGTTCGCCAGAACCAAGGAGGCCTTCGGCCGTGTCGACGTGTTGTTCAACAACGCCGGCGTGAACGCGCGCGGCATACCTTTCGAGGACCTGGAGTACGCAGACTGAAGCAGGTCGTCGACACCAATCTCACCGGCGCTTTCCTGTGCGCGCAGGAAGCGTTCCGCCACATGAAGAGCCAGAACCCAGGAGGCGGACGCATCATCAACAACGGCTCGATCTCGGCTCATTCCCCACGTCCCGATTCAGCGCCCTACACGGCGAGCAAGCACGGCCTCACGGGCCTGACGAAGCCGATCTCGCTCGACGGCCGGAAGTACGATATCGCGTGCGGGCAGATCGACATCGGCAACGCGGCGACCGGGCGGACGGCATGGATGGCCACGGGCGTCAGGCAGGCGAACGGCCAGGTGGCCGCGGAGCCCATGATGGACGCGAGCCACGTCGCCGAGGCCGTCCTCCATATGGCAGGCCTGCCGCTCGACGTGAACGTGCAGTTCGTCACCGTGATGGCGACGAAGATGCCCTTCGTGGGGCGCGGGTGACTTGAAAGCGGCTTCAGCCCCGGCCGCTGGCGACCTTCAGGCCGGTTTTCGGCGTGCTCAGGCCGGCGCGGTCCAGCACCGACGTGTCCATTGTCCCGTCCCTCACGCGGAACAGCCCAGGATAGAGCTGTGCCCAGCCCTCGTTGGCCGCCGGGACGTACTGCCGCGCGTTGGCTTCGATGCCGGAGACCCCCGGCACGTGCGCGGAAAGCCCCGCCGAGTGGATGAGCGACGCGCCAGGACACGTGAGATCCTGCACGCACAGGAACATCCCATACTTCTGCACGGCGGCCCCCAGGATCACTGCCTGTGACTGCCCTTTGCAGGCTTTGAGCGCGGCGCCTGAGTAGCCCATCTCGCGCGCGAGCCGAAGGCTTTCGAGATCCGTGAACGACTCGTCGATGACGACCGGCCGCAGCTTCGCCGCCTCGTGCATCACGTTCTCGCGATGCGCTTCCAGATCCCTCGCCGTGGGCTGCTCGATGTACTGCACGCGCTCGAAGCCCCGGGGGGTCTGCGCCTCGAGCCGGCTGAGGAAGTCGAGGAGGTAGCCGACATTCGGGCAGCGCTCGTTGAAGTCGACCGAGTATACCCAGCGGTCGACTCCTCGCTGTCGCTGTGTCGCGGCGGTCACCCGGTCGACCTGTACGACACGATCGACGTCCCAGTCGAGATCGCTGCCATTCAGCTTGATCTTGATGTGCGTCAGTCCCTCGTGTTGAATCCACTCGGGCAACGTCTCCGGCAGGCCATCGTTCAGCCGCTTCTCGATATCCGACCTCTCGAGCGGATCGAGGGCGCCGACAAGATGGTACATCGGCATCCGCGGCTTCGGGGTCTCGGACACGTATCGGTCGAGCCGCTCACCCCTGAACTCCGGACCCAGGTAGTGACCGAGATCGTGCGACATGAACTCGGGGCCGTACGTGCGATAGCTGCTCAGGTCGTGCAGCTTGCCGAACGCGTCGTGGAGCGCCGCGTCGAACGGGCTCGCCGTCACCTGCGTACAGAGCTTCGGGATAGGCGTCGCGAGCCCAAGCTCCCGGGAGACTACGGCCGCCGCCTTTTCGTATTCGGGCTCGAGCGTCCACGTGATATCGATCGGATGTTCATATTGCCGATACGACTGGGTGATCGCAGCGACCCGCTGGGCTAGCTTCTTCATTGCCGGCAGGGTCGTGTCATAAGGCAGCGCGGGGAAGGCCCAGACATTGCCGAGGGGCATGGACCCGAAACCGCGGCCCGTTTGGCCGGCCCGTGTCCCGAGTACGCACGTCACGTTCAGCAAGGTGACCCGATCGACGACGTTTCCACCGAACTTCATCGGCGTCCGGTAGGCATAGTCTTCGAATTCGATGGCGAGATCCTCGATTCGAACGTCCGACGGCTTGCCAGATCGCAGAACGGCAGGCGGCGACGAGCAGCCGACCGCGGCCGCCGCCAGTGACAGCCCGACGAACTCTCGCCTCGTGACGCCCCCCGGGCCAGGCTGCGACGCGGGGCGGATTCGCTGTGCTTTCGACCTGTTCATGACTGGTATGCCTCGTCGAGGTAGCGCTTGAACCTCTCCAGATCGCGGCGCCCCGCCCGGAGCGTACTGTCAGCGCGCGCCGCCGCGGTCGTTCCGCCGATGTCGTATTCCAGATGCACGGACACTGGTCCCTGAAACCCGGCACCGGCCAGGATCCGGCAGAACGACGGCCAGTCCACCATGCCCTCGCCCAACGGACAGTCCCTGGGTCCCCAGCGGCCGTCCGATCGCTTCTCCCAGTAGAAGTCCTTCACCGCTACCATCTTGATCCGCGGGGCCACCAGGTGCATGGCCACCTTCCAGGCGGCGACGCCGCCTTCGACCACCGCGTGCCGGGGGTCGAAATAGTAGCCGGTCCAGCGGGCGTCCAGCGGCCCGATGACCCGCTCGATGTCCCAGGTCGCCGCCCCCATGGCGCCGGCATGGTTGTGAAAGCCGAGTTGGATTCCGCAGTCGGCAGCCAGCGCGCTCAGTGCCCGCACCTCGCGCGCGACGGCCTCGATCTCGCGGCGCACGTCGACGAATGCGTATCGATAGTAGCCGGGCTTGAAAAGGGCCACCTGCTCTCGGCCGGCCGTGGCAAGAATCGGCCGTGCGGTGGGATCATCCGCCGAGACAATCGCCGTCGTGATCATCGGGACCACCACGCCGTGCTCGCGGATCTGCCGCAGCGCCTCCGGTAAATCCTCCGTGACCCGTTCCGGCAGCACATGCCCTCGCGGCCGGACGGTCAAGTCCACGCCGTCGAACCCCGCCCGTTTGACCTCGGCCCCCAGATCGGCCCACCCGAGCTCGGGGAGGTGCTTCGAGAAGAGACAGAACGGCCCCCTGAATCGGCCGGCAGGGGCTGGCGGTGACGGCCGCACGCGCCCCGTCGCCTGCGGGAGGGCGAGGCCGGCAGCGATCGAAACCGTCGCACCGAGAAATGCGCGCCGGGAGGTCGCATCGCTCATTCGCTGTTCTCCAGACGCCACGGACGACGGTACGCCTTCGTCAGCCAGCGATTGGCTTCGTCGTCTCCGGCGATCCGTTCGCTCTCCGGATCCCATTTCACCGATCGTCCCAGTCTGGTGGCGATGTTGCCGAGGTGACACATCGCCGCGCTCAGATGGCCCTCCTCGACATCGGCGTTCGGGCGTTTCCGCGTCCTGACGCAGTCGAGGAAATTGCGCACGTGGAGCTCGTTCAGATCGCCGCCCTTCTCCTCCATCGATGGCATGGCCGGCTCGGTGTTCTTCGCATCCGGATTGGCCGGATCCTGTCCCGTCCAGACCTCGGGCGTCACGGTAAACCCCGATCGCGTGATGCTGAGGGTCCCCTTCGTGCCGTGGAAGCTCAGGCCCTCGTTTTGATGACGATTCACCTCGCGGCCGGTCCACGAGACAACGCAGCCGGGGAACTGAAAGAGTACCTCCTGCACATCCGGCGTCTCCCCCCCGTCCCGGAGTCCGAACCGCCCGCCGAATCCGGCGACGGCGAGGGGCCCTTTGGCGGCGAGCGCCCACCTGGCGATGTCGAGATGATGCGCGCCCCAGTTGGTCATCTGGCCGCCCGAGTAGTCCCAGAACCAGCGGAAATGATAGATGCAGCGGAACGGGTCGAACGGCACGTGTGGCGCGGGGCCGAGCCACAGGTCCCAGTCGAGCTCTTTCGTGAGGCCGGACTGCAGCTCGCGCGCCACGAAGCCCGGCATGGCGTTGCGCACGAACCCGGCCGCAATTCTGTGTACCGGACCGATCGCGCCCTCGTGGATCAGGCGTACCGCGCTGGCGTAGTGCGTTCCCGATCGCTGCTGGCTCCCGGTCTGCACGATGCGCTCGTGCCTGCGTGCGGCGTCGATCATCACCCGGCCTTCGCGCACCGTCAGCGACAGCGGCTTTTCCACGAGCACATCCTTGCCCGCCTGACAGGCCATCACGGTCTGCAGCGCGTGCCAGTGATCGGGGGTCGCCACGATGACCGCGTCGACGTCGCGCCGGTCGAGCAGGCGCCGGAAATCGATGTCGGCCGCCACGCCTCCGGCCAGCCGGGCACTTGCGGCGCGAAACGGCTCGTACACGTCGCACACCGCCACCGGCCGGGCATCGGACTCCTTCAGGAACTGCTCCCAGAGCTGTCGCCCGCGGCCGCCGCACCCGATCAGGCCGACACCGATCCGCTCGTTGGCCCCGAGCACGCGCATGCTGCCGAGCGCCGTGCTCACGCCCAACGCGATGGCGGTCTTCTGAAATTCTCGTCGCGTCACGCCAGCCATGGCATACCTCGCTTCGCGGGAAATGAACGATCCGATCCTGGAACCCGTGTGGCCGGACGTGTGTCAGAACGTGAACCGTGCGCCAAACGCCAGACTGCGGCCCGGTGCCGCCGAGGTTACCGCTCCGAACCCGCCGGTCGGGTTCCCGGCATTGTCGAACCGGACGTTGGTGTTCAGACCAGTGAACGAGACCGTGTTGAAGAAGTTGAACGCCTCCGCACGCAACTGGACCCGCGGGCCGCTGCCGAGCGCGAAGTTCTTCGACAACGACAGGTCCACGCGCGTGAAGCTCGGGCCGATCAAGACACCCCGTGGGGAGTCACCGAACTGGCCCGGCGTCATCTCGCCTGGGGGGAGGAAGGCCGACGTATCGAACCAGTGCTCGGGCGTCCGTTGCCCGGGGGGCAGGCTCGGATCACCGACCAGCGAGGCCCGCGAGCTGTTCACGCCGATGCGCGCGATGTCTACCGGCACATTCACGGTGAACGGCGCGCCGCTCTGATACATGACGATGCCGGCGATGTCCCAGCCGCCGAGCACGTGCCGGAGCAGCGGCGCCGCACTCTGGCGGAAGAATGGGAACTCGTAGATGACGTTCGCGTTGAAGATGTGGGCGCGGTGGATGGAAGACAGCCCGTAGTCGCGCTCGATGTCATGAACGTCCTGCGGGCTGCCGCTGGTGGAGTCGAGGGTCCTGGACCACGTGTAATTCACCGCGAAGGATAGACTCGACACCATCCGCCGCACCGCCGAGAGCTGGAGGCTGCGATAGTTGGAGCGGTCCGCGTTCTCGCGGATGCTGATATTGCCGTAGCCCGGGAACGGCCGAAGCGCGTTGACGTTGGTCGTGCTGGCCGGCGGGTTCAGCCGCGTGCCCGGCCGGAGCTGGTTGATGTTCACGACCCGATTGCGATTGCGGCCGAGCGTCCCCACGACGTTGACGTGCAGGATCGTGGCGAGGCCGATCTCGCGCTGCACTCCCAGATTGAACGTGTAGACCATCGGCGTCGGCATCCGATCGCGGATGCCGCTCAGGTTCGGCGGGAAGGCCGGACCGGCCACGCCGCCGGCAGGATTGTCGATGTTGCCGTCGAAGACGTTGGCCTGACGGTTGAATGGCGGATTGCCCGCTGATGCGGCGGCCTGGGCCGAACGCATCAGGTCGTAGAAGATGCCGAAGCCGCCGCGTACGGCTGTCCGGCCGGTACCCCACGGATCCCACGCGAACCCCACGCGTGGGCCGAAATCAGTGTAGTTCGTCGGCACCCCGCTCCTGGGCAATCCAACGAAGAGACCCTTCGCGGCCGGATCCCCGAACGCCGGAATGCGGCCTGCGGCCGCATCCGGAAAGCCGGGCCCGAACAGCACGATGCCATTGGTCGGGTCGCCGGAGCCGGGCACGATGGAACCGTTGCTGGGGTTGATTGAGGGCGCAGCGGCTGGATCGAACCGCTCGGGGACGAAAGTCCCGAAGTTCCCGAGCGCGCTGTAGAACCACGGGATGATGCTGTAGCGCAATCCGAGGTCCAGCGTGACCCGATCGTTCACGCGCCAGTGGTCCTGGGCATAGAACTCGTATTGCCGAAACCGCGCCCACCACTCCTGATCGCTTTCCGCCTCGGTGTAGTTCTGGAAATTGCCCAGCAGCACGTCGGCGATCACGTTGCGCGTGCTGTTCCGCGCCGAGGTGTTGAACGTGACGATGCCGTTGTCCCGCGCCGCGGTGTTCTGGTCCTTCACGCCGAGGGTTATCTGGGCACCGAACTTGAGCGTGTGGGATCCGATCACCTTGCTCAGGTCGTCACGGAACTGTATGGTGCGGGCGCGGTTCCTGATGAAGTCGCCGGCCGTGAACCCCGTGAACCCCGCGATGTTCATGTTGGGACCGACGGCAAAGCGGTTGTCCTGGAAGATCTCGGGGTAAGTCAGTCCCAAAGCCGCGCGCGAGATGACCTGGTTGCGCGGGTCGCCCTCGATGCGGTTGGCATTGACGCTGAAGCCGAAGGAGTTCAGCAGAGTGTTCGTCAGTGTCCATGAAAAGGTGACGACGGAGCTCCAGCCCGGCCGCGGCCTCGTTCCCGGCACGATGCCGAGATTGCCACCCTGGAAGGCCTCCAGCACGTGCACATCGTCACGCGTGAACCGGCCCATGAAGTGAATCCTGTTTGTCGGGTGGTAGTCCAGCCGGATGTGATCCTGCCGCGTGTCCGTCTCGTCGAACGCCGTGAGGAGGTGGTTCCCACCGGGACCACTGAAGTTAGGCGACGGATACGCGGCAAGGAGCGCCGGACCGTTCTGAGAGAAGCGGGAGGACGGCACGTTGCGGTTGGGGAAGGGCTGTCCCGTGAGCGGGTCGATCGGCGCCGCGAGATTCGAGGTTCTGAAGTCACCGCGACGCTCTTCGGGCGTCGGCACGGTGCTGATCCGGGTCACGGGGGTGTGGTTGTACTTCCACTCCTGCCCAACGAAGAAGAAGAGACGTGTACGATCGGTGTTCCAGCGGTTCGGCACGAAGATCGGTCCACCAACCGTCCAGCCGAAGTCGTAGAAGTCCAGTGGAGCCTTCTCCTCCTCGAAGAAGGAACGGGCGTCGAAGCGCTCGTCACGGAAAAGGCCGTAAAGGCTGCCGTGAAACTCCCGGCCGCCGTTCTTGGTCACCACGTTGATCATCGCCCCGGACCGGCCGCCGAACTCGGCGCTGTAGCTCGACGTGAGCACCTTGACCTCCGCAATCGTATCCAGACTGGGATTGACGAGGGTGTTGCCGTTGGCGCCGCTGTCCATGTTGTCCGCGCCGTCCACGGTGAAGTACGTGGAACGGGAGGCGATGCCATTGATGAACTGCCCCGTCGTGGACAGGCCGAGATTGAACGGATCCACATCTGTGGTTGCCGCGCCCGGAACGAGCTGGAGGAGCTGCGCGTAGTTGCGGCCGTTGAGCGCGATCCGGCTCAGCTGCTCGCCGGTGATCACCTGACTGATATCGCCGGAGGCCGTCTCTACCCGGTTCATGGGGGCCGCTACCAGAACCGATTCGGTGAGCGATCCGACCTGCATCTGAAGATCCACCGACCGGCGCGAGGCCGCGTCCAGGCCCACGCCGGAGTGTCTGGTCCTCTGAAAGCCTTCCAGCTCCGCCGCTACGGTGTACCGGCCTGCTGGCAGACCGGGAAACACATAGATGCCGTGAGCGTCCGTGACGGTGCTGGAGACAGATCCGGTCTGCTCGTTCGTGGCGGTGACACTGCAGCCCGGAACTGCTCCTCCCGATGAATCGACGACCCGTCCGCTGATCTGCCCCACGTTGGTCTGTGACCAACCGGGTGTGGCCCACAGCAGCCCGACGACGACGCACAGGCCAGCTGTTACGGTGCAGGAACGTCCGGTTCTGGTCTTCATGTCCGCTTCCTTCCCGGCGCGGCGCCGCTGTTCTGATTCCTCGACGGAGTCCGGAGTCCACTTACAGCAGCATTTGGATGACCCCGAACCCCGGCAGGAGGGCGACGCGGCGTGGTGCAGGGTCCCCTTGGCGGGCAGAATACGGACGCCCGATGACGATTCCCCGTCGGCGGAATGACGATTCCGCCATAAAGCCCCGTTCGAGACCGGAAGAGCGGGAACTAGGGGTTACCCTGAGCGACCCTGGCAGCCTCGTCGAGGCTGCGCTCACGGCGCCGGTAGGAAGAAGACGTGGATCGCGGGGGGACGGGCAATGCCGGGACTGGCGCCGGCGCCTTGGCGGCTCGAAGTCCAAGCCGCCAAAGCGCCGACGACAGCTACCGCTCTCCGGAGCGGAGCCGGGCGGCCACGAGGTCACGGCTTGGTGACATCGATGCCGAAGGTCTGATTGATGCGTGCGGCGATGCCGGCAGTATCGATGGTCGTGGCCTTGTCGTAGGGAGTCGCGTCGATCTGCGCGCGGATATACGCTGCCGCGTCGGCATCACGGGTCTTCATGAAATCCTCGATGATAGTGAAGTATGTCGCAGCTTCGGCCAGGACCTGTCCGGGCTCGGCATTTGCCGCCACGTCGACGAACTCGTAGCCGGCCGAGTACGCGAACGCCAGCAGCCATTGCTTATCGATCTCGGTGATGGCCGCTTCCAATGCCGGCAGCTCGCCTTTGGCGACGACCCCGGTTCTGGCGCCGGCGAATCTCTGATCCAGAGCCGCCTTCCCTTTCATGAACTCCTGGAAGATGGTTCCGTTAAAATCGGTCTTGAAACGCTCGTCGCGCGCCACAGCCGTGGCGGCAATCCCCTTCGCCCTGGCGCGGTCCCCCGCGACGTCGAGTCCGGTATAGCCAAAAGCCACATCGTAGCCCCTCGCGCTGCGCTCGCTCAGCCCGTGAAAGACCGACTCGTAGAAGAAACGCTGCAAGGTCTTATGGATGATCTGCCCGTGGACCTTGGGGTCCTTCCCGGCGGCGCCGTCCGCGATCGCCTTCACGATGACCGCGTCCATCGCCTTCCCGAGCCCGTTGGTGCCGGCGCCGGCGCCGTACGGATGGTCCTGGGTGCGGGCGACCACCTTGTCGCGAAGACCGGGTGTATGCACGTAAATGTCGGCGATGGTCCCGCCTGTCGGCGACGTCGCAGCCACATTGCCGAAGTCACTTGCGCCAAAGTCCGCCTTCGCCCGGATGGCTCTGATCCGCTCGTAGGCATCGACATGCGCCTTTTGCTCCGTCAGATTGGCGGTTGCGAACGGCATGTAGGCAGACGACGGCCTTCCGCTGACGATGGCATCACCGTCCGGGGTCTGACCGCTGGGACCCCCTCCGCAGGCGATCAACGATGTTGCTGCGAGAAGCGCCGTCAGGAGTCCTTTTGTCCGCCAAGTGATGCTCATGCTGAAACCTCGTGTTTATTTGTCGTGAAAGGGGAGGACAGACCAGAGACCCCCGCTTTGTTCCGTGTCGGTGCACCGCCGGAACGGGTGTCGGCACCTTGGCGACTCAGAGCCGCCAAGGAACCAACGCCAGTAACGCTCCGCCCGGCTCACTTCGGGGTGGGATAGTTGATCTTGACTACCATGTAGTTGATGTGGCCCACACCCGGATCGAACTGGTGGGGGATCCCCCGGGGTGCGCTGATCACGTCTCCCGCTGCGACGACTTGCGTGATGCCACCCTTGATGGCCGTACCTCGATACTCATTGGGGTCCCCGTGCTCCTTCTTGTTGACGAGCTCGCCCCCCAGCCTCAGTTTTGCCGCGCCGCTCATGACCACGAAGACCTCGTCCTGCTGGAGGTGCATCTGGGGCTCCTGGGTACGGTTCTCGAAGTAGGAGGTATCGACCAGGTAGTGAGCGCCCTCGCGCTGAAAGAGAATCTTCGACAGCTCCGGTGGACGGGCTCCGGCCCGGAACAGGACGTCTATCTGCTCGAGCTCCGCCCGGGACTTCACGCCGGTCAGGCCGTCTTCGTTCAATGCGCTGGCCGGGGTGTTGGGGACGCTCCGCTCGGCTCCCGTCGCACTCGTCCCGGTCACAAGTGCCCCCGTCAGAACAGTCGCCGCTATGCCGGCGCCTACAACCGTCCACATCGCCCTAGTCTTCATCTCAGCCTCCTTCGAGACTCACGGCAGCCGCAAGCGTCACGCGTGAGCGTC
>CAZDLW010000119.1:0-1296 GCA_964505975.1 uncultured Bifidobacteriaceae bacterium | reverse complement strand
TTGCCGGTGTCGCTCGTCTGGAGTGTTCCTCTGGAATCGAACACACCGAACCGGAAACCCCCATCGGCATTCGTGTCGCGCGCTCCGGTGATTCGAAAATCGAACCGCAAGGCAATCATGTCGCCCACGTTCAACAGTTCAACGGGGTCGAAGTGGGCGACCAGACGCCGCTGCGTGGATCCGCCGCTCACCGTCATGAACAGGGCCTTTCCGGAACCGATTCCCGCACTGTCGTCGGCGACCGAAGCGGAGCCCCCGCTCGTCAGATACAATCCGTTCCGATTGCCATCTTCGAAATCCTCTTTGAAAATCGATTTGCCTGGCGCCTGGGCGGCCAGCATTGCCAGCGTCGCACATGTCACCACCATTCCCACGA
Organism: uncultured Bifidobacteriaceae bacterium; assembly: GCA_964505975.1. GTDB lineage: Bacteria > Acidobacteriota > Vicinamibacteria > Vicinamibacterales > UBA2999 > Gp6-AA40. Next base: position 920 of record CAZDLW010000119.1, on the reverse strand, counting down.
CCAATACCCGCGTCTGCATCGCGTTGCCTCCTGAGAAAGCCTCTCGACTTCCTCGTATACCCACATTCACACCCTCTTCGGTTTCACCAGCCATCCTTCCCAGGGCCGTTGGCGTGCTTCGGCTACCGCTGGCCTCACGCCGACGGTGGCGTGCCGATCGCCGGTGACCGCCAAGGTATGGCGAGTCGGCTGACAAAACGCGGCCGGCAGGATTACGTTCTCGTCATGAAGCTCTCGTGAGGACGGCCGGCGAGCGAATATCGGTGGCTGACCAGGCCTGCAGCCCGTCTGGACCTGACTGCAGGAGACTCATCAGGCTCCGCCGCGGACGAGCGTCCCTGGGAAGCGGATCATCTGGCCGCCCGCCGAGTCGCCGCGCGCGCCGCACTCTCCGTCGTGGACTGCGCGGCCGATGCAGCCATCGGTGAGCGCGCCTTGACGCTGCGGCTGCCGGTGGCGAAGCGGAGCTTCCCCGGCTTCCACCAGATGAAGAAACCGGTGACCACCTGTCCGGCCAGCATTAGACTCACGACGAACGCCAGCGCCTCGGAAGGGGCTCCGAAGACCTCTCCGGTATGGATCGTGGCCTTCATGTTGATGATCTTCGTGCCGAGCCCGGCGGCCCGGCTGCTCTCGATGTCGAGCACCTGCCCGCTGTACTGATCGAGGGCCACGGAGCTGCGGCCCCCAGGCGTACGATCCTCCGAAAATTTCAACTGGAGGCGGTAGACAGCCGTGCCGGGAGGCGGCAGGCTCATGCGCGCGACGAACGCGCCGGGCAGCGCCAACCGGCCGAGCCGCAAGGCCTCGTCTGGCCCGATTGGCGACGCATCGTTCAGCACGGTCGACGCGACCGGCGCCGTCTCCCGCGGCGGCGCCGAATCGAGCCGCAGGACGAGGGGGTCGATCGTGTCCGCAAA
>CAZDLW010000118.1:0-16134 GCA_964505975.1 uncultured Bifidobacteriaceae bacterium | reverse complement strand
TGGCTCCCGATGACGTCGCGCGGTAAAACGCGCCCTCCGCCCGAGGGGCGACGACCCGCGCTGGTCCGTGACCAGCGCGCCTCTCACGCTGCCGGCGCGTTTTACCTGCGGTCAGGTGGCCCTGAGGAGTCAGCGTTCCGTCGGGTCGCGGCCGTCTTGGGGCGCTCCGGTGCCCGACGATCCCATGAACAGCTTGCGGCCGTCCACGAAGGTGAGGTCGCGGCCGTTGGCGCGGTTCTCGCCGCTCTTGGCGCGGTACCCGTCCACCATGATCTCGGTCCCGGCCGGCAGGGAGTTCCTCGTCAGGCCCTGCCGCAGCAGCGTGTTCGGCGTGCCGCCTTCAATCATCCAGCGTTCCAGTGTACCGTCCGGCTGCTTGACATCGATGTGAATCCAGGTGTGTGGATTGATCCACTCCACCCTGACCACGGTGCCTCGCAACTGGACGGGCTGATTGGAGTCGAACTCGGCCGCAAACGAATGATGGGCCGACGCGTGCGCGGTGGTCAGCAGGAGGGCCGCGCCGGTCAGCAGTGCAAGCTCGTAGATGCGCATCGTAAATTCCTCTACCTCCCCGTTCCGGTCCCCTTCCGTTCCTCCTCGCGTGCGCCCTTGAGAATCCCTTCCATGCCGTAGTTCCCCTCGTGGCACGCGTACTCGAACATGTCTTCACCCGTCACCACGTAGGGAATCGCAAGGGTCCACGGGCTCACGAACGTGGTGGGATCGATAATCGTCACGCGATAGTCGATCTCGTCGGGAGCCACCCTCGTGAACCGCTCCACGAGCTGCAGGTTGGCCTCCGCGCCGCGGTACAACACCTTGTCGGTGAAGTTCTTCGTCTCCACGACCAGCGTGTTGCCTTCCCATCGGCCGACGGAGCTCCCCATCAACTGGGGAATCGAGGAGCTGATGTGCGACCGTCCATCCGTTGGGATGACGCGGGTTCCGCCGAGCATCTCAATTTGAATGGCCACGTACCCGGGCGCCTGGACGATCCTGTAATTGTTGTTGTAGGCGGTGGGGCTCATGGCTCCCGGCAAGCCGCGGGTGATGCAGCGCTCGAACACGCTTCGATCGAGCCAGCTGTCGACACCGCGCCCGTTCGCACCTGCGCCTCGGAACGCGGGCCGCATCGGCTCCTGCGCCGCGCGAAGCTTCGCGGCTTCGGTAAGTGCCGGAACGCGACCGTCAGGAGGATCGATGACCAGTGACGTGCGCGGCGAGGTGACCCGGGTGCCCCGGTCCCACCAGAAATCGTTGTACGCGCGCGTCACGTCGGCCTGGGTTCCTCGCGCGCGTTCGGTATCGCCGCTGCTCTCCCGCGCGCGTCGCTCGAGAGCCTCCACCTCTTCCGGCGTGAAGAATTCCCTGCCGGCGACGTTGGCGGGACGCTCGAACGGCGTGATGGTCCGGTTCGAGTAGGTTCCCTGCAGGTCCGGTTCTCCCCACGGCGTCCGTGGCGGTGTCCAGGCCTCCCTGGCGGCGGCCGCGTCCGGCGGCGCAAGGCGTGCCGACTGTGCGGCGGCGGGAACTGTTGAAAGTGGAGCGATCGCCGTAACCGCGACGACCACCGCCGCAGCGCGGAATCTCGGACCCATTCGCACCCTTCCTTTCGATGACGCGTCTACGTAACAATCAGCCGGACCAGGCGGGAGACGACTCGATACTGGCCGGTACGAATCGCCTCATTGTAGACCCGGTCGACCTGTGGAGTTCAAGGATCAAGTGAGGGTGGACCGGCACGGCCGTCCAATTGGTCATGAAACGAATATGTGTCTTTGCCGGCTCGAGCCTTGGCGGCGACCCGGTCTACGCGTCGGCGGCAGAGCAGCTCGGCCGCGCGCTCGTCGGGCGGAATCTCGGGCTGGTGTACGGCGGTGCGCGTGTGGGACTGATGGGGATCCTGGCGGATGCCGTCCTCGACGAGGGTGGTGAGGTCATCGGGGTCATACCCGCCGGACTGGTCGCGCGGGAGGTGGCCCACGATGGGTTATCAGACCTCCGCATCGTCAAGTCGATGCACGAACGGAAGGCCACCATGGCCGACCTGGCGGACGGATTCATTGCGCTGCCGGGCGGCTGGGGAACGCTGGAAGAGACGTTCGAGATACTGACCTGGGCGCAGCTTGGGCTACACCGGAAACCGTGCGGACTGCTGAACGTCCGCGGCTATTTCGACGACATGCTGTCCTTCATCGCGCACGCCGTGGAGGAGGGGTTCCTTCGACAGGAGCACCGGGCGATGATTTCCATCTCGACATCGCCTGACGATTTACTGGACGCCCTAGCGTCGTGCGAGCCCCCGGCAGTGGTGAAATGGATTGACCGGGCCGCGACATGAGGGCCGACAGGCTCGAGGCTCTGAGCGGAGCCCTGCGAAGACCTGGTGGAACGCGTCAGCCGAAGACGTACAAGCGGCCGTCCGTGGCGCCGATGATGACGCGACCCGCGGCCACGGCGGGAGACGCGGTCAGTGCCGCGCCCGTGTCGAACTCCCACAGTTTCTCGCCTGTCTGCAGGTCCAGCACGTAGAGCCGATGATCGCTCGAGCCGACGAAGACGCGCCCTCCCGCGATTACAGGCGACGAGTCCACCCGGGCACGCGTCGCGAACGTCCAGGCAGCATTGCCCGTCGCCGAGTCGATGGCGTGAACGTGCCGGTCGCGCCCGCCGACAACGACACGGCCCTGGCTGAGCGCCGCCGAGGAGTAGAACGGGAACCGCCGGTCCGGATCGGCGTACCGCCACAGACGCGTCCGGCGTTCCAGGTCGTACGCCAGGACTTCGTCGTTGAACGTTCCGAAATAGGCGCGATTGCCTTCGATGACGGGTGACGCGGCAATGTAGGCGCCCACCTCGATCTGGTATGCCTCGCTGCCGTCGCGAATCCGAATCGCACGGAGGATCGCGTCACAGCCGGCGATGAAGGCAAGCCCGTCGTACACCGCCGGCGTGGCGTGCACCTGCGAATCCGTGAGCACCTTCCAGCGCAGCGTGCCGAGGCGAGCGTCCACGGCGTAGAGGTGCGCGTCGTAGGACCCCACGAGGACCAGATCGTCCACGAGGACCGGTGACGACTTGATCTCCGACCCGGTCTCGAAGGTCCAGAGACGGGTGCCGTCACGCACGGTCACGGCGTGCAGCACGCCGCTGAGATCGCCGATGTACACCGCGTCGGACCCGACGGCCGGGGAGGATTCGCCGATCAGGTTGCCGGCGTCATAGGTCCAGCGGAGCGCCCCCGATTCCAGATCTAGGGCCACCAGATTCCCGTCTCCGCCGCCGACGTACACGACGCGGTTGACGACGGCGGCAGTTGACTCAATCGTCTCGCCCACATCGTAGGTCCAGAGCAGGCGCAGCGAGGCGGGCGGCGTGCTGGCGGACACGCCCGTCAGGTTCTGCGTGCCACGGAAGTGGCGCCACTCGTTGGCTGGTGCGGTTGCCGCGGGTCCCGTGGTGGCCCACAGGGACACATTCCACGCCCCGATGACGCACAACGCGATCACGCCAGCTGTCTGGACCGCCTGGAATCTTCGCATCGAATCAGCAAGACAACAGTTCGACTACTGTTCCGCCAGCGCAAAGAGCTGCGTGCGGTTGTTCATGAACAGCACCCCGTTGGCTGGAACGACCGTGGAGTACACGGCGCTTCCCATGTTCATCTCGGCCAGGACCCTCATCTCCTTGCCGTGTGCCAGCACCACCACGTCTCCATCCTCATCGCCAATGTAGACCCTGCCGTCCACGACGAACGGCGATCCCCAGATGGCGGCCAGCATGTCGTACACCCAGTACGGCTCGCCCGTCTTCGCGTCGAGACAATGGACGTATCCACTGAAGTCCGAGATGTACACGAGACCGTCGGCCACGGCGGCGGTCGAGATTGAACGGCGGATCTTCTCGTAGTGCCAGATCCGTCCGGTCTCGGTGATGTCGCCGCGCTTGGTGGCGTCAAGCGCGAACATGTGGCCCACGCCTTCCCCGTGCTCGGGATCCTGACCGTTGGCGATGTACACGACGTCGTCCACAATGACGGGCGTCCCGATCAGTTCGTTGCGTGTGCGCGGCCAGACGGAGTCCTTCGGGTTCGTGTCGAACTCCCACAGCTTCTCGCCCGTCTCGGCGACGTAGCCGCGCACCCATCCATCGCCCTGCGCCGAGACGAGCTGCACGACGCCGCCAATCTCGCCCACGGCTGGAGTGGACCACTGGCCGTGCAGGATGCGGTCCTCGACCGAGTTGTCCTCCCAGACCAGCTCGCCCGTGAGCTTGTTGAGCGCGATGATCGAGGGCGCCCTCGGCGAGGGCACGTTCACGTGGCTCTCGTCATGGCCGTTGGAGGTGCTGACGAAGATCAGATCGCCCCAGATGACCGGCGAGGAGTTGGCCAGATTGTGAGGGTACGCGCCCACCTCTTCCATCATGTCGAAGGCCCAGATGACGTCGGCGTCGTGCTGGCCGGTGGACGGCTCGTTCTGGGACGGACCGTCGTTCTTGCCATCACGGAAGCCGTGAACGTTCAGGGCATAGACCACGGCGCGGTTGCTCACGTAATAGAGCCGTTCGTTCTCGACGATGGGGGAGGAGGCGACGCCCTGGAAGGGCCAGTCGTTCGCGCGCCCCGATTCGAGCTTGCGATGGGTGTGCTGCCAGAGGAATTCACCATCCGACTCGCGAAACGCCTTGAGCACGCCGCGGTCGCCATCCTGTTTCGGGTCGCGCAGGAACTCGTTGTTGGTGCCGACGAACACCATACCGTGGGCGACTACGGGGTTCCCGTAGGTCTGGGAACCGAGGTCGGCTACCCATTTGACGTTCTTGCCGGTCTTGACATCCCATTCCAGGGGAAGGCCCGTCATGCTGGACACCATGTTGCGGTCGGGGGTTCCACCCCACATCGGCCAGCTGCCCGCCGCAACGTTGTCCGCCGAGAGCCGCGGCGTCGTGGCAATCGCAGCGACGGCCAGCAGGAGAAGGAACCGGCGGAGGGCCGAAGCCATGGGGGAAGGGGACGAACGGACGCGATGCATGTTCATGAGTAGCCTCTGTCGCTAGCGGATAGCCGGTCGCTCGGATCTCGTGTGATTTACTCGTTCGGAGTCAGAACGAGGTTGTCCAGATAGGCCCCGAACTGTGCGTCGATGAACATGCCGGGGGCACCTTCGCGGTTGCCGACGGGGTCGCTTCTGTCGAGCAGCCATTCCGCCGGCTCCGGATCGCCGGCAGGCCAGGCCTTGCCGCGGGCCCGCACCTGTCCGTCCGGCTGGTTGTCGACCCGGATCTTCAACCGGTACCAGGTATCCGGTTTCCAGGCGTATCGCACCGCCACGGACCGGTCTGTTTCGGGCTCCCAGGGTTCGAGCTTCAACCGCTGGCTGTTCCCGACGAGCACCAGCGAGTAGCGCTGCGCGGTGATGCCCACATCACCCATCTGCCGCCGTCGCTCGGGTGCACGAACGTCGGCCTGGAACGTGTAGTTCGACCAGTTCGACGGTCCGATGAAGAAGCGGGCGCGCTTGAAAAGCGTCTCGAGCGGCTCCTTGTGCAGCACTTTGCGCCCGTCGAGCGTGGTCACCACGAGACGGCCGGCCACTGTGTTCACCCATCCGGGCGGCGCCGCACCGTCCTCGTACGACTCGAAGTCCTCGGTCCAGGGCATCGGCCGCACGACGCGTGCCCGTGCTTCGCCGGTGAGCGAGCCAACCGTTGCCTTGATGATGCCGGCCTGCTCGCGACCGGTCTTTCCCACGGTGAACGTCCCGTTCGAGACCGTGCCCTGCAGCCCCTCGAGCGACCAGGTCGCGTTGGTCTCTTCCCGCAGGAAGCGTCCCTTGTCGTCGAACAGCCGGACTCGCAGCCGCACGGTCTGCCCGGGCTCCAACACCATCTCGGTTGGCGAGACCTGCAGGTGGGCGGGTGAGCCCGATCCCGTCTGCGCCGGCTCGTCAACGGCCCATCCGGTGGGCGACGTGGCCTGCTTCGCACCAATGGCGTACACCGCGTCGCTCGTCACGAAGAAGATACGCCCCCGCGACACCGCCACGCCGGCGACGATCTGCTCGGGCGTGCCCTCGGACCCGCAGCAACTGTCGACGCTGTCCGGCAGCTGAACCGTGCTCAGGATCTCGGCACGATCCGCATGCGGGCGGATGATATGGAAGAGCCCGGTCTCGGTTCCAACATAAATCTTTCCGTCCGCGAACACCGGCGGCGCCTTGTGCATGGTGCCGAGCCGTTCGGTCCACAGCGATCTTCCGCTGTCCAGGTCGAAGGCCCGGAGCGTCCCGCCATTGTCAACCTGGTAGAGGCGCGCACCGTCGAGGACCGGGGAGGAATGTCCGAACTCGTGGCCCTCGAAGGCCCATCTGGTGGTCTTGATGTCGCCCGTCTGGGAGCCGTCGATGGCGGCGATGAGACCCATCACGTTGCCCTGGAGGTTCTCGTCGCCGTGCGACACGAACACCGTGTCACCCCGAACGGCGACCCCCGTGTTGATGGCCCGCTTTGCGGCAGGGAAGCTCCAGACCCGCTCGCCGGTCTGTGGCTTGATGGCATGAACGGCGCCATCACCCAGCCCGGCAATGAGCAGGCGCGTGCCGTTGATTGTTGCGATGAGCGGTGCGGCGTAGGCGGTGTCGAACGGACGGCTGCCGGGGTTGGCCACGTAGATCACGTCGCCGGTCCGCTTGTCGAGCGCGATGAACCGATGCGCGCGATTCGCATGGACGCCCCAGTTGGAGACTGCCGCACTGACGATCACCAGGTCCCCGTCGATGATGGGCGACATGGTCCTGCCGCCGTGGGTGGTGAACGCCGCAAACTCCTCGCCAAACGCCCGCGTCCACAAGAGCTTGCCGTCCGGGCTGAGCGCGATCACCTGGGCGCCGCCGCTCAGCGCATAGATATTGCCGGTCTCGGGGTCGGCCGCCGGTGATGCCCACGCAATACGGTGCGGGGGGACATCGCTCTGAAAAATGCTGTACCGGTACTCCCAGACCGTTCGGCCCGTGTCGGCGTCGAGGGCCATGATGCGTTCCTGAAGCTCTGCCTCACGGCTGGCGCCGTTCTGCACGTACACGCGGTTGCCCATCACGATTGGCGCCGATCGCCCTCCGTGAGCGACCCGCCACAAGAGATTCTCGCCCTCGAGGCTCCAACGATCGATGAGACCCGTCTCGAGGGACACACCATTGCGGCTTGGCCCGCGCATTTCTGGCCAATCACCAATCGACACACGCCTGGGCCCCTGGGCCGACAGGGCAAGGCCGAACCCAAGGCAGGTGACGACGAACAGCAAAACAGGCCTCTTCAGCATGAACCGTCCTCGCGTCGCTATTCGGAAAGAACCCGGACCGCTCGGGCCCATTTTACTGTTACCGCGAGCCGGATGGTCCTGTTTACCACGACCGTGCCGGCTAAAGAGGCTCCGCCTGAGAAGGAACTCCTCCTCCACGTAGGGCGAAGAGGCTTCGTCGGCTCCTCAGCTCCATGGGACGAGACGCAGCAGCACGAAGACCGCCACACCCGTGACGGACACGTACAACCACAGCGGCAGCGTATATCGCGCCACGCGCTTGTGCATGGCCAGTCTGCCAGACAGGGACAGGAACACGCTCAGCAGTATCAGCGGCAGCACTACCACCGACAGCACGATGTGGGTGATCAGAATGAAGAAATAGACGGGCCTGATGAACCCTTGCCCCTCGAATACGGTGTTGCCGGCGGCGGCGTAGTAGGTGACGTAACTGACGAGGAACAACGCGGAACAGGCCAGCGCTGCGAGCATCAGCCGCGTGTGGCGCAGATACTGGCGCGACCTGACGGCCACGTATCCGCCCACGAGGAGAAGGGCGCTCAGCAGATTGAGGGAGGCGTTCACCGCCGGGAGAGCCGCCACCCGTTCGGCCGCGCCGTCGGCCGTTGGCCGGAAGTAGATGATCCAGAAGAGGAAGGCGCTCGCCGCGACGCTGGCGACGACGATCAGCGTGGCGGCCCTCGTCACGCCGATCTGTCTGAGAGAGGGGATGGTCAGCGTCTGTGCGGGGGGCATGCTCGAACCGTCCTCAGAGTACCGCCTACGTGCATCATACCGGCATCGCGCGGTTCGCCCGACATCCTGCCGCGTGCATCCGGAGGCTCATCCCAGAGCTCGAGCGAGCTCTGGGCAACCGACAAGAGCTGCGCCAGCCCTTCCTATCGCCGCTTTGCCGGCCTGGCGCGTCCCCCCGATGAGCCCGAGGCTGTTGGCGCCGCCTCGTTGCGGGATTCGGTCGCGTTGTGGTGACGCCTCGAGTACATCTCGGCCCACCCGAGCAACACGACGAGACCTGCACTGACGACGAGCACGAAGACGGTACTGGCGTCGATAATCACGTGACTCTCCTTCCTTCGCCGAAAAGATTGGGCGGCCAGAACGGCAGGCAGCGTCTGACGTCAGAGCTCGAGCGAGCGGGGAGGTCCGCGTGACGGACCGGGGACGAGAAACGACGCCGGAGGGGGCAGTGCGCGGCGCGTACGGCCGGGCTCCGACGCGACCGGCCTCGTGACGGATACGTCACGTGAGGGAACGCCGACGGTGTGTTCGGAGATGCCCTGCCACACGTCGCCGGGCACGAAGAGACCGGCGCGTGGCGTGTCGAGGGAGGAGTGTCCGGGGTCGGCGTGCAGGCCGACTTCCCGATCGAGCTGCGCGTACGGTGCCAGGATCAGGGCAACGATTGCAAGATGGGCTGCAGATCGCACGGGGCGTTCAGCAGCAGAGTAGCACCTGAATCGGCCGGCCACAAGGCACGAAGCCTGTGCCTCGTGTCCCCTGAAAGGCGGTTTGTAATCGACGGCGTCGGCGCTGCCCGCGCCTACACCGGAGCTCACATGAGTTGCGACGGGGCGGGCTCTCGAACGACGTCGCGCGGTAAAACGCATCCTCCACCCGCGGCTGGCGACCCGAGCTGGGTCCCGCGACCCAGCTCGGTCTTCACGCTCCGGATGCGTTTTGCCCCACTGCTGTCGCGCGAGTCGTAGGTCGCCGTCCCGTCGCAACTCGAGTGCGCTCCGGGACTAGTGGTGTGTCCACGAAATAGCTGGGCATTCGGCCGCCGCTGCATCCCGGCCGGCTGCGTTGCTCCTTCCTCAAATATGGCCAATGATGGCCAATATTCTCGGTCGTCGCGCCTTGTCGGCCTGGCGCATCGGCGCCCTCGGTGCACCAGCCATTTCGTGGACACACCACTAGCTACGGCTGTGCCGTTCGGGCCGTTGGTCGGGCGAACAGCAGAAGCGGTATGCCGGCAGCGACGACGGCGACGCCAACCAGGGAACCCACACCGGTGAAGGCCAGGCTCGAGTAGAGCATGTACAGGCACGTGCCGCAGAACAGCAGCGGCGTGATCGGATACAGCGGGACACGGAAGGCCCGAGGCGCATCCGGTACGCGCCGGCGCAGGACGAAGAGCGACACGCCGGAGAGCAGGAAGAAGAACCAGAACACCGGTGCCGTGTAGTCCACCATGCTCTCGACCCCGCCGCGGGGAAGCGCGGTGCCGAACAGCACCAGCACGAGCGCGATCGTCCCTTGGACGAGCAGCGCGTTCGCCGGCGTCTCCCCATGCGTTTGCCAGCGGCCGAGAAAGCCAAGCACGGTGAAGTCTCGACCGAGCGCGTAGTTCGTTCGCGCGCCCGTGAAAATCGTGGCGTTGAGCGTGCTCAGCGCGGCGATGCCGACGATGAGGCTGAAGATGGTCGCCCCGACGGCGCCAACACTCGCCCGCAACAGGTCGGCCCCAACTGCCTGGCTTGCCCGGATGCCCTCGAGGCCGAGCACCTGCAGATACGTATAGTTCACCAGCAGGTACAGCGCGGTGATAATCACGATGCCCGTCACGAGCGCCCGGACCATATTGCGTTGCACGTCACGGATCTCGCCCGAGAGATAGGCCGCTTCGTTCCAGCCGCCATACGTCAGCAGGATGAAGATCATCGCGGCACCGATGACCCTCGTTCCGTCGCTCGCCACCTGCGCCGGATAGGGGGGCCCCACGCTGAAGCCGGCACCCACCGCCGCCAGGACGCCCACGATGATGAGGGCCGTCAGCAGGTTCTGCGTCCACTTGCCCTGAAAGGAGCCGAACACGTTCAGCGCGGTCAACACCACAATGGCCGCCGCCGCGTAGATCGAGGGACTGAGGGGCCCGAGCGGCAGCAGTTCGGTGGCATAGTCGCCGAACACGAACGCCACGAGCGCAATCGACCCGGTCTGCATCACCGCCATGCGGCCCCAGGCGAACAGGAAGCCGGTGGAGCGGCCATAGGCGCGCGTCAGGAAGTGATACTCGCCGCCAGTATTGGGAAACGTCGAGGCCAGCTCGGAGTACACGAGTGCGCCGACCAGTGATATCGCCCCTCCTGCAATCCAGAGCGACAGGAAGAGCGTGCCGCTGTCGACATTGGCCGCCACGAACGAGGGCAGGCGGAAGATGCCGACCCCGACGACAATGCCGACGATGAGGGCCACAGCGTCCCAGGGGCTCAACGTCTGACGTGGGGCGGTTCGAGGTTCCTCGATCGTTCGGTTCATCGCCACTCCGACACAGGATGCAGGGAGACTCTGAGCGTGGACGCGGCGCGCCTACCTCGCGCCTTCGTCTGCCTTCAATTGCCGGAACCACGGGCACGTCCCGGCCGCGAGCGAGTAGTTGCCGTCGATCACCTGAACCGGCTGGCGCTCGCCATCGGCGGCGGCCTTCAGCCGCATCGTGCGTGCCTCGGCGCGCCCTTCGGGCGAGAGCCAGCTGCGATCGTGGCCCCAAAGGCTGGCGCCCGACGTCATTTCGACCGGCGTCCACGTGGACGGATCGATCGACCGGCCGCCCCAACCGTATTCCACGAAGAACTTCGACGGCGAGTGCGCGTAGAACGACGTCATGAAGTCGTTCGTGTGCCGTCCAAGCGTCGTGGCGATGCGTCCTTCCTCGCCGAGCGCCAGATCGTATGCCTGTCCGACATCGTCCAGCATGAACAGCTCGACCATCAGGTGATGAACGGAGTGGTGGCCGGTCTCCACCATGGCAAAGCTGTGATGCCGCGGATTGAGATGGAGGAAGTGCGCCTTGAACGGTCGGCGCGTGTAATCGCTGATGTGGAATCCCAGGAGATCGACGTAGAACGGCAGGAGCGACTCGATGCGCACCACGTTCATCACGATGTGCCCCATCCCGAGCGGCCCCGTCCGGAAGCCGGAGATGGCGCGTCCGGGACGAAATGGGTCGGAGGCGACTTCTGCGCCGTGAAACGCCTCGAGCGGTGTGCCCGCCGGATCGGCAAAGGCAATGCCCTCGGCAACCCGACGTTCCTCCGCCGTCGCGCGCGGCAAACGCCTGACAGGTGTGCCTGCAGCCTCGAGCCGGGCCGCCAGCGCATCGAGCGCGTCGGCACCGCCCACCTCCCATCCCAGAAACGCCGCACCGTCATCGTCGTCGGCGTGTACGACGAGGCGCTGGCGCCGGTCGTCCATGCGAAAGGTCAACGTTGACCGGCTGCGGTCCACGAGCTGCATGCCCAGCAACCGCGTGCCGAAGGCGACCCACTCGTCGAAATGCCGCGTCCGGACGCCGAAGTAACCGAGGGACTCTGGATTCATACGTGAGCTCCCCACACCTCGTCCGCCACTCCCACGACGAGCGACAGCTTGCGGCGCTGGTCATCGAGGGTCAGCGGGTTGCCCATGAAGTTGCTGGCAAAGCCGCACTGCGGGCTCAGGCACAGCTGATCCAACGGCAGGTGCCGTGCGGCTGCATCGATGCGCCGCTTGATGTCGTCCTTGGCCTCGAGCACCTGCGTCTTCGTCGAGATGAGTCCGAGCACGACGTGCTTGCCGGCGGGGACATGGCGCAGCGGTTCGAAGTCGCCCGCGCGTTCGGTGTCGTACTCCATGAAGTAGTTCGGGATCTCGACGTTGCGGAAGAGGACCTCGCTGATGTACTCGTAGCCACCGCTGCCCATCCACTTGCCGCGGTTGTTCCCGCGGCACAAGTGCATGCCGAGCGTCACGCCGGGTGGGACACCCGCAGCGATCCGGTTGAGCACGCCGGCGTACGTGTCGAGGAGCGCACGTGGATCGTCGCCACGCTGCCGCAAGGCCCCCTGGGCGTTCGGGTCGCACAGCAGCGGGATCGTCACGTCGTCAATCTGCACGTAGGTGCAGCCAAGGCGATGGAGCTCCTCAATCTCCGCAATCCAGATGTGGACGGCATCGTCCCAGAACTCGTCCAGATCCGGGTAGGCGTCTTCGTTGATGGCCGCGCGGCCTCCCCAGAAGTGGAGCATCGATGGCGAGGGCAGGCTGATCTTGGGCGTTCGTCCGGTGAGACTGCGCAGGAACGCAAAATGACCGGTGAAGACGCCGGTCTCGCGCGAGAGCTTCTGGCGGACCTCGACGATGTGGCCAGGAAGCGTCGCGACCGACGCATCGTCCTTGAACGGTAACGCGGCGGAGACAGAGGTATCGACGAAGGTGATGCCGGTGCCCGACAACCCGCGCAGGAAGTCCTGAAACCACGATCGCCGCCGGAACTCGCCGTCCGTGATGACCTGCAGACCCACCTCTTCCTGCATGCGAATGGCGTCACGAATGGCCTCGTCCTCGAGATGCCGGAGGTGCGAGTAGGTGAGCGATCCGCTGGTGGACTGTCGGTACTGATCGCCCTCGGCCGCCGCGCGGGCGTCGAGCAGCGCGGCGGGACGCAGGAGGCTGCCGATGTGCTCGGCACGAAATGGCGGCGTCGTTGTCATCGTGCGCGGGCAGGCCGGGACTGCGTGGCTCGCACGCCGGAAGGGCCAGCCAAGGGGCTCTCCCTTTGATATCCCCGCAAGCCCCTCGGCTGGTTGCCAGTATCTTCTGCCGCGCTCCGCGCGGCTGGGACCGCTATGCGGTCGGGAGAACGGGTACAGAATTCGCGTTCCGGGTCGCATAGCGGTCCAACGGACACGCTGAGGCTCATTGTGACATGGGCGCCGCCCGCAACGCCTGCACACTGGATCGTCCGCGCGGATCACTTCGGAGCTCACTCGAGTTGCGACGGGGCGGGCTCCCGACGACATCGCGCGGTAAAACGCATCCTCCACCTGCGGTCAGCGACCCGAGCTGGGTCCCGCAACCCAGCTCGGTTTTCACGCTCCGGATGCGTTTTGCCTCACTGGTGTCGCGCGAGTCGTAGGTCGCCGTCCGTCGCGACTCGAGTGAGCTCCGACATCAGACCGCATCGGGCGGCGGCCACTGGCGTGCGGCAAGGGCGGCGTACGCGTCCGTGAGCCCCTTCAAGGAGAAGATGAGCGGATACAGCTCCTCGTAATACCAGAGACGCGCGAAGTAGAGCCCGATGGGTGCCGCCGGAGTCGTTCGGCCTTCATTCGTCGCCTCGATCAGCCAGCCGCATCCCTTGACCAGCGCGTCCATCACTCGATCCTCCGGCGCGAGGTGGGAGCCGAGCGCCACCGCCTGCAGCGCGAGCCCGGTCTCCTCGATCGATGTGGGTGTTCCGGCGTTGCCGCCCCAGCCGCCTTCGGGGCCCTGTGCGTCCAGGAGCCACTCCACCCCTCGCTGCCAAGAGCGGCGCACATCCGGTCGGTCGCGCAGAGTGGCACTCGCCAGCGCGGCTACGACGCGAGCCGTTCCGTACGTCAGGTTGATCTCCTCCTTGGCGTGCTCGTTGCCGAACCACAGGGGTGCCCAGCTACCATCGCCGCGCTGTTGTCCGGCCAGATAGGTGACGGCTCGCTCCTCGGCGCTGGCAATCAGGCCGCGCATGTCGAGTGGCGCCACGTCGGACCAGGTACTCCAGGCTTTCAGCGCATGTGCGGTGAGATCGGGGGCGCTCCTGTCGAACGGCAATGCGCCCCAGCCTCTGCAGAACGTGGGAATGCCACCGTCGCGGTTCTGAAGATCGAGCAGCCACCTGATCCCGGCGGTCGCCGCGTCGCGCAGGGAGGGCGCCTCTGATGAGCCCCGCTGAGCCTCCGGCGGCAGCCGGTCGCGTTCCATGCCGCGCGGCCTGCTCAGCGTCGCGAGCGCCATGAGAGCCGCCGACGTGTCATCGGCGTCGGGTACGCTTCCACTGAGGTTCGTCCACCCCCATCCCCCAGGCGCCGCGTGAGTGAAGGGATGCTCATCGGACGACTGCTGTTCGAGAAGCCAGTCCAGGATCCGGCGACCGTCGTCCGGTGAGAGCCGACCGGTGGCATCGAGGGCATCGACGGAGAGCGTCGTCACCCACGTCGCCAGGTTGGTGTCGATCGGCCAGCTCCCATCGGCACGCGCCGACGCCCGCAGGAACCGCACGCCGTGCGTGACCACCGGATCGTCGATCGATCCGGCATCGATCAGGCTCATGACGACGAACCCAGTCAGGGGGACGGCCTCGAGGAATCCGCCGCTGTACGGTTGCATGTCTCGCGCGACGCGCAGCGTGACCGGGCGAAGCATCGATCGGACGAGCGCGAGAGGAAGGAGGTGCGTTGGTGCGCGATGGTGCCGGACGTGTCCCATGGCCACGAGGGCGGGCAGCGCGTAACTCACTACCGGCAGGCGCAGCCAGCGAAACCACTGGTGTGGAAAGGCGGCCAGCTCGAACGGCAGCTGCGGCACGAGCCGCCAGGCGTCCCGTCCGTCGCCCAGCTTACCGGCGAGCGCGAGCACCGTGAGGATCGGCACCGAGAACGTACGGTCCCGTCCGTACCGGTCGAGGAGGGCGCGGCGCAGCGCCTCGGGCTCCAGGCTGCCGACATGCACCTGGATCCAGCGCTCCACGCGGGCCAGCGCACTCCGCGACTCGGTCCCTCCCGAGAGCGACAGTGCGCACCAGCAGAGCGCGGTCGTGCTCAGATTGCTGCGGCTCCGGCGCGTGTCGCCCCATCCCCCGTCGTCGTTCTGATGCGCCACGAGCCACGCTGCTCCGCCGCGGACGAGCGTGTCGGCTGGTGACTCTCCGGGCTCATGGCCGGACGTGCGCCCGGCGATCGTCAGCGCGATGGCCGCGGTTGCCGTGGCCAGGGCGCTACTCGCGAGGCTGCCCTCCCAATGGTCGGGTGCGAGCTTCTGGTCCAGCAGCCGTCCGGCCAGCGTGTCGATCGTCCGATCGATCGCATCGAGGTCGACGCTGCGCGTGGCCGGTGCCATCGACGTTGTCACGCCCTGAGCCCCTGGCCGGCAGGCAACGCAACGGTCAGATGTCCCAGCGCCAGAAGGCCGTAGTACGTGTACTCGCAGTCGAGCGTATCGTCCACCCAGCTCCCGTAGAACCCGCCCCGGTTGGTCCAGAGCGAGTCCACGAAATCGAGGCACGGCTCCAGCAACCCCGCGATCGGCACGTGCAAGGAGGCCAGTGCGTGCAGTCCGGTGGCCGTCGAGAGCAGATCGGGAACGGGTGCCGCCGGTGTCGCGACGAAGCCGCCGCTCGCGTGGCAGCGGTCGAGCAGCCAGACGCCGAGTGCCGGGTGGACCGGAGCACTCAGACTCTCGAGCACGAGACACGCAGCGGCGGTGACGGTGGTGATGCCGTGCGCGTCTCCCGGCAGATTGGCGTAGCCGCCGTCCGCCGCACGAAGCGCGTGCAGACTGTCGGCGAGCCGCTCTGAATCGGGCAACGGCTCGCGAAGGTCCTGATAGGCGCCGACAGCAAGGAATGCCAGATAGGCGTTGCCGTGCCCGGCGCCAATGACCGCTGCGTATCCTCCGTCACTGCTGCGATGGCGCTCGAGACGTGCCAGGATCTTCGCGGTCGGGACTCCGCTGAGATCGCGCGACAGGTTCGCCCAGCAGCGGGCCAGGCACGCAAGATGGATGAAGTCCAGACCGGCGCCGTCGTCGAAGCGTTGCAGGTACGGAGCGACGGCCTCTCGAGGCAGGGACTGCTGCAGGGCGGTCAGACCTTCGAGCCCGAAGACCGTGTAATACAGGTCGCTCTTGCCGGAACGGTCCTGGAACCCCCCGTCGGCGTTCATGCGGCTGCGCAGGAAGGCCGCGACGAGGGCGCTCGATTCACCGAGCTGCTGCGGCGCGAGTCGCGCCACCTGCAGCATTTCGAGCCTCAAACTCACTGCACCATCCCTTGATCTCGACGCGGAAGATCTTGCCGA
>CAZDLW010000117.1:0-16186 GCA_964505975.1 uncultured Bifidobacteriaceae bacterium | reverse complement strand
CGGCGGGTACGGGACTGCCGTCGGCGCGTGTCGGGAAACGCAGCCGGCGCAGGCCGGCGAGCGACAGGACGACCGTGTGGACCGCGTACGCCATCGTGACGCCGCCGGCTTCGGCATCGATGCTTGGTGGGATGTTGCCGTGGTTGATTGCCGCGGGCGTGCCCTTGTCGCCCGTGCCTTTCCGACTGAACAGCTTCGGCTTGCCCTTCTCCTGCGCGGCTTCCTCTTCCAGGCTCGTCCACTCGCTGGCGTCGGCTCTCGACTCGTAGACGGGGCCAGCTTTCCGCTCAATGCCGGCAGGGTCGATTCGGCTCGCGGTCTTCACGCCGGTGGCGACGTCGTACCCGACGATTTCGGAGACGAGCACCCGCTGGAACTTCGTGCCAAGGCCGCCCCTCGGACCCGTGGAATCCCAGACGCCGAAGAGCAGGGCGGTCGGACAGTAGCGGAACATCGCGGTCGCGTGGTTCGGACGCGAGTCGGTGCAGGCGCGGCCCACCGCGGTCTGGCGGAACGGCGTACCCGCTTCGTCGAGGCTGTCGCGCAGCAGGGCGTCTGCGACGCGATGTGGGGCCTGGAGCGAGGTGATCTCCTCCAGGTCGGCAAGCCCCTCGACCATGCGCCTACAGCAGGGCTCGGCACTCCATCCGACGTGGGATACCATCACAAAGGATCCCTATGGCGCTCGATGTCCACGCCGAAGCCCCACCGCTGCACGAGGACACTGCCGGCGTTCTCCGAGTCGGATCGACACGAGTGTCGCTGGACTCGGTCGTGGCAGCCTTTCACCGACGTGGCACGCCCGAGCAGATCGTCGAAGAGTATCCGTCCCTGGAGCTTGCGGACGTCTACGACGTCATCGCCTACTATCTCCGCCATCGAACCGACGTCGATCGCTATCTGCGCGAGCAGCAGCAGGCCGCAAGCGACATGATGGATCGCCTCCGGAGCGAGTTCCCGCAGCCGAACCTGCGGCAGAAGCTCACGAAGCGCATCGAACGCTGATTCGCTATCTCTGGGACGAGGACACCAGCCACCATCCGCTGAAGGCGCTTCGCGCCAGGCACCCCGACGTCGATGTCGTGACGATTCAGGAGCTTGGCATGAGCGGAGCGCCCGACGTCACCGTAGTCGACTGGGCTGTGGCCAACGGTCGGGTCATCGTGACACAGGATCGTCCGCTTGCCGGCCTTGCGACTGAGCGCATCCGCACGGGCCAAGCCGTCCGAGTCGTCGTCGTCGACCGTCAGGCGGCCTCGCCTGGAAGGATCGCGGGCGACCTCGCCTGCTGGCCCGAGCGAGCCGCGACGAGGACTGGTATGGGCCGGTATTCGTTCCCATCCGCTCGTGACGACAATCGATCTGGGCGCAAACAAGAGAGCCGCTGCTCCCAGTTCTTGCGAGGCTCCGCCTCGGACCGTTGAGCATGTCTGAGACCGCTTCACGACGCGAGTCTACCGACGCTCGTTCAACAGAGACCACACGAGCTCGACGAGCGTGTGCGGCCGAGCGGGCTTCGGGAGGAACGCGGTGAACCCGGCGACGAGTGCGGCCTCACGCGAGGCCGCATCCGCGTACGCGGACAGCGCGATCGCGGGAACGCCGGGTGCGCTCGACCGGCGTACGCCGCGGATGAACGAGAACCCGTCCTCGCCCGGCATGCCGAGGTCCGCGATGATCACCGCAGGCGTCTGCTCCGCGAGCCGCTGCCTGGCTTCGGCCACCGACGCCGCGACGCGTACCTGCGCGTGCGCCGCCTCCAATACCGCCGTCACGACGTCCCGGGTCGACTCGTCATCATCGACGACGAGAATCGAGCGGCCATCGAGGTGCACACTCCGTTCGGCGGCGCTCTCGGAGGCAGAGCCGGAGAGGCGAACGTCCTCGACGGCAGGCAGCCGCACCTCGAAGCGGGCGCCCCGTCCTGCCCCTTCGCTGGCGGCGCTCACGGTGCCGCCGTGCAGTTCGGTGAGGTGCTTCACGATCGACAGCCCGAGGCCGAGGCCGCTGTGGGCGCGGGTGGAAGACTGATCCGCCTGACGGAAGCGATCGAACACGAACGGCACGAATTCACGGGGGATGCCGATGCCGGTGTCCGTCACCGTGGCGACGATGCCGTTCGTGCGGCGTGTGACATCGATGTCGACGGAGCCGGCCCGCGGCGTGAACTTGATTGCGTTGCTCAGAAGGTTCCAGAAAATCTGCTGCAGTCGATCGGGATCGCCGAAGACGAAGCAGGCCGGCGGCTCGCGTACCGTGAGGACCACACTCCTGGCGGCCGCCGCGGGACGCACGGCATCGACCGCCCGCGCCACGATGTCGCACAGGTCGACGGTCGCCGGCTGCAGCGTCAGCTTGCCGGTGATGATGCGCGACACGTCCAGCACGTCCGCCGTCAATTGCGCCTGCGCCTGGGCGTTGCGATCGAGCGCCTCGAAGACGCGGGGAAACCGGCTGGGCTCGACCTGCCCGCGTACGAGCATGGAGGTCCAGCCGAGGATGGCATTCAGCGGCGTGCGGAGCTCGTGGGAAAGAGTCGCCAGGAATTCGTCTTTCAATCGGTTCGCGCTCTCCGCTTGCGTCCTCGCGCGGTGCAGGGCAACCAGCAGGTCGCGCACCTCGTACTGCCGCGCTCTGCCGCGCAGCGCCGCCCGTATCGTGCTGAGGACGGCCGCCACCCGAATCGGCCGGTCCAGCAGCGTGACGTTCCGCAGCGTGTCGATCGACCGGATGGCGCGGGGCGTCACTGTGCCATGGCCGTCGGCAAAGAGCAGGACCGGTACATCGGACCATGGCGGCTGCTGCTCGAGATGTGCCACGAGCTCCGAGAACCCCGGTTCGTCGAGCGCTTCCTCCGTGAGCAGCAGTGCGCCAGCCCCCGCGGCGTCGAACGCTTCGATCAGCATGCCCAGTGAACGGCAGACGACGCAGCCGATCGACGCGCGTTGCAGGAGGTCACGCGTGAGCTCGGCATCGCGCCCGATCGGTGTGAAGATCAGCACCCGATCCTGAGGATCAGTGTTGTGCTCGTGAGTCGGCATCGGCCAGCAGTGGTCTCGTCGAACCGGTGTACTCCGGGACACCGGTCAGGACGCCCCGGAAATCCTTCAACGGCTCCCCGACCTGAATGCGGTCGGGACCGAGCCTCAGCTCGCGGATGGTGTTCTCGTGCGTGCCCGTTCGCTTCTTCACGACGGAGATCGCCTTTCGCACCTGCCCGTTCGCCTCGAAGAAGCGGAGCATCACGATGGCGTCCGCCAGATAGCTCATGTCGACCGGGACGGACATCGCCGATCCCACCATGCCGTGCTGCGCCAGCACGACGAGCGTCGCGACGCCCCGCTCGTTCAGGAACGAGAGCAGTTCGTGCATGCGGATGACCGGCGCATCCGTGCTGGGGATCGCGTTGAAGTACCCGTTCAACGTGTCGATGCCCACGAGGCGCACGCCGTCGGTTTCGACGAACCGCCTGATCCGGTGCGCGAACTCACCCGGCGAGTTCGCGCCCGGGTCCACCTGTTCGACCAGGAGATGGCCCGACTCGACACGCGCCGACGCATGCATCCCGAGCGCGTCGCAGCGAGCCAGGAAGGTGGCCCGCCTCTCGTCGAACAGGAACACCGCGGCCTTCGTGGCAGCCGGATTCGCCGCGCCGCACAGATACTGTGCGGCGACCGTCGACTTGCCGGCGCCCGCCGGCCCGATGAACAACGTGGTCGTGCCCCAGGTGAGGCCGCCGCCCAGCAGGGCGTCGAGTTCCGGAAGGCCGCTCGCCACCGGTGCCGGCGGCCGCGCTCTCGAACTGTCGGGCACGAGCTGCGGAAAGACTGTGAGGCCTCCGCGCAGGATGACGAAGTCGTGAAAGCCTTCCGTGATGGCGGCGCCACGGATCTTCACGACGCGCAGCCGTCGTCGTGCCCGGCCGTACTCGAACGGAAGATGCTCGAGGAGGACGACGCCGTGAGCCAGGCTCCGAAGCTGCAGATCCGCCTCGCCGACGGAATGATCGTCGAGGAGCAGCACCGTCGCGGGCTTCTGCGAGAAGAACTCCTTCAGGCCGAGGATCTGCCGCCGGTAGCGCAGCGGGTCTCTCGCCAGCAGTCTGAGCTCCGACAGAGAATCGAACACGACACGCGTCGGCCTGGTCGTCTCGACATGTTGCAGCACGGTCTTCGTCAGATCGGCCAGCTCGATCTCCGCCGGGTGATAGAGCGTGTACTCGTCGGCTGCGCGCTCGCCGATGGGCGCCAGCTGAAACGTCTCGACACCGTCCAGGTTCCAGCCATGCGAGGCGGCGACCTGATGCAGTTCCTCGGACGTTTCGGAGAGCGTGACGTACAGGCCGCGTTCCCCGGTCCGCCGCCCCTCGAGGAGGAATTGCATCGCCAGGGTCGTCTTGCCGGCTCCAGGTTCACCTTCGATCAGGTGCAGCCGGCCGCGTGGCAGACCGCCATGCAGGAGGTGGTCGAGCCCGGCGATGCCGGTGTGGACCCGTTCCGCAGTGTTGTCTGTTCGCATGACCTGAAGCACTGTGCATCGAGTGGGCCGCGAATATATCATCCGTGCGCGCCCGGCGGGAGTCGCCCGCTGAGCTGGAAACCTCGCCCCGGGCCTGTTGTCCTGAGTGGCAATTTCAATGCCGTGAGCTGGTAGCGGCGCCGGGCTCGACGGTATCAAGGCGATCGACGTCGGGGGACGCGCAAGCTGAAGCGCGTACTCTGTTACGCCTCCGCAGATCGATGTCCATCCGCATTATCATCGGGACTTTCTGGAGGGTTGATGGCAACGTTCGCACGACACGCCGATGTGGAATGGACTGGCGGACTCATGGACGGCAGCGGCACGGCGAGCGCCGGCACGGGCGCCTTCTCGCTGCCGGTGACGTTCCCCAGCCGGATCGCCGAGAAAGGCGACGGCAACACCACGCCCGAAGAGCTGCTCGCCGCGGCGCATGCGGTCTGCTACGCGATGGTGCTCACCAACACCATCGGGAAGCAGGGCGGCTCGGCCTCGCGCGTGAGGGTGACGGCCACGGTGACCGCCGATAAGGGGGACACCGGCATCAAGGTCACGACGTCGCATCTCATGGCGACGGTGGAGGGGCTCCAGGGGATCGACGCGGGCAAGCTCCAGAACCTCGCGGTGGGCGCGGAAAAGGGGTGCCCGATTTCGAACGCCCTCAGAGGCTCCGTCACCATCACCGTCGAAGCCCGGGCATCCTGAGCACGGGCTGCACCGCAGGGGGGCGGCTGTGGCTGATGCGCGCGCACCGCCAGTGGTGCCGTACAATCGTTTCATGGCAAGAACACTCCTCGTCCTCGCCCTCTCGCTCGTGGTGCCCGCGGCAGCCGCCGGCCAGGATCCCGGACAGCTGGGACGGCTGTTCGAATCTGGCCAGTACAAACAGGTGGTGGACGCCACGCCACCGGAAGCTCCTCCGGCCGCCGTCTACGTGGCGGCGCAAAGCTTCCAGAAGCTCGGCAACGACGACGAGGCGCTGGCCGCGTACGGGCGTCTCGCCGACCTGCCCGAAGACAACGCGTGGCGGTACATCGGCCTGTCCGCCTCGCACATCCTGCGCGGCGATCTGGACAGCGCCCACGCCGCCGCGACACGGGCGGTCGAGCTGGCGCCAAAGCAGTACGAGTCGAGGTTTCAGCTGGGACTGGTGCTCGCCCGCCGGCAGCAGTGGGCCGAGGCCACCCAGGCCTTCGACACCGCGGCGCAGCTGAACCCGTCCAGCGCGTACGCCCACTACTACGCCGGCCTGATGAACTATCGATCGGGGCGGCCCGATCGGATGGCCATTCACTTCGAGCAGTTCCTGAAGCTCGCCCCCCGAGCGCCCGAGCGGCCCGAGGTGCTGCAGATCATGAAGACCGTCCGGGGGCGGTGAAGGTGATCAGAACGCCTGCCCGATCCCGAACATCCAGCGGTGTCCCGAGCCGTTCCAGACGACGCGCCCGTAATCGACGCGGACCATCACCACCGGCGTGACGATCCTGAGTCCGACGCCAGTCGATCCCACCAGACCGCGCAGGGACATGTCGCCGAGCGTGGCGAAGGCGTTTCCGGCGTCGACGAACCCGACCGCGCGGAACCACCGGTGCAGGGGAATGCGCACCTCCTGATTCAGCACGATCAGCCCCTCGCCGCCGATGGCCTCATCGAGGAAGTCCCGTTCCCCCAGGCTGGCCTCGGGCACGCCGCGCACGGTCCGCGAGCCCCCGGCGAAGAATCGCTCCGACAGGATCAGTTCCTGCCCGCCGAGCGCCTGCGCCGTACCGACGCGCGCCGCTGACGCGAGCACGATGCCGCGCCACGGGCGGAAGTGATATGCCTGTGTGAGCGTCTTCACGAAGCGGATGTCCGATCCGAGCGCCTCGGGCGCATACTCGAGTACAGTCGACACGAGCGTGCCCCGGCTCGTGTCGCCCGGATCGTTTCGCGAGTCCCACGCCGCCGACGCCACGAGCCGGGCCAGGCTGATGATGACGGGCGGCAGCGGTCCCAGGAATTCGTCCGGCGGCAGGTCCGTGCGGCTTCGCTCGAAGCGGTAGCTGTAGGACGCCCGAAGGTGCTGGCGGATGCGCACTTGTTGTTCCCACGCCACGCCGGTGCGCATGTCGATCCGTTCCGAGTCGCCAATCGGCCGCCGGCTGCGGTTGGCGGTCAGCAGCGACTCGACGGGCAGCCCGAACAGGGTCGGCACGCGCGCGAAGACCCGTCCTTCCTGGTCGCGCGTGCGGAGATCGAAGGCGCCGCCAACGCTGATCGGACGGCCGAACAGGCTGCGGCGAACGAGATCGGCGGAGATCCCTGGCACGAGGTCGCGTCCCTCCACCTCATCCAGCCGGCGCTCCTCTGCCGCCTGGAAGCCGTACCGCAGTCGCAGCGAGGGCCACTCCTCCACCGTGACCGGGATGCGCATTGGCACTACTCCGGCGCCGTCTACCTCCCCCAGCGGATCAGCGGCGATGTCCACGCGGCGGAACAGCCCTGTGTCGAAGAGCCGGCGGCGCGCCGCCAGCCAGTCCGCCGTCCGAAGCGGCACTCCCGGCTCGAGCGCGACCGTCCGGACGATGAATTCCTCGGTGGCGCTGCGATGCCCCGAGACGTCGATCGGTCCGACCACCTGCCGCGGGCCCTCCTCCACCACGAACTCCACGTCGACGACCTTGTCCCGAACGGTCTGACGGACGGCAACCGTGGCGTTCGGAAATCCCTCGCGTCCGTAGAGCGCCTGCACCTCCGTGCGCGCCGACTCGATGGCCTCGGCAGCGTGGAGGAGCCCGGTGGCCAGCCCCGAGACTTCCTGCACGAGAGCCGGGTCGATGCCGTGCACACCTTCGAACGCGAGGTTGCCAATGGTGAACTGCGGACCCGGCCGCACGGTTACCGGGATGACCGCCACGGTGCCTTCGAAGCTGGCGGAACCAATGCTCACGCGAGGCGCCATGTAGCCGCGTTGCCGGAGTAACTCGAGCAGGTCGCGTTCGACCGCCGGCGGGTCGATCGCCGCCCGCGCTTGGGGTCCAATGCCGGAGAGCCACGCCTCGACTTCCCTGCGCAGTTCCTCGTCGGCCGCGTCGACTCGGAGTTCGACGGCCGTGGCCCGCACGCCGGTCTCGACGTCCAGCACCAGCGTCCGGATCCCCGGCTCGTCGATGAACCGGGCGGCCACGAGCGCGTCGAGGTAGCCGTTCTCCTGAAGCTGGCGCCGGACGCGCGTCGCGGCTTCGTCCGCGACGAAGCTGTCGAACGTCGATTCCGCCCACAACTCCTCGACTCCGCGGATGACGCTGTCTGGCACCTGAGCGCCATTCACGCTGACACGCGTCTCGGGTCCGGCATCGATTTCGTAGATCAGCTCCACTCCCGATTCCGTCTCCATCCGGGTGGCGCTGATCTGGGTGGAGTAGCGCCGCTCGGACGCGTAGAGGCGCACCAGCCGGTCGCGATCGTTCTGCCAGCGGATGAAATCGAACGGGCGTCCGCTGGAAAGTTGAAGCGTCCGTCGCACGCGCTCCTCGGACAGGACCAGATTCCCTCCGATCGTCACGCCGGCAACCACTGGCGGCGTCCGCTGCCGCGCACGGCGCCGTGCGGCGGGCGGTGAGCCGCCGAACGAGACCTCGTGACGGAACTCGTACGTCCGAAGATCCTCGTCATTGGAGATCAGCCGGAGGCCGAGACGGCGCAACGGGACGTAGTCGACGATCCACGTCTGGGCGGCACCATTCCGGAGGCTCTGTGAATAGGTGACGTCGAGTGTCGTGCCGAAGCTCTTGCCGAACGTGAGACGCGTGGTCGGATCGACGGCCGTGGCCACCGCCGTGGGGTCGCTTCTGCCGCTCATTGTGCTGACGTCGCCAAGACGGACGACGTCCAGCCCCACGACGCGGCCGGCGAGCCCCAGTACTTCGCCCGACAGGTTCCCGAGCACCTGCGCGCCGATGACGGCCGCCTCCTCCGTCGCCAGGTCATCGAAGGGGCGTCCAGTGAGGAGCAGCGATGCCAGGTCGGCCTCGCCGAAATCCGAATCTTCCGACGTCAGCTCGGGCGCGTTGGGATTGCTGACGGTGCCCGTCAGGCGCACGTCGATGTCGGCTCCGGGCACGCGCGTGCTGGCCAGGATGTTCATCTCGGGATCGATGGCCGTCGTGTTGGTGAAGTCGAACGTCCCCGACTGCAGCGTGTAGACATTCCTGCCGAGGTACAGCTGCCCGCCTTCGCGAACCTCCGCGCGCCCGGACAAGACGGGACGCTCCAGCGTGCCGATGACACGCAGATCGGCCCCGAGCTGCACCGACGCCAAGTTGTTGTCGACGACGAGGTCTTCTTCGGTCACCACGCGGACGTCGAGGTTGATGGGGCTGCCAACGGGCGCGGCGGCGGTCGGGGTGGTGGTGAGGGCGGTGGTCCTCAGCCGCGTGAGCAGGGCCGTCACCACGCCGATTTGCTCGCGGTACGCACCGCGGACGATTGTCACCATGCCGGAGATCTGTCCGCTGCCTTCCTCGTCGGCAGCTGCCGTGAAGGCAAACGCGAGGTTGGCATCCAGCTCCGTCTGGAGGCCCTGGACGATCTCGATGGGCATACCCTCGACGGTGCCGTTGACCTTGAGCGACAGACCTGAATCGGCGCGCCAGGCAGCCTCGCCCTTCGCCGTCATCGGCGCTCCGTTCGCTGTCGCCGTCAGGGAGGTAATGTGCGCGCTCGATCGTGACAGAACCGCCTGGGCCGACAGGTCCGAGATCACGAGTCGAGGCTCGGTCATGCGGATTTCTCCGCCAGAGACGACGGCGCTCCCGTCGACGCGAAGGTCGTCGACGGGTCCGGTCACGGAGAGGTGCGTCTCGAATCGCCCGCCGGTGGCCAGGCCGGACGCGCGTACGAACGGTGTCAGGAGGCGAAGATCGATGATGCCGTCGGCCAGCAACGCGGCCTGCCGGGTGGGAAGGTGGACCTGTCCCTGGATGTCCAGCGTCGCGCCCTCCCCTTCCCAGTTCCACGAAGCCACCCGCGCGAACCTGTCGCCGACCGTCAGACGTGTGGGCGCGCGTTGCCGGATCGGAAGGCCGGCAATGACGAGGTCGAGGCGGTCGAGACGGACTTCGCCCGCCGCATCCATCAGCGACGCCGACGACCCCGCCAGTTCGGCCGTTGCGTCGATCGAGCCCTCGATCTGCTCGAGCGCATCGGCCTCGACGAACGGGCGCAGCATGGCGGGAGTCACGTTCGTGGCGCGCGCGCGCAGCTCCCATCGTCCATCCACGCTGTCAGGGGACCACAGCAGGTCGAGCGGCGCGCGGGCAGTCGCCTCGAGCCGCGCCTCTGCGAAGGTTGCCGAGGCCTCGCGAACATCCAGGACGTCTCCGTCGACTCGCGCGCGTAGACGCACATTCCTCACCTCCGGCAGATCGTCGCGAAGACGCACCGCTCCGGGCCCGACCTCGAGATCGGCGGTCACGATCGGCTGTGCGAGCGAGCCGTCGATGACGGCGAGGAGCGCCGCCGGGCCGCTGCCGCCGGCAATCGGCACGGTGGTGAGACCCGTCGCTGACACCGCCCTGACAACGGCGTCGAGGTCGCCGTCGAGGGTCACGATGAGGGGTCCCCCTGCACGGGGAGACGGCGCGTCGAGAACCTCGAGCGAGCCGCTCGCGGCCAGATGAGTGTCCCCCACGCCCGCCTCGAAACGGTCGACGAACAGTCTGCCGCCGACGACACGTGCCATCAGAGGCTGTTGTGCGCGAATCGGCAGCTCACCGAGGCGAAGGTCCAAGGCGGGCACCTCTGCGGTGACGACACCGCTCCTCCAGTCGCTCGCGGGTCCTTCGAACTTCATCTCGGCATCGAGCGTCCCCGCAACGGCGAGTGCCGTACCGGCTGCCGCCGCGAACCGCGACACGTCGAGGTTCCGCGCCGTGATGGTGCCCACCGCCTGGTAGGGAGCCGTCAACGACATGTCGGCCTCGGCGCTGACGTTGAGCTCGGGAGCGCGCGCCGTCATTCGCGCCTGGCGTCCCTCCAGGCCGATGTCGGCGGTGATCGGCCCGAGCGCGATCCCGGACACCGTCGCGTCGTCCACGGCAATCTGTGCCGTGCCGCGAACGTCTTCCCCCACGCCCTGCACATCGAAGCGGCCATCGACGACTGCCGAGTACGCCGGCTCGTCACCGGCAAGCCGCCACCGCTCGACGGTGCCGTCGGTGCGATACCGGCCGCTGGCGAACTGGTACTCACCGGTGGCCTGCATGCGGCCCGAAGGCACGTCAGCGTCACCCGCGAGAGCCGACAGCTCGTCGACGACCACACGCGAGGCGTCGACACCGCCACGCGCGGCCACGGCGGTGAACGTCTGCTGCGCGATATCGATCCGATCGCTGGTGACGGTGAACGACGCGCGTGGCGCACCGAGGGTGCCGCTCACGGCCACCCTGCCTTCGATACGGCCGGAGGGTGGCGGATCGGGTGGTTCGAAGAGGCCGGCGGCCCGGAGTGCTTCCCCCAGCGCGCCGAGGTCCGTGCCGTCGAGATCGGCCGTTCCAGCCATCGTCGAACGGCCGAGATCCTCCGGGGCCAGCACTCCCGTGAGCTCAACCCGAATCGGTGCCACGTTGGCAAGTGCATGAGCGCTATCCAGATGCCACCGGCCGCTTGCGAGACGCAGCCGTGACGTTCCAGGCACCGAGAGGCGTCCGCGGCGATTTGCAGCGGGGAGCGCGCGGATGGCGGCCTCGCCCTGCCACGCGGCGATGTCATCGAGCGGCCCGGACGCCGTCAGGTTCCCGTCCGTCGTGTTGGCCGGGACCACAAACTCAGGACCTACCCAGGCAGCTACCGTGGCGAGATCGATCCCCGACCATGCCAGGTCCACCCGCGTATCGCCGGGTGTTGCCATCGCGAGCCTTCCTGAACCATCGATGCGGCCCCCGGCAACCTCGAGCGACAGCTGCTCGACCTCCAGGCTCCTGCCGGTCAGGCGCGCACTCGTCGTCACATCCGTGACGATCACGTCGCGCCACGCGAGCCGAGTGGACGAGGCGGTCAGCGCCACCTGCGGCTCGACGAGCGTTCCTCGCGCCTGGCCTCTTACGGCGACCTGCCCCTGCACGTCGTTGTCATTACCGAGAAGACGTCGCGTGAGCACTGCGGTATGGACGTCACCGATGAAGGTCAACGCCATCGACGGCTCGCTGCGCAGCAGCTGGAGCGTGCCGCTCACCGACAGCCGTCCTTCCTCGGCCGACGCGGTCAGCATCGTGAAGTGCAGGTCACGGCCGTCGAACGCCGCGTCGCCGTCGAGGTCGTCGATTTGGATCGTCATGTCGCCGAACTGCAGTTCGGCTGGTGCGTTCAACGCGATGCGCCCCTGGCTCCGCGCGAGGGTGATGGTGGCATCGGGGACACGCACGCGGACGTTCCCCGCCTCGTCGGCATACTCGACCGCGAGGTTGAACGCTTCCAGGAGCGCGAGGTCGAGCGCCGCAGGTTCCCCGCCGTCGCCCCCCCCTCGCGGCGGCAGATTGCTGCTGCCATCCGCCCTCTGGAGCACTCGCAGGACCGGCGCTTCCAGCTCCACGTGCTCGAGTGCGAACTGCCCGAGGAGCGTCCGTTCGGCCACCCTCGCCCCGACCCGGCGCGCCTCGAGCAACGGGGTGTCGTCACCGAGCGCCGTGAGGCGGACGTCGTGCAGTTCCGCCCGGAGGGACCACAGCCGGTAATCCAGCCGTCGAGCTTCCAGGCGCAACCCGTATTGCTCTTCCAACAGCGCGGCGGCGCGCCGCAATACGGCGGCGCGCACGGGCGGAAGGTGCACGAGGACGGCGAGGGTGGCAGCGGACGCGCCGAGCGCCAGAGCCGCGATCACGAGGTAACGAACGACGCGGCGAACCGGCCGCGAGTCGGCGGTCATCTCGCCTTCATACTACGTCCGGTGCAGGCCGCGCCAATCAGCTGGACATCACGGTCAGGCGAGCACGGTTCCCGCGGTGAGCGCCTCGAGAAACGTGCGGAGCGGGAGCACGCGAAGCGGACCATCCCTCAACTCGGCCGTGCCGGTGTACACACCGAAAGCGGTGTGGACGATGCCGTCGCTCGCCAGCGACTTCAGCGCGGCACCGAACTCGGGCCGCCAGCGTGGCGCTGCCTTCACCTCGATGCCGACTGCGCGCCGTCCCCGGGCCCAGACGAAGTCCACCTCCGTGCCGCCGGGCGTGCGCCAGTAGAAGAGGTCCCCGCCGCAATTGTGGTAGGAGATGGCGGCGCGCAGCTCGTGCAGTAGCCAGGTTTCCAGCAGGAATCCGCGCTCCAGACCGTCGAGCGGTTCCCGCAGCCGACCGGCCAGCGCGCGCGCGACCCCGGGATCGAACAGGTAGAACTTCGGGCTCGCCACCTCCTTGACTTTGGCTCGCCGACGCCACGCGGGAAGCCAGTACCCGATGAGCGTGTCGATCAACGTCTCGAAGTAGCCCTGCACGGTCGGCCGCGCCACGGCGGCATCTCGCGCAACGCCTGCCACGTTGGCGACCTGGCCGTTCAGCAGTGCCGCCACGGGCAGGAAGCGTGCGAACGCGTCGAGCCGCCGCACGAGGGCTTCGGCCTGGATCTCCTCCCGGATGTAGTTCGAGACGTAGGCGTCGAGCGTGTCGAGGGCGAACCGGGGCTCGCTGCGCACCTGCGGCAGCAGACCGAACCGGAGCACCTGGTCGACGGGGAGATCGACGCCAATCTCCGCGGCTGTCAGCGGAAAGCACTGCCGGTTGATCGCGCGGCCGGCGAGGAGATTCACATCCAGTCGCTTGAGTTTCCGCGCGCTCGATCCGCTCAGCGCGAACCGGTAGGCGCGCCCGCGTTCGGCGAGGATGGCGTGCACCTCGTTCAGCAGCGTCGGGAGCCGCTGCACCTCGTCGACGACGATCCATCGGCCGCGCGGCAGCGCGTCCACCTGCTGGCGGAAGGTGTCGGGGTGCTGGCTCAGCTCGAGAAAGGTCGATGTCCGAAGGAGATCGAACCAGAGCGCGTCCGGAAGGACCGTGCGGAGCCAGGTGGTCTTGCCCGTGCCGCGGGGGCCGAACAAGAAGAAGGAGCGCTCCGGCAGCTCGAGGCGACGTGCAAACATCGCCAGCAATTTTACGGCAAAAATGCTGGCGACATGTGCATTGAGACTCTCTTTGGCGCCTGCCCGCGGTCAGTCCCGCTTCGCACCGCCATTCGATCTTCGCGAGTTATGCGGCCCGCACTGAAGACGACGAGCCCGCTCGCGAGCACCGTCCTGACGTCGCCGAACCCGGCCAGAGTGAAAGCGCGCGCGAGCCCGGGCATGCTGGTCGCGCACGCGAAACTGTCCGGCGCATGTCCACCGCGCGCGGGGGACGAGTTGCGCCATTGTGAACGTGTCGTCGAAGGCGGCGCGGATCGGCTCCCCGAACGAGTATGTCGACGGCGTCACGTGGAGGAGCACACGATGTCGATGGATCCGTAGCCGCACCGAAGCTCCGCTGCGGCCCGAGAGACCGGCAGTTTGCGGCTCGAGCAGATGACCTGTCGCCGCGGGGATGTTGAGCGGTCGCCGCTGATTTGCAGTCGTGGAGCCAGAGGTGTATGCTCTCATGTGGACTATCAACAGAGGTGCCCGATGGCTCCACCCGATTCGGAAGTGCCCTATGGCACGCTCGATCTCATGGTCCTCAAGACGCTTGCCGTCCTGGGCCCGCTCCACGGGTTTGGCATCGCCCGGCGCGTCGAGCAGGTGGCCGAGGGTGCACTGGCGCTCAACCAGGGAACGATCTATCCGGCGCTACTGCGGCTCGAGCAGAAGGGCTGGATTACCAGCGAGTGGGGCACGAGCGAGAACAACCGCCGCGCGCGCTTCTATTCCATCACTCGCAGTGGGAGGAGACAGCTCGCCGTCGAGGCGAAGCAGTGGGCGCGGACGGTCGCCATCGTCAATCGGCTGCTGGAGGGCGAGCCGTGAGACGCCTGCGTTTGTGGTTCCGGCGTGACACGGACCTCATCGAGGAGATCGACACGCATCTGTCGCTGCTCGAGGCGCGCTATCGGGAGGGCGGGATGGATCGGGCGGCGGCACGCGATGCCGCACGGCGCGAATTCGGCAGCGTGCTCAGGACGCGGCAGCTCTATCGCGAACAGCGGGTGTCGGCGTGGCTCGAGGCGTTGATCCGGGATGCCCGCTTCGGCGCGCGCCTCCTCGTGACGAACCGCAGCTTCGCGCTGGCCGCCACGCTGGTGCTGGGCCTCGGGATCGGCGTGAACAACATGATGTTCACGATCATCTACGCACACACGCTCCGTGGACTGCCCATTCCAGAGGCGGATCGCGTGCTGATGGGATCGTTCACCGACGAGCAGGGCGCCGACACGCGGCTGGCGTGGGTGGAGCTGGAAGAGATTCGGCCGGCGCTCGACGCGTTCATGCCCGCGGCGGCGCTCGGATCGACAGTGCCGATTGCCCTCGGCGACGCGGACCGGGCGCCGGATCGGTACGACGCTGCGTACGTGTGCGCCAATGCCTTCGGCACGCTCGGCATTCGGCTGCTCGCCGGGCGGTCGTTCACGCATGCCGAGGAGCGCGACGTTCACAGTGCCGTGGCGCTGCTTGGCGCGCGCGCGTGGCGAGCCCGCTATGACGGCGACCCGAATGTGCTCGGTGGAAGCGTCCTCATCGACGGGCGCCCGACGACGGTCGTCGGCAGCGTGCCGGAACGATCGGGCTTTCCCAGCACGGCCGACGTGTGGCTGCCAATCTCGCACGCACCGCGGTGGTCTCAGACCGACCGCGACGCGCGCGTGGTGCTCGTGACGGCCCGCGTGCGCGACGGGGTGGCGGTCGAGCATGCCCGTGCGCAGCTGGACGCGGTGCTGACGAGGATCGGGAATCGGCACGGCGAAAGGCGTCTCCTTTCGAAGGTGATGCCGGTCAGCACCAGGTTCTTCGGCAGGCCGACCGATCCCGCCTGGCTCGCGTTCATCACTGCCGGAGTACTGGTCCTCGTGGTGTCATGTGCCAATGTTGCCAACCTGATGCTCGGGCGCGGCGCGCACCGCATGCGAGAGATGGCGATCCGGGGCTCCCTCGGTGCCAGCCGAACTCGTTTGTTCATCCAGGTGCTGACCGAAAGCATCGTGATTGCCGGCGCCGGCGCCGCGATCGGTTTCGGGCTATCGCTCGGGTTCGTGCGCGTGTTCCGTTCGTTCATCCCGGCCGACGCGCTGCCTTACTGGCTCCATTACTCGATGGATGCCACGGTGTTTGCCGCGCTGGTGGTCGCCGCGTTCGGCACCGTGCTGATCTTCGGATGGCTTCCCGCCATGCATGCGTCGAGAATCGACGTCCTCCGAGGTCTCAAACATGGCGGTTGGAGTGGGACCGAACACGCATCCGCCCGTCGCTGGACAACGGGCTTCATGATCGCCCAGATCGCGCTGGCCGTCGTCCTGCTGGCGCAGGGCGTGAACAACTGGCTGCACGAACCCGGACCAACGGACGCCGACCGGGCGATTGTGTCGCGCGAGATTCTGGCTGCGTCGATCGGTCTGTCCGGTGAGCGCTACCAAACACCCCGGCAGCGGGCGGACTTCTTCCAGGCGCTGGCCGGCCGTATGCGCGGCATGCCCGGCGTCACGGGCGCCTCGCTCACGAACGTGCTGCCGCGCGCCG
>CAZDLW010000116.1:0-16190 GCA_964505975.1 uncultured Bifidobacteriaceae bacterium | reverse complement strand
ATGCACCGGCCGTGGCTTAGGGGTCGTGTCGGGTGTTCGAGCTAGAATCCCTCCGATGAGCAGCGTATCGCCAGACGGCTTCAACGGCCCGAATTCATGCTCACGAGTCACCTTCTCGAGCGGCCATTCACGACGTTTCGCCCACGCGGCGTGCGGGCAGCAGACGCTGCGACCTCGCGAGGCGAAGCCGCGGTCGATAGGCTCGCGGCTCCGAGGCGGAGCCTCGTTGGGGATCCTGATCGTCCTCGTTGGCACGCCAGCCGCACAGACCCCGCGGCTCGCACCATTCGTGCCCACACCGGTGGACGTTGTCGAGCGCATGCTCGTGCTTGCCAACGTTGGACCCGACGACGTCGTCTACGACCTCGGGTGCGGCGACGGACGCATCGTCATCATGGCAGCCGCACGGTTTGGCGCACGCGGTGTGGGCGTCGACATCGACCCAGTCCTGGTCGATCGGGCACGCGAGCTGGCTCGCGACGCAGGGGTGGAGGCGCGGGTGCAGTTTCGCGTGCAGGATGCCCTCGAGGTCGACGTGAGCGATGCCACCGTGGTGACGCTCTACCTCTTGTCAGCGTCGAATCTGAAGCTCCGGCCCCGCCTTACGAGTCAGCTCCGTCCCGGAACCCGGATCGTGTCGCACAACTTCTCGATGGGCGATTGGGAACCCGACGCCATCGACGCATTCCGTGACGCAACCGATGCGCCCCGGACGCTCTACTTGTGGAGAGTCGACGGACAGCCGCGGCCATGACGACGCGCGGTGGCCGAACCGCGCTATCCACGTGCCATCGCGAGATCCACGATCGCTGCGACGAGCTGGACATAAGTGCGTCCCGACTTCCGAGCGGCCATCGCAAGCTCCGCGCGCGAGCTCAGCCAGGGGTTCGGGTTCACCTCGATGACATGGACACGCCCGTCCGGTTGGAGACGCATGTCGACTCGCCCGTAATCCCGGAGCTCGAGGGCCTGATAGGCGGCAATCGCGGTCTGTTGCAACGCCATCACGCGATCATCGGACAGGTCGGTCGGCAACACCGACTTCGTGTCCCGGTATGCGCGCGTGCCCTTCCCCCACTTGACCTCCGCGGCGGCAATCTTCGGCGTTCCATCCGGCAGTTTCGAGAGGTCCAGCTCGATAATCGGGAGCGCCTCCGGCTTGTCGTTCCCCAGCACGCCTGCGTACAGCTCGCGGCCGTCGATGTACTCCTCAATCAGGACCGGGGAATCGAAGTTCGCGTGCAGCCAGTCCATCCGTTCCATCAGCTCGCGTATCGAGTTGACCACTGCGCTGAACTCGATCCCAATCGACCCGTCTTCGCGTGCCGGCTTCACGATGACCGGGAACTGCAGATCGTGCGAGAAGTCCAGCCGGCCCCGATAACACTTCGCGAAGGTCGGCGTGTGAATCCCGTAGAAGGCAAAGATCTTCTTCGCGATGGCCTTGTCCTGGGCGAGCATCAGTCCATGGGTGCCCGACCCGGTATATCGCTTGCCGATCAGCTCCAGGAACGCCGCGATTTTGAAGTCCGCCGTATCATCGTCCCCGAACGACTCCGTGAGGTTGAACACGAGATCGCAGTCCAGCCGCGCCAGCGCCAGCAGGCTGCGAGGCGTGCCGTCGAGCTCGTGCAACACCGGTTCGTGCCCGAGCTTCGCGAGTGCCTCGGCCACTTCTTCCTCGACTTCCTTCTTGTCGAGCGACCGGACGACCGGTGCCCGGTCGGCGCCGATTTGGGACTCGTCGCCGTTCACGACCACCCGATCGTAGAGCACGATGATCTTCAGTTTGCCCATCGGCGTCCTGGCGTCGGAGGTGACGGCCGGCGTAGGGACTGTTCGCGATCCCCGGCGGCGACTCGCCCCTCGAGCGAGCCCTGCCCGTCACAGGCCGACCTGCACCCGATATATCGAGCTTTCACATCCGCGGGCCATCCTTCGGTCGGCGACCGGCGATGGAACGCAGGACGACATCGAATGACGTCTGCGGCGTGCTGGAGCAGGTACGTGAGTCGTCCGTGAGGGCCTACACGGAGCACTCCCCGTCCATGACTTCCGGGTTGAACGTCTGGGTCTCTCCGAGGTCGATGAGGTCCTGGTCGGCGATCTCGTCGGGCAGCAACTGTGCCAGATCCTTCAGCACTCCGGTCGCAGCGGCGGGCGGAATCCGACGGAAGAACGCGCCGAGCTCCTCTTCACTCTGCCGCTGGCTGCGATACAGGTCGAGCAACCGGTCCACGGCCTCCGTCAGGCGGTGGACCGGCACCTTGGACACGACCTTGCCGAAATGGGCCAGCCCATCGTCGGAACAGCCGCCGCCGACGAGCACGAAATACTGCGGCACCGCGCGTCCCGCAACCTTACGGACGCTGCCCTGGAACCCGATTGACGCGATGTGATGCTGACCACATCCGTTCGGGCAGCCGCTGATCTTGATATGACCCGAAGGTACGCCGTCGACAAGATCGGGCCGTGCGCTCAAGTGCTCGGTCAACAGGCGTCCGAGCCCGCGCGACTGCGTCACGGCCAGACGGCAGCTCTCGGCTCCCGGACAGCTGACCACGTCGCTCAGGCGACCGGCATCCGGATCCGCAAGATCGGCCGCAGCCAGCCGCTCGTAGAACGGTTGAACCGAACCGGCCCGCACCCAGCGGTAGAGCACGTTCTGATCGACCGTGAGTCGAACCGTCCCGTCGCCGTAAGCCTCGGCGAGGTCGGCAAGCACCCGCATCTGGCCCGCGGTGAAATCACCGAGCGGCAGACGGACGGTGACATGGCAGTAACCCTGCTGCCGCTGGGAGGTCACGTTGCTGGACATCCACCGGAGATAGGAATCCGGCAGCGGCTGCAGGCGAACACTGCCTGGGACAATGCCCGGTCCACTGACCGGTGTGCTCGCGGTGGCCGCAACCGCCTGCACCGAGGGGGCCGGAGCTGGAGACCATTCGGGCGCACCCTCCGATTCGACGGCATTCGGGTCGAATGGCAGCTCGGCGCCTCCTTCGCGTACGACCTCGTCCAGCACCTCATGGAACCGCGAGAGAAATCCCTCCCATCCCAGAGCCCTGATGGTGAACTTCAAACGATTTCTCTGGCGATGTTCGTAGTCGCCGAATCGGTGGAAGACCCGAACGATTGCCTCCGCCACGGTCAGCATCCTGTCCACGGGCAGGAACTCATAGAGCACGTAGCCAGAGACGGGCAGAATCGAAGTGCCGCCGGCGACCGTCACGCGGAACCCACGCTGGCCGTCAACCAGACGTGCACGCCACCCGATATCGTTGATCGAGGCACACACGTGATCCTCCGCGCAGCCCTCGAACGCGATCTTGAACTTCCGGGGGAGGACGCCGCTCAAGGGGTGGCGCAGGAAGTACCGCGTCAACGCCTCTGCGTACGGTGTGACGTCGAAGATTTCGGTCGACGACGTACCGGCAAACTGGCAACCGGTGATGTTGCGCACCGAGTTGCCGCAGGCCTCCCTGGTCGTCAAGCCCTCATCCGCCAGCTCGCGCAGGGCCTCTTCCGCGTCCCTGAGCCGCACGAAGTGGAACTGGATGTTCTGTCGCGTGGTGACATGACAGAAGCCCCGCGAGTGTCGGGACGCCACGTCGGCCAACGCCCGAAGCTGCCGGCCATTGACGATGCCCTGCGGGATCTTGATACGAAGCATCTGCACGTCATCCTGCCGCTGCCCGTAGGTGCCACGCAGCAAACGGAATCGGCGCCATTCGTCGGGCGTGATGTCGCCACGCTCGTACTTCCCCAGCATGTCGACGAACTCGTCGATATCGCGTTCGTCGGCGAAGTTTAGCCCCGCCCGCCCCCAGACTCTCGCATCATCCACGACGGCCATACTGCACCTCACTCGCCGGTTCCACGACAGACCGGCCTTTCGCTGCTGCTCGAACCGCGACTGTGTTCCCGTTCAGGGAATCCCCCTGGGTGGTTGCCGCCAGGGGTCCGCCGAGCCGGTGGCGAATCTCGATTACCTCACCCACGACGAGCACACCGGGAACACCCGCAGGCGGGTCCACGGAGGCCATGCCCGCGAGGGATCCGGTCCACGTCCACGCCTTCGGTGTCGAGGAGCCACACACGATCGCCGCGGGCGTCTCCGGTGACCAGCCGTGCCTCACCAGGCGCGAGGCGATGTCAGCGCGGCCGCCCAGCCCCATCATGACCACCAGCGTGACGCTATTCGGCTGTACCGCGCCCAAGGTCTGGTCGAGCACGTCGCCGGTGTGACCCGCCATGACGAGGAAGGCGGAGGCGAGCCCGCGGTGCGTCACGGGGATCCCAGCCAGCTCGGGCGCCGCGACGGCGCTGGTCAGGCCCGGCACCACCTCGAACGGGATGCCCTCGAGCGCGAGGGCCATGGCCTCCTCCGCGCCGCGGCCGAACACGAACGGGTCGCCCCCCTTCAGACGAACGACCCGTTTGCCCTGGCGAGCGGCCCGCACCATCAGACCGTGTATGGTCTCCTGCCTCACGCTGGCACGTCCCGCGCGTTTTCCGACGCAGAAGCACTGTCCGCGTGTGAGCGCCCTGAGCCCTTCGGCATCGATGAGCGCGTCGTACAAGACGAGATCCGCTTCCTGCACGCGCTTCAGCGCGCGTACGGTCCACAGCTCCGGGTCGCCCGGACCCGCGCCGACCAGAGAAACAAAGCCTGTGGCCATCGTCTGAACGCGTCCCTTTGCCGGCTGTCGCTCCCCGACGCTAACCCAACTGGCCGCCCTTCGCCTCGTAGATCCGATTCAACACATCGAGCAGCAACGGTCGGCGTCGTTCCATCGGGATGCCATCCTGCCGCCATTGCCGCCGGAGATCCTCCGCTCTGGCCATCCACACCTCGAGATCGGCGGGCAGCCAGGCATCCAGCGCTTCGCGCAGCAATCCGGCCAACGCAGGCGCACGCCCATCGGTTGAAATCGCCAGCGTGACGCCCGAACGCCGCACCACCCCACCCGCGTACGCTGTGGCGTGCCGGGGATCGTCCACCGCATTGACGAAGACCCTCCGAACTTCTGCCGCAGCCAACACCTGACGGTTCACATCGGGCGGTGCGGCGGCCACGACCCACCACGCGCCGTCCAGGTCGCTGTCCTCGAACGGCCGCCGCCGGATCACGACGCCAGGCTGCTCCAGTTCCGGTCGAATCTGAGGAGCCACGACCGTCACCCGCGCGCCAGCATCCAGCAGTCCGTGGAGTTTGGCCATGGCGACGGCCCCACCCCCCACCAACACGACGCGGCGGCCCGAGAGCTTGAGAAACGCCGGGTACATATCTGGACCAGCAGTGAAGCTTCGTCTCAAACCGCCGAGACTCACGAGGCGGGAGTGGCTACCGTTGGCGATGGCTCATGCCATTCGGCCGCTCGACCTGCGCTCTGTCATGCCGTGACGGTTGCCCGTGGCGCAACGACGCGCTCGAAGTCCGCCAGACTCCTGCCGATGGTGACAGGCCGATCCACCCGGTCCATCATCACATCGGCAGTCTTGAACCCGTTGCCAGTGATACAGACCACCACCGACTCGTGCGACTTGATCACGCCGCGCTCGATGAGCACGCGCGCAGCCGCCAGCGTTGTGCCTCCCGCCGGTTCCGTGAAGATCCCCTCCGTGCTCGCCAGCAACTGAATTGCCTCCAGGATCTGCTCGTCGCTCACCATGGCTCCCGACCCACCGGTTTCGCGCACGACCTTCAGTACCTGAAAACCATCCGCCGGGTTGCCAATTGCCAGCGACTTGGCAATGGTGTGCGGCTTGACTGGCTCGGGAAACTCGGCCCCGGACTCGAGCGCGTGAATGACGGGGGCCGATCCCGCCGGCTGCGCGGCGTGTATGCGTGGCAGCGCCCCGTCCATCAGACCGACTTCGCCAAGCTCACGCAGGCCCTTGAAAATCCGCGGCAACAGTGTCCCGCCCGCAACCGGAGACACGATGTGGTCGGGGTACTGCCATCCAAGCTGCTCGGCGATCTCGAAGCCCATGGTCTTGGCGCCCTCGGCGTAGTAGCTCCGCACGTTCACATTGGCGAAGCCCCATCCGTAGCGATCGGCAATCTGGGTACACAGCCGGTTGACATCATCGTAGTTCCCCTCGACCGCGATGACTTGAGGACGATAGACCGCCGCGCCCAGGACTTTCGACGGCTCCAGATCGTGGGGGATGAATACATAGCAGGGAAGACCGAGACGCGCAGCATGGGCGGCGACACTGCCTGCCAGGTTACCCGTCGATGCGCAGGCGAACACGGGGAACCCCAGCTCCACGGCCCGCGTCGCTGCCACTGACACGACGCGATCCTTGTACGAGAACGTGGGGTGGTTGACGGAGTCGTCCTTGATGTACAGATGCTCCAGTCCCAGCTCCGCGGCAAGGCGCGTCGCTCGCACGAGTGGCGTGAACCCCGAGTTGAATCCCGTCTTTGGCTCCTCGACCGGCAAGAGCTCGCGATACCGCCAGAGCGACCGCGGCCGGGACTCGATCAGATCGCGACTGATCACCCGGCGGATTGCGGCGTAATCGTAGGAGACATCCAGCGGCCCCAGGCAGTTGCTGCAAACCCAGAGTGCCTCGGCCGGATACATGGCACCGCACAGATGACAGGTCAACCCGACGACGAACTTCATACTGTTCTCCCGTGGGCCGATGCAACGGCATCCTCGCGCTTCCGCGGCAAGGTCTCGCGGATGGCCGGCCCCCCGTGGTGCACTCCGAGGACACGGACGGTCGCCGGACACTGCGCGCGTGCATAGAGCGACTGCAGCAGGTGGACGATACGCACGGCGTCGTCGCGCACGATCACGGCCACCGAGGGTCCCGCGCCAGACAGAAATGCGCCGAGCACATCCGGATCTTCGAGTGCGAGCACCTCGCGCAGCACCGGCACCAGCGCGGCGCGAGCCGGCTGATGCCACCGATCCTTGACCGCCTCGCGCAGGTGGTCGTACTGTCGTGTCTGCAGCGCGTGCATCAGCGCGACGACGCGCTGCAGATTGAAGACCGCGTCCTGTCGCGGCAACAACTCTGGCAGGGCGGCCCGGGCCTTCGCAGTCGAGAGCCTCGTGTGCGGAGTAGCCACGACGAGCTGCAGATCGTCCGGCCACGTCCAGCGCAGCGCTACAGGGTCGCCGTGCTCCGGCTCCAGCACGGACGTGAGGCCACCGAAAAGGGCCGGAGCGGCATTGTCGGCATGGCCCTCGACCGACGTGGCTGCCGCCAACAGCACACCGTCCGGCAGCGGCGCCGTCACCTGCTCGAACGTTCGCAGCCCGGCCACCGACGCCGCCGCACTGCTGCCGAGGCCGGCGGCCATTGGAATCTCGCTGGAAACTTCGACGAACACGCTTGGGGCGCGCTGCCCCGTGAGCGTCGCCAGGGCGTGAAACGCTCGTTCGAGGGCATTTCTGCCACGAACTGGCGGCGTGCTGTTCGTGACGATCAACCTCGTGCCGCCATCGTTCCGCACATCGACGATCCGGGCCCGCAAGTACACCTGCACGGCCACGCCAAGTGTGTCGAAGCCACCGCCGAGGTTGGCGACCGACCCTGGGACGACCACCGTGCCTTCCGGAACGGTGTCGTTGGCGTCCTTAAGTGACACGAAACAAAAACGATATCACGAAACTTCCCCAGCTCACCTACTACCGGTCGGGCCGCGCATTCGGCAATTCGCAGTGCCACCCGCGGCCAGGACCTCCTCGAGCGCGAATGAGCGCTCGCTGAGGGATGCCTCGACCGTGATCACGAATGGGATCGACTTTCGGACACTCCGGTTCCTCCCACACGCATCGCGAGGTACCCGAGCGCGTCGGTCCACCGCACGGTCGAGGCACCCACGAGACGCACGTGCGGACCACGCTCCTGTTGAACACAGAGGCTGGGTGTCACCCGCAAAAAAAAACCCGCCCGTGGGCGGGTTCTGCTGGCCTCGTGTCCACACGCACTCGACTATGGCAGCTCCCGCGTTCTCGATGCCCCGGTACAACACTCCGCCGACGCGCCCATGGCGCGCAGGCCGGGAGCCGGAACTGACGTCAGGGCAAGGGTGAACACGTCGGCCAGTCTACTACGGTCGGCCATGTCTTGTCGCCTCCGGCCCGGCAGGAATGGCTCGGCCGAGCCTCGACGCTGGCCGGGCGGATCGAAATCCAGCCCGAAGACCGTAGACTGGGAAGGGCCCGGCGTCGCCAGGCCACATCACGTGTCACTCTGGAGCGGTCCCGCAGATGTCAGACACGCCGTTCACCGTGGGAATCATTCAGGACGCTGCGGACGCCGACGTCCGGGCGAACCTCGCGCGGGCCGAACGCCTCGTGCGCGAGGCCGCCCAGCGGGGGGCGCAAATCATCTGCCTGAAGGAGCTCTTCAACTCGCTCTACTTCTGCAAGTCGCAGCACTGCGACCGTTTCGAGCTGGCAGAGCCCATTCCAGGACCGACCACGGATGGCATGCAGAGGCTCGCCGAGGAGCTGTCGGTCGTGCTCATCGTCCCGATGTTCGAGCGACAGACCGCGGGCATCTACCGCAACTCCGCCGCCGTCATCGACGCCGATGGCGCGCTGCTGGGCGTGTATCGCAAGATGCACATCCCGGACGATCCGCTCTTCAACGAGAAGTACTATTTCACACCGGGAGACGTTCACCTCGACCACCGCGGCGACCGTCCCGGCGAGGCCGGCGGGTTCCGTGCCTGGAAGACCCGATACGCCACGATCGGGGTGCTGATCTGCTGGGATCAGTGGTATCCCGAGGCCGCGCGGATCACGACGCTGCTCGGCGCGCAGGTACTGTTCTACCCGACGGCCATCGGCTGGCATCCCGCCGAACGGGACGAGTGGGGCCGCGCGCAAGTCGACGCGTGGCGGACGATTCAGCGTTCGCACGCGATTGCCAACGGTGTGTACGTCGCCTCGCCAAACCGTGTTGGCCACGAGGACGAACCCGGCACGAACGGGATCACGTTCTTTGGACACTCCTTCGTGGCCGACCCCTTCGGGCGCTATGTGGCGGAGGCGGGAGAGCGTGAGGAAATCCTGCTCGCGAGGTGCGATCCAGCACTCATCGAGACCGTACGGCGCAACTGGCCGTTCCTGCGGGATCGCCGAGTGGACGCCTACCCTCCGATTCTGAACCGGTACCTTGGAGCCTGAACACACGGGCGGCCGTTGGCGCTGCTCCCGCTCACGTCGATCACACGCGCCATTCGTCCACACCAGCAACTGGACCTGCTCAGAAAATAGCGCCGACCGCGCAAAATCTAGTCGTGTGTCCACGAAATGGCCGGTGCACCGAGGGCGCCGATGCGCCCGGCCGGCAAGGCGCGACGACCGAGAATATTGGCCATATTTGAGGAAGGAGCAACGCAGCCGGCCGGGATGCAGCGGCGGCCGAATGCCCAGCTATTTCGTGGACACACCACTCGTGGCCATGACCCAGGGCCGCCACAAGCCTCATCTTCAATGCTGCGGAGTGACCCCGGGTCATGGCTACTGTGACTGATTTCCGTCTGCCCGCCGAGTGGGAACCCCATCGAGCCACCTGGATTGGCTGGCCCCACCACGAACCGGACTGGCCGGGCAAGTTCGCGGCGATCCCATGGGTGCATGCGGAAATCGCCCGCGTGCTCGCGGAGCACGAGCCCGTGGAGATCCTGTGCCAGTCGGAGGACGAGGTCGTGTCGGCACGGGCGGCGCTCGACGCCCACGCAGTGCGATCGGATCGGGTGCGCCTGCACGTAGTACCCACCAATCGTGTCTGGCTCCGCGACTCGGCGCCCACCGGCGTCATTGTCCCATCTGGCGACGTCGTGCTCGTGGACTGGGCCTTCAACGCATGGGCGAAATACGACAACTGGCGGCTCGACGCGAACGTCGGACAGACCATCGCCCGGCTCACGGGGCTCCAGCGAGTCGAGCCGCGCCGGTCCGACACGGGCGAGCACATCGTGCTCGAGGGCGGGGGCATCGACGTGAACGGCCAGGGCCTGCTCCTGGTGACCGAAGAGTGGCTCCTGAGCGACATCCAGGTGCGAAATGCGGGGTTCTCGCGCGCCGACTACGAACGTGTCTTCCAGGAATGGCTCGGCATTCGCCGGACCATCTGGCTCGGCGAAGGCTGCGTCGGCGACGACACACACGGCCATGTCGACGACATCGCCAGATTCGTCGATCCGCAGACGGTGGTACTCGCCATCGAGACGGATCCGCAGGACGAGAACCACGCCCGATCCGTAGACAACCTGCAGCGGCTGGAGCGCGCCGCCC
This sequence comes from uncultured Bifidobacteriaceae bacterium, assembly GCA_964505975.1. Taxonomy (GTDB): domain Bacteria; phylum Acidobacteriota; class Vicinamibacteria; order Vicinamibacterales; family UBA2999; genus Gp6-AA40. The sequence continues at coordinate 5,916 of CAZDLW010000116.1, read as the reverse complement.
GCGATCCGGCCGTCGGCCCGCTCCGGATCGTCGCGCTGCCCTTTCCGCGGCCGGTCGTCATGAACGGCGAACGGTTGCCCGCGAGCTACGCGAACTTCTACATCGCCAACGGAGTGGTGCTGGTGCCGACATTCAACGACCCGCACGATCGGGTCGCGCTCAACACGCTGGCCGACCTGATGCCGTCGCACCGGATCGTCGGCATTCATTCCGTCGATCTCGTCTGGGGACTGGGGGCCATCCACTGCCTCACGCAGCAGGAACCCCGCGCACGGAGCGTAGACGCTTGACGAGGTGGCCTGCGGTATACGCGCTGGGATTCCCTATCCTTGCATGGGCTCGACCGGCCGTCCGTTGGCCGAGCCTGACCTGCGGTACGGCAGCATCGTCACCGGGGCCCCCGGCCGCAGTGTCATTGTTGGCTTCATGCCGATTGGTGCGGCATCGGTGCGGATAAGCGTCCAGCGCTGCGCGATGCACGCCAGAATCAGTGTCCCTTCCATCCACGCAAACCCTTCACCAATGCACGAGCGCGTTCCTGCGCCGAATGGGAGGTAGGCGAGCTTCGGCACAGCCGAAGGCACAACACGCCAGCGAGCGGGGTCGAACGCGAGCGGCGCCGGGAAGAAGCGGCCATCGCGATGTGTGATGAACGGGCTTGCAAACACGAGGGCCCCCTCGGGTATCGATGTGCCACCGCAGAGCAGCGACTTCGATGCTCGCCGGACGATGACCCATGCCGGAGGGAACAGTCGGAGCGCCTCCGCCATCGTATCTCGCGTGTAACGCAGGCAGGGCAGGTCGTCGGCAGATACGGGCCTCTGTCCGGCGGTAACCGTGTCCACCTCCAGATGCACGCGTTGTGCGACGTGAGGATGCTCGGACAGCAGGCTCCATGTCCACGTCAGAGCATGCGAGATCGTGTCGTGCCCGGCCAGCATCAGCGTGATGGCCTCGTCGCGCACCGCATTCAGGGCACGGCTGTCCAGACCGGCGACCCCAGGGTGGTCCCGGTACCCGCCGGCAGTCAGCAGCAGATCGAGCACGTCATCTCGCCGCTCCCGTGATGCGAGGCGTTGGACAAGGACCTCGTCGACGATCGCGTCGAGCCGCCGCCGGGCGCGTCGAACGCGGAATGGTGGAGCCACCACCGCCAGCAGTGCGTCCATCGACTCGGGCGTCGCCATCGCCACCGCCTCACGCACGTCCGCGGCGTGGGGGCCGAGATCGGCTCCAAACAAGGTGTCACCGACGATCGTCAACGTCAGCCGCTGCATCTCGGCGGAGACATCGATCGGCACACGGTCCTGCCACCGGTCGACCGCCTGCCGAACATGTTCGACGACGGTGCGCGCGTAGGCGGCGATTCGATAGTGATGAAACGCCGGCTGCAGCAGGCGCCGCTGCGCCGCGTGAACCGGGCGCTCCGCCACGAGCAGTCCCTGTCCCAGCAGCCGCGACGCGCGCCCGTATCCACGCCCTTTGACGAAGCTCTCAGCGTTCCTGACGAGTACGTCTTCGAGGACGCGCGGGTGGTTCAGGAAGAAGCCCGGCCGGCGCCCGATCGTGCACGGCACCAGATCTTGGCCGCTCTCGGCCAGCCTGCGCAGGAACATGAGCGGATCTCGACCTATCCGACGGAGGCTCCAGGTGAAGTCTGACATGGGAACTCAACCACCCATGGCTGACACGACCTCGGCGATCTCCGCGAGGGCCCAGTCCAGCTCGGCCGGCGAAATCACGTACGGCGGCATGAAATAGAGTACGTTGCCCAGCGGCCGCAGCAGGAGACCCCGCTCGAGGAACGTCGCCGCCAGCATGGGGCCGATCCGGTCGAGATACCCTGCGCCGTCCGGACGCGCAGGATCCATGACCAGCTCCATCGCGCCAACGCCCCCGATCACCCGCACCTCACCAACGTGCGGCAGGTCCCCCAGAGGCGCGAGTCCCCGGCGCAGCTGTGCCTCCAGCCACATCACCCGCTCCAACACGTCTTCGTCTTCGAAGATCTGCAGGCTCGCCAGCGCCACCGCGCAGGCCAGTGGGTTCGCGGTAAACGAATGACCGTGGAAGAATGTCTTGCGCCGGTCCTCACTGAGGAAGGCGTCGAAAACTTCCTCCGAGACGACGGTTGCGCCGAGCGGGAGGTAGCCGGCGGTGAGCGCCTTCGAGAGACACACGATGTCAGGCGACACACCCGCATGATCGCAGGCAAACATCCGCCCCGTGCGTCCGAACCCGGTGAACACCTCGTCTGCGATCAGCAGCACTCCGTACTGATCGCACAGACGCCTGACGCCGACGAGGAAATCAACTGGCCAGACGATCATGCCGCCCGCGCCCTGCAGCATCGGCTCGACAATGACGGCAGCAACCGTGTCGCCCGACTCCTCCAGCCGTGTCCGGAGGTCGCCCAGGCACTCGATGCGGCATGAGGACCGATGGAATCCCAGAGGACATCTGAAGCAGTACGGCGCGTGTGCCCGCACCACTGGAAATCTGAGCGGCGCGAACGCATCGGTGAAGACGGAATCTGCGCTCACCGACATCGCCCCCACGGTGTCACCGTGATAGGCGTGGTGCAAGGCGACGATCGTGCGTCTCTGGGGTTGACCCTTGTTGCGCCAATACTGGCATGCGAGCTTCACCGCCACCTCGACGGCCGTCGACCCGTCGTCCGAATAGAAGACCCGCGACAAGCCTTTCGGGAGAATCGCGAGGAGACGCTCGGCCAACTCCACGGCCGGGGGGTGCGTGCACCCGGCGAAGAGCACGTGTTCGAGTCGCTGCACCTGCTCGATGAGCGCCTGATTCAGGCGGGGATGCGAGTGGCCGTGGATGTTCACCCACCAGGAGGAAATGCCGTCGAGGATGCGCCGACCGTCCTCGGTGTACACGTAGACACCCTCGGCTCTGACGATCGGCAGTGGCGCCGTTGCCGACAGCATCTGCGTATAGGGATGCCACAGGCACGCGCGATCGCGCTCGATCAGACTGCGAGCCGGGTTCACGTCAGGCATCGGGCAACGTGCCCGGCCGGGTCGAGCTCCACGGCCCAGGCCGCGAGGGCGGCCGGTGTCAGGGGATCGAATCGCGGCATGTCGCCTACAACCGGCACGCGCCCTTTGCGCTCGATGGTTTCACGTGCGTGCGGATCGGGAGCACCCACCATCACGACGCCCACCACGTCGACCGAGCGGTGCCGGAGTGCCTCGAGCGTCAGCAGCGTGTGGTTGATGGTGCCGAGCGCAGTCCGTGCGACGACGAGGACCGGGAGACCGAGCTGCGTCATCAGATCGGCCATGGTCTCCTCCTCGTTGATGGGCGCGTGAACGCCTCCTGCGCCTTCGACGATCCAGCGCCACGGGCTGCGCTGGCGCCGTACGACGTCGAGGAGCGGCGGCAACGAAATTGTCGACCCGCTCAGCGCCGCGGCAAGATGAGGCGACACCGGACGCGCCAATCGGACCCCCTCGGTGAGCACCTCATCCGGGCGGCATCCCCCCAGACGGACGACGTGCTCCGTGTCATCGTCCAGCTCGATGCCAGTCTGGATCGGCTTCCAGTAGCGGACGGGAAACTGTTTGCGATAGCGGCACACCAGCGCCGCTGACACTACGGTCTTTCCGACGCCGGTATCGGTGCCGGTCACAAAGAGCCCGCGCAGCATTGAGCGTACATGGAGGTTGGCCGTCCTGGCGTGCTTCGGACGCCCTCGTGGTACCACGCCCTTCGGTCGTAGCTCAATCGCAAGCCCTCTACCGGCGAAACGAAATGGAGGCGGAGGTGTACGTATGGCCTGCGGGCTCGGTCGCGTACTCGCGGCTCCGTGTATGCACGTGCAGGCCAATCAGAAGATTACGATAGCCGACATCCACACCCACTCTATAGGACCCCACGAGTGCCTTTCGATCGACCTGATGGCCGGATCGGATGAGCGTACCGTCCAGAAACATATTGTGAAGCACCCACGCACCTGAGACTCCCCCGACGAATGTCGCCGAGAAGCCGCCCCGATCATCGTTGGCGCGGCGCCATGGATGACGGGCACCGTATCCCGCTCGGACTTGGACCTCCGGTTCGAGACCGGTTCTGAGATTTCCCACGCCGCCGCCAATGACACCTATCGTTTCGGCACTCCACCCTCCTCGGTAAACGGCACGCCGGCCCATCGTCCGGTACTCCACCACTATCGCCGGCTCGAATCGAAGCTGGTGATCCCAACCCAGAGGCTCCCAGAACCCGCCGATGGCGTGAATGAGCTTTTGCACGGGCTCCGCCAGCGACGGCCGACCGGTGACTCCAATCTCGATCCTCAGCGAGTCGCGCCGGCCGACGGAACTCCGGTCCGTCGTCACGGCCGCCGCGAGCCATCCGGCGTGAGGACGCTCCGAAAGGATCAGGTCCGATGAATTCGTCCGAGGCGTGAAAATCTGGTGCACGAGCGCCCACGTGCTGCTCACGCACGGCGTCTCCCGAGGCGTGTCCGGCGAGCACGCGTCGCGACCACCAAACATGCGCCGTTGCCACGAGGAGACGCGGCGGACGCCGATCTCCAACTGCGCGCCGGCCGTGTATTCGTGATCGGGGCGGCGATCGGGCGGCGTCCAGAGGTTGAAATTGTCGTTGTCAACCGTCAGACGGACCGATTCCACGGCCTGCGACGACGCCATCGCTGGGAGGCCAGTCACGAGCAAGAGGACTGCGACGCCGATCCTCATTGTCCCTCTCCGAGCACACAAGCCAGCGTGTGCACGAACCGGTCGAGCACGCCGGTGGAGAGGTTGACGTTCACCGACACCCGGAGTCGGGCGGTCCCGAGTGGAACCGTGGGCGGGCGGATCGCGCGCACGTCGAAGCCGTGCGACTGCAGCTCGGACGCGATGGCGCACGCTCGGTTCGCGTCCCCCAGCACAATGGGGATGATCTGCGAGTCCCCGGACGGCACCCTCACGCCGGCCCCGTCGAGCCTGGCGCGGAGGTAGACTGCCCGTTCGCGCAATAGCCTGCGCCGTTCCGGCTCCGCGGCGACAATCGCCAGACTGGTCTCGAGTGCACTCGCCATCGAAGGAGGAGGCGCGGTCGAGAACAGGAATGGTCGCGCCCGTTGAACAAGGAACTCGATCGCCCACGCCGGACCCGCCGCGAAGGCCCCGGCCACACCAAGAGCCTTCCCGGCGGTGTCGATTGTCAGGAACACGTCTCGGGTTAGGCCGAGCGCTTCGATCAATCCGCTGCCACGTTCGCCGAAGATCCCGACAGCGTGCGCCTCATCGACGATCAGGAGAGCCCCGGCGGCGCGGCATACGGCCGCATATTCCGCGAGCGGCGGCACATCACCGTCCATGCTGAACAGCGATTCGGTCACGACGAACGTCTGGCCCTGTCCGTTGGCCTTCGAGAGAAGCCTGGCCAGCGCACCTGCGTCGTTGTGCGGGAAGGCGACACGCCGGGCCCGCGACAGCCGGATGCCGTCGCGCAGGCTCGCATGATTCAAGCGGTCGGACAGCACGACGTCGCCGGGCTCGACGAAGGTCGTCAGTACGGCAAGATTGGCGAGGTACCCGCTCGAGAAGTACAGTGCGCGTTCCGTTCCCTTGAACGCGGCAAACGCGCGCTCCAGGCGGTCGAACGCCTCACGATGCCCGCGGAGCAGACGTGACCCCGTGCTTCCGCACCCGTCTTCTCGAATCGCCCGGATCATGTGTTCCTTGACGCGCGGATGGGCGGACAACCCCAGGTAGTCGTTCGAGCAGAAATCGTGACCGGATGGTGGACGCAGGACACGCCAACGCTCTTCGTGCTCAATCGCACGAAGATGGGCGTGCACGCGCCTCTCGAGCGGGGACATGCTGGTCATTCCTAGTGGTGTGTCCACGAAATGGCTGGTGCACCGAGGGCGCCGATGCGCCCGGC
>CAZDLW010000115.1:0-16206 GCA_964505975.1 uncultured Bifidobacteriaceae bacterium | reverse complement strand
GCATCGGGCAATTGTCCGCGCGGCGCACCACGCCAGACTACCCCTCGCTGCTCGTAATGAACGCCGTACTGGGTGGACAGTTCGTCAGCCGTGTGAACTTGAAGCTTCGTGAGGAGAAGGGCTTCACCTATGGTGCGCGGACCGGGTTCGACTGGCGGCGGGGACCGGCACCGTTCGCGCTGCAGGCGAGCGTACACACCGCCGCGACCGCCGAGGCCATTCGCGACGCGCGCGACGAGCTCGACGGCATTCGCGGATCACGTCCGCCAACGGAAGCCGAGCTTGCCCTCGCCAAGGCATCATTGACGCGCGGATATCCCAGGAGCTTCGAGACACCTCAGCAGGTCGCTCGATCCGTCGCGCAGCTTGCGTTGTACGGCCTACCCGATTCCTATTTCGAAGAGTTCGTACCCAGGGTCAACGCCGTGACGGCTGCCGACGTCACCGCCGTCGCCGCCCGCTACCTCGACCCAACCCGGCTGGCGACGCTCGTGGTCGGCGACCATGCCGCCGTCCGCCACTCGCTGGATGCGTTGGGACTGGGAGAGGCGACCGTCCTTCCGGTCGAACCCTGACGCCCACCGTGCTACGCTAGCGGACGGAACCAGCCACCGGGCTCCGCCCCTTGACCGCTATGCGGCGGCCCAGAACGAGAATTTTGTACTCGGTGTGGCGCGTGTCATGAGAGGCCGCGCTTCGCGCGGCGAGGGTCCTGTTGAAGTGTGTCAGGCCGTGCTGTGAACGTCTCCAATATCGCGGACGAAGATCCCGACCGGGGATTCGATCGCGTCGCGAGCGTGGCGGTGCTGATCGGCATCGTCGCCGCCGTGGTGGCTGGGGCGACGATCTGGCTCCTGCTCACCGACCCTGTGACGGTTGCGAGCGCCATAGAGGGCGGCGAGGTCACGCCGCTCGTGCGACAGCTCATGGACGTGATCGTCCGTGCGCTCATGTCGCTGCTGGAGTACTTGTGATACCTCGCGGTTCATCGATTCAGAATGCAGAATTCGAATTGAGAAATGCGCCCGAGCAACATCTCCGCATTCTGCGATTCGGGTTGTCCGGGTGCTACAGGTGGCGCCGCAGGAACCGCGTCAGCAGATAGCCGTCCCAGAACTTGAAGGGGATCGACCCACTGGTGTAGTGCCCGCACGGGAGCGCGGCGACTTCGTGCGGCAACTCACGCCGCCGGAACTCCTGGATCAGCGCTTTCGACAGATCGACGGGGAACGTGAGATCGTACCGCGCGTACACGAGCAGTGAGCGCGCGTGACGCACCTGATCCAGGTAGGACCATGGACTGATCGGCCGCCAGACCCGGCGCAGCCGCTCCAGCTCGATCCGTCCGTCGAGACCGCGCCGGACGTGTGCCGTGGAGAGCCCACGCCAGACGACATCCGCGAAATACGGCGATATGTGATTGAGCGCCTGCGCGCGCACGAGGGGTTCATGCGCGCTCGTCAGCATGGCCAGACACGACCCGAGGCTCGTGCCGAGGATGCCGATCCGTTCGAAGCCCTGTTCGGCGAGCCATGCGATCGCCCGCCGGGCGTCGAGCACTGCCTGGCGGCACACCTGGATCGTGCGCGCGATGTTCGAGCTCACGATGTAGTCCGCCCGTGTCAACTCGGCTGGCATGCGTGCATCGTGATACGGAAGGCTCAGTCTCAAGGCGGACACGCCGCAGCGGGCGAGCAGACGGGCCAGGCCCACATGACCGCCGGCGTCGGAGTTCCACTGCGGGAGCACGACGACAGCGCGGCCGCGTCCCGTGGTGGCCCCTACGGGTCGTTCCCCGGCAGCGGGGAACCAGCGGGCCCGGACGAGGTTGTTCTCGTCGTGAGGGGTCGTGAACGCGCTCGGAAAGCGCAGCGTGCCGGCTTCGCCCTGCCGTTGGCGCGCGGGAGCGGCCGTCAGGAACTCGTAATCGCTGATAGGGGCTGGCGTGAAGAACTCGTGCGTGTTGCGCATCACCTCGTCCACCCAGCGCTCGACGCACTCGTCAGGGGAGCTGTCGTGCCCGTTCGGGGACAGCCACTCCACGCCCCACTCGAACGGACGCACCACACGATTGGTGGTGACCGACGCGAGACGATGCTCCCAGGCGTGAAAGAGACGGGCCAACACGTCAGCTACTCGTCGCTCCTCGCTGCCGACCCATGCCTCAGGCAGCGCTCGACGGCGCCTGCGGTCAGCAGGAGCTGTCTCGTCCCCCAGCGCGCCCCGGCCAGCTGAAGCCCGATCGGGAGTCCTTGTGCGGTGCTTCCGCACGGGATGGTCAGCGCCGGATGCCCTGTGATATTGAACAGCTGTGTGAGCCGGAGTGTGATGTTCCGCACGGGCTCTTCCGAGGCGCCCACGGCAACGGTCGAAGCGCCCAGTCGGGTTGCCGGCACGGCCAGCGAGGGCAGCAGCAACGCATCACGGCCGGCGAGCACGGCTTCCACCTCGCCTGCCAGTACGTCTCGCCCGTGGAGGGCGCGCACGAAGTCCTCTGCCAGCAGGTATCGTCCCATCTCCAAGCGAATCCTCACGTTGGGGGTGTAGTCGTCCGGCCGGCTTTCCAGCGTTCGGGCATGGAACGCCGCCGCCTCGGCGAGCACGATGTGGAGATAAATGGGTGCGATGTCACCCGCATGCGGGATCTCGAGGTCCTGGAGGATGGCGCCGGCGTCCGTCAGTTGCTGGCACACCTGCTCGAACGCCTCGGCGACCTGAGGTTCCAGGAGCGCCGTGAAATACCCGCGCAGTACTCCGAACGTGAGCCCCTGCACGCCACCGGCCTCCGGCCATGGCTGCGGTGCGGCCCCGCGCAGCACGTCGTACAACGTCGCCGCATCTTCCACCGATCGGCACAACGGACCGACGTGATCCATTGTCCTGCTGAGCGGGACGACACCGTCGGTCGAGACCTCGCCAAATGCTGGCTTCAGGCCGACCAGTCCACAGGCTGCCGCTGGAATGCGGACGGATCCTCCCGTGTCCGTGCCAATCGACGCGTACGCCATCCCGTCGAGGACGGAGGCGGCAGACCCGCCGGAGGAGCCCCCTGGCGACCGGCTTGCGTCCAGCGGATGCCGCACAGGTCCGTATGCCGAGTCCTCGTTGGTGGTCCCGAAGGCGAACTCGTGCAGGTTCGTCTTGCCGATGAGCACAGCCCCGGCGTCGCGCAGACGCGTCACAACAGACGCATCGGTAGAAGCGCGGTGCGTGCGTCGCACGCGTGACGCCGCCGTGGTGCAGACGCCGCGAACGTCGAACAGGTCCTTCAACGAGATGGGAACACCATGGAGCGGACCGCGACTTCGTCCGGCCGCAATGTCGCGATCCGCCGCGCGCGCCTGTGCCAATGCCTCGTCCGCGTGAACGGTGATGAACGCATTGATCGCGGGATCGCGCTCCTGGATGCGGACAAGGCAGCGCTCGGTCACAGTCTCGGACGTGACGTCGCCGGTGCCAAACGCCCGCGCGAGCTCGGCGATGGTATGAGGATCAGTCGGCATCCGATGGAGGCGGCGCGTCAGGTCCGCCCGCGGCGTCCGCGTTCCAGTCCGCGGCGCGGAGCCCGACCGTGGCTCGCGCAAGGGTCTCGAGAATCGGTCGGAGAGCAACGAGCCCCCGGCGCTCTGCGTCGTGGCTCGCCATCTCCAGCCAGGTCTTGATCATCATTGACGCCGCATCCTTCGCCCCTCACCCGATCGGCCGCTCCGACGGCGTGCTCACGCCCGGGACGCGTCGCCAGCGCGGTCCGGCTGAAGCCACCCTACGTCGGCGTCGACTCGCGAGACGCACGGCACCGACCTGTCCGGAGGAGTTTCGGTTTCAGGCGGAGCTTCGTTCCTGTCCCGTATTGTAAGCTGGCGCGCGTGAGACACACGAAGATCGTGGCAACCGCCGGTCCCGCATCGAGCAGCGAGACGACCATCCACGAGCTGGTCGTGCGCGGTGTGGACGTGTTCCGCCTCAACTTTTCGCACGGTACTCGCGAGGACCATGAACACATCTCCGACCGAATCCGCGCCGTGGCGCGCGACGTCCAGCGACCCATAGCCGTGCTCCAGGACTTGAGCGGACCGAAGATTCGTATCGGCCGGCTCCGCGACGGCGCGCCGGTGCTGCTCGCTCCAGGCGACGTGCTTCGAATCGTCGTTGGCGACGATCCCGGCCACCCGGGCCGGGTGTCCACCACCTACGCCGACCTGCCTCGTGTCGTGCGAGCCGGCGACGTGCTGCTGCTGGACGACGGTCGCATCGAGCTGCAGGTGCAGGCAATCGACGGCCGCGAGGTTCGTACGGTAGTGGTGGATGGGGGCGTGCTCGGCGAGCACAAGGGCATCAACGTCCCTGGCGTGGAGCTCCCGTTTATCGGACTCACGGCCAAAGACGCGGAGGATCTCAGGTTTGGCGTCAACATGGGCGTGGACTTCGTGGCGCTCAGCTTTGTGCAGAGTGCGGACGACCTGCGACAGGCACGCGAAGCGCTGCGCGTAGCGGGCGCTCCGGACGTGCCGCTCGTAGCGAAGCTGGAGCGCCCGCAGGCGATTGAGCGACTCGAGGACATCCTGCGGGAGTCCGACGCCGTGATGGTGGCTCGCGGCGACCTTGGTCTCGAGCTTCCTCTCGAGCGGGTGCCCCGCGTGCAGAAGGAGGTGACGAGGCGCGCCCGGGCACTTGGCGTGCCGGTCATCGTCGCTACCCAGGTGCTGGAGTCCATGCGGAGCGAGCCACGGCCCACGAGGGCCGAGGTCAGCGACGCTGCCAACGCCGTGGACGATGGCGTCGATGCCATCATGCTGGCGGGCGAGACGGCGATTGGCAACCATCCGGTACGGACCGTCGCCATGCTGGACCGGGTAATCCGCGAGGCCGAGGCCATACCGGCCGCAGGTTCGATTTCGCTGAACGAGACCCACCTGCTCTCGGGGCACGGCCTCGCGATGTGTGAGGCAGCGGCGACGCTGGCCGATCGTGCGGAGGCGTTCGCCATTGTCGCCGTGACGCGAGGGGGGAAGACCGCGCGCGTGCTCTCGGCGCTGCGGCCGCGTGTGCCCGTGTTTGCGGTGACGGATCGTCAGGAGGTCTCGCGCCGGCTGGCGCTGGCGTGGGGCGTCATCCCCATCCTGACGGATCTCACGGGCGACGTGAATGCCGCGGCGAACCGCATTGGTGAAGAGCTCGTGGCACGTGGCGCCATTCCGCGCGCGTCGGTCATCGTGCTCGTCAGCATTACACCGGACCTCTCGCGCGGGCCGTCCAACTTCCTGAAGCTGCAGCGCGTTTGATGGCCTTCATCCAGTGTGGCGGGCCACCGTCGCAATCTGCAGCTGATGTGCCTTGCGATCCCGGAGCTCAGTCGAGTTGCGGCGCGGCGGGCGACCTACGACTCGCGCGACACCAGTCAGGCAAAACGCATCCGGAGCGTGAGGACCGAGCTGGGTTGCGGGACCCAGCTCGGGTCGCCGGCCGCGGGTGGAGGATGCGTTTTACCGCGCGACGTCGTCGGGAGCCCGCCGCGCCGCAACTCGACTGGGCTCCGGGACTCCGACGACGTGCTAACCCCACTGCTGCTCGACGTATGTCTTCAGCTCATCAAGCGAGTCGGTGAATCCGGTGGCGATAACGTCGTAGTACCGGCTCCAGCGGGGCGTGTTCTCCCACCCGGACTGGCGTACGTACAAGACCGTGTCCGCGCGTCGAAGGCTGCACGTGACCTCGAGCGCCATGGGGCCCACCGGGTGGCCTTCAGGGGGCAGCCAGTAGGTATCGGCGACGAAGAACTCCTGGCCGGGCTTGAACTCGATGACGGTTCCGCGCAGTGCGCCACCAAGTCGTCCCAGGATCTCGTCTTCCCACGTCGTTGGCTCCCATTCCACCGTATAGCTGCCGAGCGGGCGCGGGATGCAGAGCGAGCGCTTGACGTGCCACCACGTGGCGAGCGCCTCGGGGTCGAAGAACGCATCGAGGATGGGCCCGGGCGGTGCGCTGATGTTCAGACTGTGTGTGAAATCGCGCATGCAGTCAGAAGGGACCCGGGCCTGGTTCGAGGAGCGGCGATGCCCGCATTCACCCGAAGGTGCCCGCCACTGCGGTCCGTCGCGTCGCCCCGGGGATGCGTCGACACGCCGTTGTCGTGTCGCACGCATCGAGCATTGAGCGTCGAGCGTCGAGCATTCGATAATCCGGTATGCACTCTCAACCGCTAGCTTACCTCGACCACGGATTCCTGGAGAGCAGCGAGGCCAGGCCCATACGCATTCTTGCCGAGTACCTCGAGCCGCTCCGGCGCTTTCGGGAGCAGAACATCCAGGACACGGTGGTGTTCTTTGGTTCTGCGCAGATCCACAGCCGGGAGCACGCTGAGCAGGCGCTGGATCGCCTGGTGCGACGGTTCGGATCGCGCACCGGAGCCGAGGAGCACCTGGCGCGCGGGCGGAAGGCCGTCGAATGGTCGCGCTATTACGAGGAAGCCCGGGAGCTGGCGGCCATGCTCACCCAGTGGTCGCTCTCGCTCGATGCCCCACATCATCGCTTCGTGGTGATGTCCGGTGGCGGGCCCGGCATCATGGAAGCAGCCAACCGCGGCGCGCACGACGCGGGCGGCAAGACGATTGGTCTCAACATCAGGCTGCCGTTCGAGCAGGGGCCGAATCGTTTCATCACCGAGGGCCTGCACTTCGAGTTCCACTACTTCTTCATGCGGAAGTTCTGGTTCGCCTACCTTGCCAAGTCGCTGGTGGTCTTTCCCGGCGGCTTCGGCACGCTCGACGAGATGTTCGAGATTCTCACGCTGATGCAGACCGAGAAGCTCGCCAAGCAGATCCAGATCATCCTGTACGGGGCCGAGTACTGGGATCCCATCCTCAACCTCGAACCGCTGGCGGATTGGGGCGCCATCAGTGCCGGCGACCTTCGCCTCGTCGATCGCGCCGAAACGCCAGTGGCTGCGTTCGAACTGCTGAAGGCGCACCTGACCGAGCACCACCTGACGCCGCCAACGGTACAGGAGACGAGGGCGCCCGGTATTGCGAAGACGAGATAGGTCATGCTGCTGGCCGCGCCGATGGAACACAATTGGACGCCCGGTACGCGAACGCCGGCGCCCGGCGCCGCGCTGCGCGTGCCCCGCTTGTTACGTGAAGCCTGATGCCTAACTCACCTCGCCGGACGGCGCGAACGGTCGCGACCAGGAGCGCGCTGTGACCAGACGGCGCCCGTGGTTGAGTGTGCTCGCGGTTGTGGTTGCGCTGGCGTCCGTCTATGCCGTTCGCATCGCGCGATGGTCCCCTCTGCCGGTGGAAGGTCCGCAACCAGCCGACGGATACGTTCGCGTGGCGGGAGTCGTGCACGTCCACACGACCCATTCCGACGGCGGCGGCTCCCCCGGCGAGGTCATTGCTGCGGCGCGGGAGGCTGGCCTGCAGTTCCTGGTGATTACGGATCACGACACACTGGAAGCCAAGCGGATCGAGGGCTATCACGACAATGTGCTCGTTCTCGTGGGGGCCGAGATCTCCACCGATGCCGGGCACGTCCTCGGACTCGGCATTTCCGACCCCGTGTACCGGTTCTCCGGCGACGTGCGCGACGCGTTGATGGACGTGCGCGACCTCGGCGGCGTCGCGTTTGCCGCACATCCCGTGACACCTCGAACGGAGTTCGAATGGGCTGGCTGGTCCGAGCCCGGGAACTGGGGCATCGAGCTCCTCAATGGCGACAGCCAGTGGAGAGTCGCGGGTCCGCTGCGCCTGGCGCGAGCAGCGGCGATGTACCCGTTGAATGCCCGCTACGCACTGCTCTCGATCCTGACGCCGCCGCGTGACACGCTCGAGCGCTGGGACACTCTTCTGCAGGAGCGGGAGGTTCCTGGCATTGCCGGGCTCGACGCTCACGCCAGGGTGCCGATTGCCGGACAGACAGGGTTCGACTTCCCGTCCTATCGGTCTCTGTTCACGGTGATGCGGAATCACGTACTCCTCGATCGTGCTCCGAGCGGCGACGTGGAACGCGACACGGCGGCACTGCTGGATGCGTTGTCCCGCGGCCGCGGATACGTCGGCATCGACGCGCTGGCGCCGGCCAGCGGCTTTTCGTTCGTGGTCGAGCAGGAGGGGCACCAATGGACGATGGGTGACATCGTGCCGTACGGTGCAGGGATCACGTTGCGCGCGGGCGGCGCGATGCCGTCAGGGGCGTTGGTACGGCTCATTCACGATGGGCGGGTGATCGAGGAGCGGCCCGGGGCCGTCGTGCGTGAGAATGTCGAGCCTGGCGTCTATCGCGTCGAGGTGTTCGTGCCCGGATGGGAGCCACCCTGGGTGCTCTCCAATCCCATCTACGTCTTCGACGACCTGACCGCATCCCGGCGCCGCGCGCAGGCGGCCTGGCCGGATGAGCCTCCTCCGCCGCGGCCAGTACTCGTCATCGATACGTTCGAGGATGGCAGTTCGTTCGACGCGATTGCCGATGCAGCCTCCTTCGCCGAACAACCGGCGTTCGATCCGCATGGTGGAGTGGACCGGGGAGGTGCAGCCCGTCTGACCTTCCACCTGGCCGAGCCCTCGACGGATCGGCCGCACCCCTTCAGTGCCCTCGTCCGCGCTGCCGATCAGGATCTCAGCGGCTACACGGGGCTGGTGCTGAGGATTCGGGCCGATGGCGAGTATCGGATCTGGGCACAGGTGCGGGACGAGAATCCCGCTTCCATGGACGAAGGGACGGAATCGTGGTTCGCGTCCGTCCGTGCCTCGCCAGAATGGCGAACCGTCGCGCTGCCGTTTGCGCGGCTGCGATCGATTAATCGCAACACGGACGGCCGCCTCGATCTTGCACGGGTGCGGGCCATCGTGTTCGTCCTCGACGCTGCCGCCGTCAAGCCGGGTACAAGAGGAACCATCTGGATTGACGAGGTCGGTGTGTACTGACCGCGGGTTCTACGCGGCGGGACCCTGGACGTGCACGATCAGTAGAGAAGATACTCGGCGCGCAGGCGCCGGAATGCTACTTCGTCTTCGCGCCACCCGTCGGCAATCTCCTCCGCTGGCATGCCGGACTCGATGTGTGTGCGCAGCAGGCTCGACCCCGCCAGGATATCGATCGGCATCTTGTCGTGCTCGTACTCGTACGGCGGCGGCCGCCACTCGAATGCCTGCGGATCGAAACGCCGGAACATGGCCATGAGCGCCACGCCGGTGAGGACCGGCTTGAACGCGTCGCGGTCGGTCACGTGAATCTGGCACCCGCCGCAGGTGCGTGTCGCGTGTTTCTGGAACATCGGCTCGAACACCGCCGGTCTGAAGCGCACGCCCGGCAGCGCGAGCGCGTTCATGTCGCGTGCAAAGCGCTCTGCGTCGATCCACGGAGCGCCCACCAGCTCGAAGGGCCTCGTGGTTCCGCGCCCTTCCGAGAGCAGCGTCCCTTCGAACAGCACGGTTCCCGGAAACACGATGGCCGTGTCGAGCGCCGGCATGTTCGGGGATGGCATGACCCACGGCAGACCCGTATCGTCCGCGTACATGCCGCGCTCCCAGCCCTCCATGGCGACCACCTCCAGCGGGGCGCCAAGTCCGAAGTGCCCGTTGAACAGCCGGGCCAGCTCGCCAATCGTCATGCCGTGCCGCATGGGAATGGGAAACTGGCCCACGAACGACTCGAAGCCGTCCCGGAGGAGCGATCCCTCGACGTCCACGCCGTTGATGGGATTCGGCCGGTCGCACACCACGACCGGGACATTGTGGCGGGCACAGGCGCGCAGGCAGTTCGCCATCGTGTAGATATACGTATAGATGCGTGCGCCGATGTCCTGGAGGTCGATCACGAGCGCATCCACGCCGCGGAGCATCTTTGCGGTTGGCTCCCGTGTCTCGCTGTACAGGGAGTAGACCGGGATGCGCCTCCACGCGTCGTGTGCGTGGGGCGTCTCGACCATGTTGTCCTGTACGTCCGACCTGAAGCCGTGCTGAGGCCCGAAGATCGCGGCCACCGTGAACGCGTCCGTGCCGGCGGCACGGTCGATCACGTGATCGAGCGCACCGTTCACCGATGCATGGTTGCAGACGATGCCGATGCGGGCGCCGTGCAGGCGTGCCGAATCGAGAAGGACATCCGTGCCGAGCCTCACGCGAGGCGTCATGCTGCCGGTGGACATGCGGGGAATCCGGATCGTCGCAGACGAAGTACGTGGGGGCCGGCTGTAGGTACGTGGGGGCCGGCTTCAGCCGGCCCATCCGCACGCGGGGTGTTGCCGCGCGCGCGGCGGTCCGAAACGTCGAACATCAGCGGATCGTGCGGCACGTCACGCTGATCGGATGTCGGCGGTGCATCCACCGTGCAGGAACGACGCCCGGCAGGAATCTGCGTATAATCGTCGGCCGCCACAGTGGGACCCATGATACCTGTCTGGCGTCTGCGGTGGGTGCTCGCCACCGCGATCGGTGCATGTCTGCTGCTGCCCGTGGCGGCATTCGCGGAGGACCGCAGCAGTCTGAAACTGCCCACGATGGTTGCCGGGGCCGCCGCGGCCGCGGACTGGGCCAGCACCTATCATGCGCTCTCGAGGTATCACCTGCGCGAGTCCAACCCACTGCTGCGTCCATTCGATGCGACACCTGGTCCCATGATCACGCTGGGCGCCGTCATGGATGGCGCGGCGATCAGTGCCTGGAATCTCACCGTCGGGCGGAAGTATCCGCGCGTGGCGGCCGCAGGCTTGTGGGGGATGGCGGCGTTTCGCAGCTACCTGGTGATTCACAACGTGCGGAACATGCGGAAGGCCCCGCTGCGCCAGCAGTAGCACCTGCATGTCGGGCCCTTCGATCGGACGACGCCGCTCACGGCTGCACGGGCTTCCCGGGAGAGACGTTGAATTAAGAGCGCGTCATCGAATCAATTGGATGATCCGCACCAGTGAGGTGGCGTCGTCCACCATGTCGTGCGACGCGCTGAGCTCGCCAGGGCTGGCGGTGATCGTGCCCCGCACAGCGTTTCCTTGCATCCCTTCGACACGGAAGCCCATCAGGTTGACGATCTGGATTTCGAATTTGCCGGACTGCCGGTCCTGGGCATGAAACCAGGCCGGGTCGAACCCGGTGAGCATCAATATTGCGACCCCCACCTGGATGAGGGCGACGCCCGCCTCTGATGTCAGTCGACGACGCATCTTTCGCATAGCTCGAGTCTTCCTGGAATCCCCGGCGCGGCCCTGGCGGGTCGCCCGGGCTATGCGACCACCGGAACTCGCCAAGATAGGGGATGTCCACGTCAGCAGCGGGGAATCTCGCTATAATCCCCGTGCCCAATGCCACCGGACCAGGGCACTCGACGTACGGTCGGGCAGCGCGCGGGCAGACTGAGGAGTCCAGCATGGCAAAGCGCGTCGTTTTGTTTCTCTGCGTTGCCGCCGTGTGCGCGGGCATCGCGACGTTGTCGGTCTCTGGCCAGGGCCACACGCCTCCGCCGCTCGTGATCACGGCGCACAACGGCGGTCCGCCCATCCCCTACACTGTGCCCCGGACGCCGTGGGGCGATCCGGATCTCCAGGGCGTCTGGAGCAGCGACGACACCAGTGGCATCCCGCGCGAGCGGCCCAAAGAGCACGGGAACAATCTCTATCTGAACGACGACGCGTTTGCCGAGCGCGTCAAGCAGGTCGAGCGGGGTATCCAGAGAGCCGAGAACGACATCGGCGCGTTCCGCAACGACTTCGCCCGCCGCGCCTTCAGACAGACGTCCCTCATCGTCGATCCGCCGGACGGCAGCATGCCCGCGTTCACGCCGGCGGCGGTGACGCGCCGCGCGTCGCGCGACCGTGGCTCCTTCGGCGATGGCCCCTTCGACACGACGGAGGATTTCACGCTGTACGATCGCTGCATCACCCGCGGCATCGTGGGCTCCGTGCTGCGCGTCGTGTACGGCAACGGCAACCGCATCGTGCAGGCGCCGGGCGTGGTGGCGTTCAGCTACGAGATGATTCACGACACCCGGATCTTCTACACGGACGGCCGCCCGCACATCGGCCAGGGCATCCGCCAGTATCTCGGGGATTCACGGGCTCGCTGGGAAGGCGACGAGCTCGTCGTCTTCACGACGAACCTGACGGACAAGACCAGCATCGGCGGCAACGGCAACGGGCTCCGTCACAGTGACCGGATGGTGATCACGGAGCGCTTCAAGCGTGTGGCCGAGGACGTCCTGCAGTACCAGTTCACCGTGGACGATCCGGTGACCTACGAACGGCCGTTCACGATGTCGATGCCGCTCACGCCGCTCGACGGCGGCGTGCTGCTGCCCTACGAGTGCCACGAAGGCAACTACGGGCTGCCCAATGCCCTCAGTGCCGAGCGGGCCGAGGATCTGGCCATTGCGGAGGATCTGGCGCGCGGCATCGTCAGGCCCAGGCGGGCCGTGCAGGTGCCGGTACCCAACAGGCCAGCCACGCCGGCGGAAGAGCAATAGAGGAATTGCATCTGGCAAGCCGAGCTGGGTCCCGCACCCCAGCTCGGTGTTCACTTCCTGGATGCATGTGCGTGACTCCTTGTTACGGGAGTCTGTTGCGCGCCTCACGCGCCGGCCCGAGTGCCTCATACCAGTGCTCTGCTTCATACAGCACCGGCCACGCCCTCACCAGACTTCAGCCGTCGACCCGCGATGCGCCACCCCGGCCTGGAGTCGCCCACTCCAACTGCGATGCCGGCTTCGGAAGAGAGACCACCGACAGACCGTTTGTGAATAGCCATCATTGAATTGAGCGTCACCAACCGCCCAATCGACGACGGTGAATCGCCGCCCATCCCGCCGCGAGGGCCATGATCTCTGGTCGCACGATGCCAGAGTGGGCGGAAAGACCTCGCAGCCGCGCGACAGGCAGCCCGTGATGCGGACCCGATGTTCTACCAGAAGCTGGCTGACGCCAAGAAGCAGACGCCGCTCACGCGCTGAATGCCAGTTCGCTTCCAGGCCGACGCGGATCTGAATCAGATCATCGTCTAGGCCGTGGCTGAGGCGCGTGCCCGCTATCGACTTCAGAACCGCCACGGCAGCAGGCCTGACTGGCCTCGCCGATCAGGAAGTCCTCGCGCTCGCCGCACGCGATGGCCGCATCCTTGTGACGCACGACCGGACGACCATGCCTCGACACTTTCGCGAATTCGTGCAGGCGCAGCGCAGCTCCGGGCTCGTCGTCGTTCCGCAGCATCTTGCCATTCGACGGATCGCGGACGACCTGATTCTGATCAACAGTAATCGCATCAAGTTGAGGCTCGGTCGCCGCTACGTCCCGATTCGAACGAGCGCTGGGGAGACGAGAAAGTCCGCCTGCGTCCATACGACTTTGCCACCGGCGGACGGAATTCCGCCGGTGAGACGCCACGCCGAAGGGTCCTCTCTAGGACGGTAAGTCACTTCAAACAAAACGGCTTGCGTCTGACGGCCCACGCTGGCAAGCAGCTTGCCCAAGGGCGCGTAAGTCTCCGTACGGCACAACCCCCGGAATCCCGTGCTCATGGTGTCCGCCATGTGCCTGCGAGCACGATGTGCCGGGGATGTGACCTGTTACTGTAGCCGGCGACCCGATCGTTCACCCTGAAGCGCGATGAGGAAAGGTCATGATTGCTACCAGAGTTCGGGTATACGGCCTTGTTGGCGTCGTGCTCGCCCTCAGCGCGTACACGCTGCACGCGCAGGGGCAGCCTCCGGGCCAGCAGCGGGTCCGCGTCATCATCGGCTTCACTCAGCCTCCCGGCGCGAACGAACAGGCGCTGGTTCAGGCCGGTGGGGGAACGATTCTGCATACGTACTGGCTGGTGCCTGCGATTGCCGCGGAGGTGCCGCAGGTGGCGCTGCAGGGTCTCCGCAACAACCCGAACGTCACCAGCGTGGACCCCGACGCTGAGGTCTTCGAAATCGACGCCGAGCTCGATGCGTCCTGGGGCGTGAAGCGCATCGGTTCCGGCATCGTGCATGCCGGGGGAAACAAGGGCAACGGCGTCAAAGTGTGCGTGATCGACTCGGGAGTTGCGTACGCACACCAGGACCTGTTCCAGAACTATTACGGCGGCTACGACTTCGTCAACAACGACCCTGACCCCTTTGACGATCGCGGCCATGGCACGCATGTAACCGGCTCGCTGCTCGCGAGACACAACGGCATCGGCGTGGTCGGCGTCGCACCGGAAGCCCTGGTGCTCGCGTACAAGATTCTCGATCAGAACGGCCAGGGCTACACGAGCAACGCGATTGCCGCGCTTCAGGCGTGCATCGAAGCGGGAGGGCAGGTCACCAACAGCAGCTTCGGCACGCAATCGGATCCAGGGCCGACCGTCAAGGCGGCCTACGACAACGCCGAGGCAATGGGGCTCGTGAACGTCGCCGCGGCGGGCAACCGCACGAGCATCATCGGCACCTGCACGTCGATCGCGTTCCCGGCCCGCTATGACTCGGTCATCGCAGTGACGGCCACGGATAGCAACAACAACATCGCCAATTTCTCCTGCCGGGGCCCCCAGGCGGAGCTTGCCGCGCCGGGCGCGAACATCTACTCCACGGTTCCAACCGGGAGCTGTGCGCACTGCACCGCGAGCGGGTACGCGACCTTGAGCGGGACCTCCATGGCATCCCCGCACGTCGCCGGGGTTGCCGCGCTGGTCATCGCGTCTGGCATCGCCGACGCCAACGGGAACGGACGGATCAATGACGAGGTCCGCGAGCGGATGCAGACCACGGCCGACGACCTGGGCGCGTCCGGGCTCGACAGCCTCTACGGCTACGGACTGGTGAACGCGGCCAATGCGGCCCCGCCGGGGGTTCCTGATCCGCCCGCGGCCCCGAGCGGCCTGACGGCCACGGCCGTGTCCGCCAGCCGCATCAACCTGAGCTGGACGGACAACTCGACAAACGAGTCGGGCTTCAAGATCGAGCGCTGCACGGGTCCGTCCTGTACCGACTTCGTCCAGATCGCCGTCATGGGAAGCGGTGTGACCACCTACTCCAACACGGGACTCACGTCTTCGACCACCTATACCTTCCGTGTGCGCGCGTACAACGCAGGCGGCGACTCGAACTATTCCAATACGGCATCTGCCATGACAGAGCCGGAGGTGCCCCCCGCTCAGCCGAGCGGCCTGACGGCCACGGCCGTGTCCTCCAGCCGCATCGACGTGAGCTGGACAGACAACTCGACAGACGAGTGGGGCTTCAAGATCGAACGCTGCGCGGGTTCGTCCTGTACCAACTTCGGCCAGATTGCCGTGGTGGGAGCAGGAGTGTCCGAGTACGCCGACACGGGGTTGCCGGCCTCCACGAGTTTCACCTATCGCGTGCGGGCATACAACGCCGGCGGCGACTCCGCCTATTCCAACGAGGCGTCGGCCACCACCCATGCCGCAGCCGCGATGACGCTCTCGGCGGCGGGCTACAAGGTGCAGGGGCTTCAGAAGGCCAACCTGTCATGGAGTGGAGCCACGTCGGCGAATGTGGACGTCTTCCGCAACAACGTGAAGGTCGCCTCGGTCGCCAATAGCGGCTCCTATACCGACCATATCAACGCGCGAGGCGGCGGCAGCTACACCTATCGGGTCTGCGAGGCCGGGACGACCACCTGCTCGAACAACGCCAGCGTGACTTTTTGACCCCCGGCTCGAGCCGTTCGGGTGCAGAACGCTCTGGAATGCCGATCGGTGCACTCGAGCCGGACGTCGAAACGGCCGCGGCGCGCGTGAACGTCCTTGTAGGCGGCGGAGAGTCTTTCTTCGGCGGCGCGCCTCATAGTGAACGCTCTCTCTTCCGGCTGGCCCGGACACCACCTGCAGTGGACCGTCCCTGTCGTTGCGACCTGCGCCGACGATGGTGCGCTTCATGCCAATGCAGTTCAGCGAGGCGAATCCGACCGTTCCGCAGTATCCGCGCGCTGCCTTTCATCTTCCGCCAGGAGTCTTTGCCGTACAAGCGGCGCAGCCTGGCCAAATCGCCGATACGCCGCTTCTGCAGGTTGACAACGTGTGCGAGAGCCCGCGGCGACTGTCTCGACATTCGTGATATCGCCGAGGGCATCGTCGTCGTCGGGGTCATCGTCATCATCGCGGCTCTCGCTGTCCTGGTCGCCGCAGGCTGAGCCCGCGCTCACCGCTCTCGCCGGCGCCGCCGCGGGCTCCCGGCCCAGCCACCCCCACTCGGCAGATTCACCGTGTAGCCACTAAATGCAACAAAACACCCTAA
>CAZDLW010000114.1:0-16213 GCA_964505975.1 uncultured Bifidobacteriaceae bacterium | reverse complement strand
CTCGCGGTCCACGAGCCGCCTCGCGAGGTCGGCGGCCTCGCGGAGGTACGGGAGCGCCTCGTCGCCGCGGCCCAGCCCCAGCAGAACCTCGCCGAGGCCGCGGAGGTTGTGCGCGAGGCCGAACGCATACCGCGCCTGGCGGCTCAGCTCGATGGCGCGGCGGAACAGATCCACGGCACGATCGATCTCGCCGCGCTCGAGGAGCAGGTTGGCCATCGCCGACATCGGGAAGGGCACCTGGAGGCGGAAGCGGTCTTCACCGGCGATCTCAAGCGCTCGCGCCAGGTACGGGCTCCGCGCCGTGAAGGTCGCCCTGGTCCCGATAGATTGTGTGCAGGACGTAGAGCGCTTCGACGTGGCGGCTCAGGTCCCCCGGGCCGGCCTCGGGCGCCGTCACGCGGACGGCCTCCTCCAGCGAGGCGATGGCCTCGTCGAAGCGGCCGAGGCTGCGGAGGATGGCGCCGCGGTTCGTGAGATCGCCGGCAATCCGATCGGGATCGCCCGAGTCGCGATCCAGGGCCAGGGCGCGATCCACCGCCTCGAGCGCCTCCTCACCCCGCCGCTGCAGCCAGAACAGAAAGCTCTTGCTGCGGAGCGTGTCGCGCTCGCCCGCGGTCGTCGAGGCGGCGGCTGAGCGCGAGCGCCTGATCCAGCCGGCGTTCCCCCTCGTCGAACTGGCCCGCCGCCGCGAGCAGTTCCGCCTGGCGCGTGTAGGCGACGGTGAGTTCCGGACGGTCGCCCATCGGCTCCAGGATCGCGAGCAGGCGATCGAGCGTCTCCTGCTGCTAGCGGCGATCGCCCAGCACCTCGCACACCTGTTCCTTCTCGAGCAGCAGCTCCACCAGGTGCGCGCCCCAACGGCGTCAACCTCAACCGCGGCCTCCGTGCACGGGCGGTCGGCGGAGAGCGCGTCGGCTGAATTTTGCCTGTAGAATCTTCACCGGTTCCGTTGAATGATCGCCCCCGGTACCCGCCTCGGCTCCTACGAAGTGATCGCGCAGATTGGCGCCGGTGGTATGGGCGAGGTCTATCGGGCCACAGACACCAACCTGCGGCGACAAGTCGCGGTCAAGGTGCTGCCGGGATCGCTCGCCAATGATCCCGATCGGCTCGCGCGGTTCGAGCGGGAGGCGAGGACGCTCGCCGCTCTGAATCATCCGAACATTGCTGCCATCTACGGTGTTGAACGCGCCGGCGGCCAGACCGCCATCGTCATGGAGCTCGTGGACGGGCCCACGCTGGCGGATCGCCTGGCGCGCGGACGCGTTCCGATGCAGGAGGCGGTATCGATCGCGACCCAGGTCGCCGACGCCCTCGAAGCGTCGCATGAACAGGGCATCATCCACCGTGACCTGAAGCCCGGGAATATCAAGGTACGTCCGGACGGCACCGTGAAGGTGCTCGACTTCGGTCTCGCCAAGACGAACGCGCCTGCGGGACCCGCTGCGTCGAACGTGTCGATGTCGCCCACCCTCACCGCGTCAGCGATCACACAGGGCGGGCTCATCGTCGGCACCGCCGCCTACATGAGTCCGGAACAGGCCCGGGGTGAGAGCGTCGACCGGCGGACCGATATCTGGGCGTTCGGGTGTGTGCTGTACGAGATGGTGACGGGCCGGCGCGCGTTCCCGGGTGGCAGTCTGGCCACGACGTTGTCCGCCATCATCACGCGAGAGCCGGAGTGGAGCACGCTGCCTGCGGAGACGCCTGCCGCCGTTCAACGACTGCTTCGCCGTTCCCTGCACAAGGATCGCAAGCGCCGGCTCGCCGACATCGCCGATGCCCGACTCGAGCTCGAGGAGGCATTCGCATCTCCGTCTGCCGCTGATTCGTGGGCGCGATCGCCCCGACGACTCCGGGACGCATTCGCGGGGTTGCTGGCCGGCGTGGGGTTGGCGGCGATCACGAGCGTGGGCTACATCCGCTCGACGGCCGTCCCGCAGCCGTCCGTGCGCTTCGAGATGGCCCTGCCACAAAGCCGCAACCTCGGAAACAACGAGCTCGCGCTGTCGCCGGACGGCGAGCAGCTCGCGTACGTGGCGCCGGGGCCCACGGGTGAGGACGTCCTGTGGGTTCGACGTTTCGATGCGCTCGAACCATCGATGCTCCGGGGAACGGAAAGCGCGTACGCGCCGTTCTGGGCGCCCGACGGCCTGTCGCTGGCGTTTTTCGCCGGCGGCAAGCTGAAGCGCATGCCCGTGGGCGGCGGACCGATTCTGACCGTGTGCGATGTGGTGGCACCCGCCAGCGGCGCAGCCGGTGCATGGAGCCGTGACGGCGACATCGTGTATGCGCAGGCATTCGGCCCCCTGCACCGTGTTCCGGCGGACGGCGGCGAACCCCGGCCGGTCACGACGCTCGATCCGAGTTGGGAAGAATTCGGGCATTACACCCCGCGCTTTCTCCCCGACGGCCGGCGGTTCACCTATTGGGCGGGAGCGGCAGGGCCGAACTCGGGCACTTACGTCGGGTCGGTGGATTCCATGGCGCGAATCCGAGTGCCGTTGCCTGTGGCGCCGGAAGCGATCAGTGATTCGGGGCTGGTGTTGTTTCGCGATGGCGGACTGCTCCGGGCACAGTACCTGGACCTGGAGCGTGTGGAGCTCGAGGGAAGACCCGTTCCTGTGGCCGACGACGTCGAGAGCGTGGCCATCTCCGACACAGGAACGCTCGCATACCGCATCACCTCCCGCACCCGCCGCCAGCTCACGTGGTTCGATCGCGCCGGGCGCCGGCTGGGCGTTGTTGGTAATCCTGGTGAATACGACGCGCCGGCGCTGTCGCCGGATGAGACGAGGGTGGCGGTCGGGCGGGCTGGGGACATCTGGCTGCTGGATCTCCAACGCGGTTCGGAAACGCGGCTCACCAGTGATCCGATACCGGAGAACTACCCTGTCTGGTCGCCGGATGGACGCGATATTCTCTTCATGCGGGGAGGCGGTGTGGGCGCGCTGGTGCGGAAGCCGGCAACCGGCGCTGGCAGCGAAGAAGTGCTGGTCACGAGCGGTGCGGTGCCGTTTGGCTGGTCTGCCGACGGACGATTCGTCACCTATCTCAGCTTCTCGCCTGCGACATTCGCCGACATGTATGTCCTGCCGTTGTTCGGGGACCGGCAGCCGATGGTATTTCGCCAGACCAGATTCCAGGAGGCGGAGCACAGACTGTCTCCTGACGGACGCTGGATGGTTTACACCTCAAACGAATCGGGCTCGCCGCAGGTCTTTGTCGAGACTTTTCCGGCGTCGGACCAACGATGGCTGGTGTCGACGAACCCAGGGGCGCAGCCGGTGTGGCGCGCCGATGGGCGCGAGTTGTTCTACCTCGGCATGGATGGCGTGCTGATGGCCGTCGACGTTCAGACGTCTCCGGATTTCATGTCCGGTCTGCCACGCCCGCAGTTTCAGACCAACGCCCCCATCGAACGCGTGCGCAACAGCTTCGTGCCGAGCCGTGATGGCAGGCGCTTCCTGGTCAGCGTGGTTCCAGAAGAGACCTCGTCGCGAGTGGTCATCGTCCTCAACTGGACCGTCGACGATTCGACGTCGAGGTAAGGTCTCTCCCTCGACTGAGATCCTGCGACGGCCAGGGTACATGCCACGCGAGGGCAGCATGTCGTCGCCGTCGCAGGGCCTCGGCGGGACTATTGACGCGGGTTCGCCAGAGCTTCGGCTCGGGCACGCGGAAGGGCCGCGCTTCTGCGCCGGAGTGTCGGGGCTTCGTCCCGACGACTGCCGCGCTGAACGGACGCGAGCTCCAGGCGACGGCACGCCCCGCCACCCCGGTGCGACGATTCCGCCATGACCGACACAGCCGCGGTTCCGGCGGCAGTTGCGACCCTTGCGCGGTCGCAGGACGGATTGCGCGATTAGCGCCCATTCGGCGCCCCTTCGCTCTCCTCGCCACAGTGAACGGAATGCGGGCTATACGACGTACGCCCCCGCCACAGCGCAGATTGCCCGCCCAAGACACGAGCAGCCCCCCGGACACAGCTCGACGAGTATTTCCGCGATACCCTGAGGCGCGTAGTCGACGGGACCAGCGGGTACAAGGCCGCCATGCCGCACGGCATCTGGGCGCAGGCGCCGTACCTGCACAACGGATCGGTGCCCACCCTGGGGCAGCTCCGTGCCCGTCCACGCGTCCGCAACGTTTCCTGCGTGGCAACCTGCACTACGACCAGGCGCTCGTCGGCTTCGAATGGGCCGAGCGGCCGAAGGCGCGATACGGCCCGAACGACATCCTGCTCGTCAAGGAGTACGACACGGCGGTGCCCGGCAAGGCGAACGGCGGCCACACGTTTGGCGCGTCGCTGTGTCCCCAGACCTCAGGGCTGGATCCGGCGCGAGATCGAGAGTCGCATCCTGCAATCGCCCGCGGGAGCGCTGCTCGAGTATCTGAAGACGCTCTGACCTGGACCGTCAACGCCCCTTGAGCGCGTCTCGCAGCTTGTCCGCCAGCGAGCCCAGCGACGCGGCCGGCGTGGCGTCCGGCCTGGCGGCGTACTCGCGCAGCTCCGCCTGCTCGCGCTGCTGCGCCACGGCTTTTCTGCTGAGGCGAATACGCCGGCCGCCGGGGTCCGCCTCCAGCACCGCCACCTCGACTTCGCTCCCGATCGGAAATGCCTTCACCAGGTCCGCATCGCGATCCAGGCCGGTCTCGGAAAAGGGCATCAGGCCCGTTCGCCCCGGCGAGAGGAACACGAACACACCGAACCGCTCGTGACGCTCGACCTTCCCGGTCACGATCGTGCCGGGAGCGAGAGCGTCCTGTGGTGTGGTCGCACCAGAGGCCCGTGAGGATCCCTCCTCGACCCGCGCGAGGCCGATGCGCTTCTGCGCGAAGTCGACGCTGAGGATCTCGAACGCTCCGGTCGCGCCGACGGGCACCGATTCGGCCCAGGCACCGGACCGGCCGGTGGGCGGGAACGTGGACGCGTGCGCCAACCCTTCGACGCCGGGCTCCAGCTCCACGAAGGCGCCGAACTCCGTTACCCGCGTCACGCGACCGTTCCGCACCTGCCCCACGGTATAGGTCGTGGCCGCGGTGTTCCACGGATCGTCTTCCAGCTGCTTCAGCCCGAGCGAGATCCTTCCCGAGCCTTCGTCCACGCGCAGGACCTTGACCGTGATCCGATCGCCGGGGGCGACCACCGCGCCCGGCGTCGTGGCGCGGGACCAGCTCATGTCGGACACGTGAAGAAGGCCCTGGATGCCGCCGCCGAGATCGACGAAGGCGCCGAAGTCGGGCACGGACACAACCCGGCCGGGCAACACCGCGCCAGGCACGATCGACGCACGCACGGCCGCCGCGTTCGCCTGCTGTTCTTCTTCGAGCTGTTTCCGCCGCGAGACGACGATGGACTTGCCTCCGTCCTTGTACTCGATGATGCGGAAGGTGTAGGTTCTGCCTACGTGGACCGCGGGGTCGACGGTGCGTACGACGTCGATCTGCGAGAGCGGGCAGAAGGCACGCTCGCGCGCGAGGCGCACCTCGTAGCCGCCCTTGATGGCGCTCTCGACCTTGCCTTCCACCGGGAGCCCGGCTCGGAATGCGTTCTCCAGCTCGCGCAAGGTCGCCGCATTGCGCACGCCCTTGCGCGACAGCGTGACGCCGCCACTGGTCGAGACGACGATCGCCTGAATGCGATCGCCGATCGACACCGCGATCTCGCCGTCGTCGCCGTTCAGCTCGGCGAGAGCAATCTGCGCCTCGCTCTTCCCTCCGACGCTGACGAAGGCCACTTCCGATCCGAGCGCGACGATGGTCCCCTCGATAGTCTGGCCCTGCTCGAGTCGACGTGCCTTGACGGACGCTTCGAACAGCGTGGCGAAATCTTCTTCGTGGTCGCTCACCCGCGCTCCATCAGATGTCCCACCGGTGATTATACGAGGCCGTTCTCCCGCGGAACGGATGGAAGACGGACAGATGAAACGGACGGGATGCGAAACGGATGGGACGCGAAACGGACGGATGGAGGCCGGCTGCAGAGGCGGACCGTCAGAGCGGATGCAGGAACGGACGTATGGAGGACGTACGTAGAGGCGGACCTTCAGGTCCGCCCACCCGATGATTTTCGCCAGGACTGCCAGTCCAATGAGCAGAATAGGGACGGCACCATGAGATGCCGGCGAGGAGCAGGTCATGCCGTACAGTGTTCAGTTCCACCGGGTGCTGCGTGCGACGCCCGAGAGGGTCTACCGCGCGTTCCTGGACCCGGACGCCATGGTCAAGTGGCTGCCGCCGCACGGCTTCACTGGCAAGGTCCACCATCTGGATCCACGAGTGGGCGGCACGTACAAGATGTCGTTCACCAATTTCACCTCCGGCCGGAGCCATTCCTTCGGCGGCGAGTACCTCGAGCTCGTCCCGAACGAACGCCTTCGCTGGACGGACAGGTTCGACGACCCGAACCTGCCGGGCGAGATGAAGGTCACGGTGAGCC
This sequence comes from uncultured Bifidobacteriaceae bacterium, assembly GCA_964505975.1. Classification (GTDB taxonomy): domain Bacteria; phylum Acidobacteriota; class Vicinamibacteria; order Vicinamibacterales; family UBA2999; genus Gp6-AA40. The sequence goes on along the minus strand of CAZDLW010000114.1, from coordinate 9,771 downwards.
TGCAGAAGGTTTCTGTCGGGACCGAGGTGCACATCGTGCAGGAGGGGCTCCCCGACATCATCCCGCCGGAGGCGTGCGCTCTCGGGTGGCAGGAGTCGCTGACGCTGCTGGCAAACCTGGTCGAGGCGGCGATTCCGGATTAGCGGCGACGCCCGGCGGACCCGTGCACGGCGCCAGCACGGCCGCGCTGCACGGCTCACCCGGTGATCGTCTCTGGCATAATAGCCGGCGCCCGCACTGCGGATGGATCACGAAGCTACGATCTCCGGCGCACTCATGATCATGGTCGCAGCGTGATTGCACCGTGCGTCCACACCGTCTTCTGATGCGGATCCCGGGCTGCGACCTGGCGAGCGCGTCGGCGATGGACTCGCGGATGCGAGGCCGTCTCGCGCTCGTTCTCGTCAATGTCGTCGTGTTCGTCGTTGTCGCCGAGATCGTGGGGCTGGCCGCCTATTATCTCGAGACCGGCCGGCCCTTCTACGTGCACGCCCGCTCGGCGCCGCTCATCGAGGAAACCGGGCGCGCTGACGGCCGAAGCGCTGCACCCCTACTTCGGGCCGATTCACAGGCCGGGAGTCCGCCCCGAGACGAACAACATCGGGTTCGGGTCGCCGCATCCGTTTCCGTTCCACCGGACGTCGGACCGCCAGTTGCTCGTCGGGATCTTCGGGGGCTCGGTCGCCAGGCAATGCTGCGACCAGGGCGCGCCGAGGCTGGCGGCGCTGCTGGAGTGGAGTCCGCGATTCGCCGGGCGCGAGGTCGTGCCGCTCTGCCTCGGCCACGAGGGCTACAAGCAGCCGGAGCAGCTGCTGGTGCTCGCCTATCTCCTCTCGCTGGGACAGCAATTCGATCTCGTCATCAACATCGACGGGTTCAACGAGGTTGCGCTCGGCACGTACAACAACGATCGCGGGTAGGACATCTCGATGCCGAGCCCGCTGCATCTCGAGCCGCTCGTGAACCTGATCGATCAAGCGACGATGACGCCGGGAGGATCGGAAGCATTGGCGCCCGTTCGGCGCCCGTTCGGCGCCCCTTCGCTCCCCTTGCCACAGTTAACGGAATGCGGGTTATACGACGTACGCCCCCCGCCACAGCGACACGTTGCTGGTGATCGGTTCGTGGAAGGCGATCCGCCAGGCAAATGATCGAAAACGTCACGGTTGGTCACGGCCGGGCCGCCGACCAGCGACACAATTCAGCAACTTGCGCGGTCAGTTCTTCACCGCGAAGTAGCCAAACTAATCCAGCCCGGCACGCCGGAGCAGCTTGGCAAACCGCGGGTCGGCGCGCAGCGGATCATAGAGGGGATGCGTTCTGAGAAACTGAATGATATTGGACCGCTCCTGGAACGCGCGCTCGAGTGAGGCCAACGCGTTGTCCGTATCACCGAGCCCCACGTACGAGTTGACGAACGGCGCGGGAGGCACATACCCCACGCGTTCACGCTCCTTCAGCTCGTCCAGCACCTGGAGAGCTCTGGCTCGGTGGCCGGCCCGGCCATACGCCCTGGCCGTGACACCGAGCGCGGCCGGATGACGATCCCACAGCAGGACGAGCCGCTCGAGCACATGGATCGCTTCGCCGAACCGCAAAGAGTCGACGAGCGCGAAGCCCAGTTTCCATAAGGCGTCAATATGGTCGGGTTCGGCCGCCAGCACGGTCCGCAGCTCCCGGATGGCTTCGTCGTACTGGCGCGCGTGATACAGGAGCCAGCCGAGGCGCACCGTTCTGTCCGCCGCCAGCGGGTCGAGATCACGAGCGCGGCGAGCGTACGCAATCCCTTCCTCGGTTCGCCCGAGCCAGGTGAGCAGGCCCGCAAGGCCCGAGTACGCCTCGGCCTCGTTCGGATCCGTCTCGATCGCGCGACGATACCCTGCTTCTGCGTCTGTCCACTGCCACTGCTGCTGGTACGCAAATGCGACCAGCGCATGTGCGCTGGCGAGCTCGGGGTCGAGCTGCAGGGCCTTTCGCGCCGCAGCCAGCGCCGCAGGGTGCGCGTCAGCCACAGGCCGCACACCGGCTCCGGTGCTGCCCGAAGCTTGGTACGCAGCGGCGAGGCCGGCATAGGCAGGAGCAAAGGTCGGGTCTCCGGCCGTCGCTTCCTCGAAATGGCGGATGCTCTCGTCGAGGTTTCGCGTCCGCCGGTGCAGATGGAACAGTCCCTTCAGGTAGCTCTCATACACCTCGGGTGACACGGCACGGGTCCTGGCCAGGCGGTCGCGCTCCGCCGGACTCATGCTGGCTTCGATCTGCCTCGCAATCACCTGGGCCAGCTCGCTCTGCAGCGCCAGGACGTCCGCCAGTTCACGATCGTAGGAGCCCGACCAGAGGATTTCTCCCGTGTCCGCTCGAACCAGTTGGGCGGTGATGCGCACGCGGTCACCGGCCCGAAGGACGGTCCCCTCGACCACCGCGTTGACATTCAGGACCCGTGCAATCTCCAAGACCGGCTTCGGTGCGCCCTTGAATGGCATCACTGACGTGCGGGAGATGACGCGGAGATCGCGAAGAGTTGAGAGCCGACCGATGAGCGCATCCGTCATCCCCTCGGCGAAGTACTCCCGATCGGGATCCTGGGAAAGGTCGGCGAGCGGCAGCACCGCAAGTGACGAGACGCGGAACTCTGGGCTGGACGGCGCATCTCGCGACGCAACGCGCGGGAACCCGATGCCGAAAGCCAGGATGAGGGCACAGATCCCGCTGAGGATCCATGCGGAGTGCCGGGAGATCTGGGTGGATCGAGCCGCGCCAGGCCGGTCGGCCGCGAACGTCGAGTCGCGACCAGCCCACCACGTGTCGAGTTCGGACCTGTAGGCGTAGACCGAACCCAACTTGCTGTGGTGAAGACGGTGAACGGGCAGTCCGTCGCGGCGTTCCCAGCGCTGGACCGTCCGGACGTCCCGGCGGAGATAGGCGGCGATCTCCTTCCACGATTCCAACCGGTCCCGTGACCGATCGGGCCCGTCTTGATTCGAGACACCTGTGTCCGGCATGAGCACCCAGCCACTCGGGCCTGCGAATCTCTATTATCCACGGGTCTCGCCACGACGACAATCAACGGTTGCCTGCGGCGGGGGCTCCGGTGGCGCGCTCTGTCGCGCTTTGTCGCTTGCGATGTTCCAGCGCCAAACCCATCTTGGTCTCGGCGAACACTCTGCCGGTGCTCGTCATCAAGGAGGGATCAATGAGAGGGCGCACTCGGCGATTGATGCTCAATGCCGGTCTCCTGGCCGGAGCGGGGATTCTCCTCCTCAGCGGCTGCGACGCCCCGAAGCAGCCGATCGGCCCGGACCCGGTGCCACACTCGGCCGACCTGGCCCGCCAGGCGACCATGCACAGCGGGGAGGGGGGAGTCACCGCCAGAGCCAGTGGTGGCGGCCATTTCGAGCGCGTGCTTTTTGGCGAGGTGGCACGCTTCCAGTTCGCGTTCACTGCACTGCAGCGGAATCTCTCGGGCGACGCGGACGGCAGGTTCCACTTCTCCTCAGCGGTGGGAGGCCTTGCGGTCGAGTTCCACGGACGTGTGACATGCTTCATCACCGATCCGGCGACCCGCCGCGCCTGGGTCGGCGGCGTGATCACCAAGAACGACAGCGAGCATCCAAACTGGATGGGGGAAATCCACCAAGCCGGCCGCGACAGCTGGTTCCGCGTCGTCGATTATGGCGAAGGATCCGCCGCGTCCCAGCCCGATCGCAGCTCGATTATGTTCTTCGAAGGTACCGCGGGATTCCAGACCGCTCGCGACTTCTGCGAGTCCGGTTTCTGGCTGCCTGATGATGTGTTCACGAGCCCCCTGTTGCACGGGAACATCCAGGTGAGAGACTGAGACAATACATTGCGCGTGAGGCGCGGCGACGTACGGGACTGGCGCCCTGTCGCTCCGGCCCCGGTGCAACCGTGATACCGCGCGCATGACGCGATGAGCAGGTCGATGGCTGGTGCCGTCTTGCCGGCCTTGCGGCACCGGTTGGCCAGGGCATAGGCGTGCCAGGGGGGGCAGCGTCGGATAACGCAGAGCGTTCTTAGTCTGGCGGCGAGGCGTCCAGACGTTGGGCTGTGGCGCACTGCTCATCGCCGCGCTGCTGGACTACGTGGCAAAGCCGTGCGGATCCGACAGCGCTTGGAGCGAGGCCGTGAACCGGAGGTGGCCGTCCTCGAACGCGTCGTATAACGCGGTCAAGAAGAGCCGGCGGAAGAGACGAGACAGCACACGGACCGGCAGGAAGAACCTCGGTCGGCCCGTCGGGAGACCACGATCCGGGAAACTCCCAATCGCCGTCGCCCGGGCGGTCCAGCAACAGTTCGGGCGGTGTGTCAGGGCTGGCCAGCCATCCCAGGGCGGGTCCCAATTCCCCCGTGTCCAAGCCGATCGCGGTCGCGAAGGCGAGCGTCTGGTCGGTCGGCCGCCAGAGGGGAGAGAAGGCCTCGCCGGATGGGAGGTTCCATCGCGTCAGGCGGCCCGGCGGCAAACGGGGCGAACCGGCGGCGAACGCGTTCATGCCGTCTATCGTCTGGCGGCGCAGGATTGTGCGCGGATCGTACGGCCACTCCTCACCCTCCACGTGGATGTCGCAGGCGAACCGGGCGACGGGCGGCTCCCACGGAACCGGCGTGAGAGGATAGGAAGTATTAGCGCCCGTTCGGGCTTCCCACCACGGCGGTGCGACGGTGATGTCATCCCGGACGAGGCGTTCATCACGGCGGCGGGAAGAACGTCCTTCGTGAAACGAGAGGCCGCTTCCGGCTGAATGCCTCTTCGCCCATCGCGTTCGACGGCACGGGAGGGCTGGAAGCGGATCTCCTGTGCGACGACGCTCGCCTGGCGGTGGAGCTGCACGGCGCGCAGCACTTGAGCGACCTCAACACCAGATATCCGTTCTCCTGCAGCAGCTGGTCCTTCCGCCTGTCGCGCCGATAGGCGGTGCGGTTCCTCGCCGAGGACGTCGGGAAGCTCCATCGCCAACACCACGACCATACCGGCAGTGTTGCGGATGGCCGGTGTACCGGCACGTCGTTGACGGGAGGAGGTCAGGCATGGACCGCCAGACGCTCTTGAGCAAGATCAGGCGGTGGTTGCTCGAGGCCCACGGCCGGCGGCTGCATGGCGTCGTGTTGTACGGCTCTGAGGCCGCGGCGAGGCCCGCCCCGACAGCAACATAGAACACACCTACTACGCCGTCTTTCACGCGGCGAGTGCGCTATTCGCCCTCGAAGGGCCGGACATTCACCAGGCCTCGGCGCTCGGGGCAGCGGTCCACCCGGACCTCGTCAAGGCGGAGAGATGGTCGGTCGATCTCGGGCGGGACTACAGAAAGAGCGGCACTTCGGGCCGGGCAGCGCCGGGTGGCCGCGACGGGCGCGCGGCCTGGCCAGAGAGGCTGTGACTGGGAACGCCGCCCGGACGAGTGCTCACAAGCCCGCGAGTGAGTAGCTGGTGCTCCGGCCGCCGGCCTGGTTGCGCACCAGAATCCCACGCTCCACCAGCTGCTGGATGTCTCGCAGCGCGGTGTCGTTCGAGCTCTTCGTCAGCGTCGCCCACTTCGACGTCGTCAGCTTCCCTTCGAAGCCTTCGAGCATCCTTTTGATCACCAGCCGCTGACGCTCGGTCAGCGGCACATCGCGGAGCGTCTCCCAGTACCTCGCCTTCTCGATGACGCCTGAGAGCCCAGCTTGGGCACCCTCAATTGCACGCGTGAGGCAACCGAGGAACCACTCCATCCAGGCCGTGACGTCCATCGTCCCTTGCTGCGTCTGTTCGAGGACGCGGTAGTACCCGCCGCGCTCCTCGCGGATCTGCGCCGACATGCTGTAGAACCGCTGCGAGCTCCCTTCCGACCTGGCCAGCGACATGTCCGCGATCGCGCGGGCAATCCGCCCATTGCCATCGTCGAACGGGTGGATCGTCACGAACCACAGATGCGCGAGCGCGGCCTTCAGCACCGGTTCGATCGTCGTGTCGCCGTTGAACCCTTCGAGGAACCGCTGCCTCTCTCCCTCGAGTCGCTCCGTCGCAGGTGCCTCGAAGTGCACGCGCTCGCGACCCACAGGACCGGACACCACCTGCATCGGCGCTGTGCGGTCGTCACGCCACCCGCCGATCGTGATTCGATGCATGCCGCTTCGCCCGGTGGGGAACAGCGACGCATGCCAACCGAAGAGCCGCTCCGCCGTCAGTGGCTGGTCGTAGTACTGGGTCGCGTCCAGCATCATCTCCACAACGCCTTCGACGTGACGGTCCGCAGGCTGCAACCCGCCGATGTCGATTCCGAGCCGCCGCGCGACCGACGAGCGAACCTGATCGACGTCGAGCTTCTCGCCTTCGATTTCGCTGCTTTTCACCACGTCCTCGGTGAGCGTGCGGAGAACCGCTTCCTCTCGGACCTTGAAGCCCAGCGCCTCCATCTGGCCGACCAGGCGGCCTGCAGGTGCCTGGCTGCAGCCAAAGGGGTCGCCAGGCGCCCCTCGTCCCAACGGAACTTGGGCCAGTCGGAGACCTCATGGATGTAGGTGGCCATTCACCGCGTGTCCTGCGGCGATTATAGCCCGTATTCGCCGGCACGAGTGCTACCGGGCCGCCGGCGTCCAGTCCAGGATGACCGTGATCGGCGCGGCGGGCTCTTCCACGACGGTGTCCAGGAGGAACCGCTGGCCGTCCAACACGATGAAGTGCGGAAGCCCCACGTCCTGCACGGCGCCGACGAGTGCGGGGAAGAGCGGCTCTTCCACGCCAGCCTCGAGCACCTGCCCGTCCGACGACCACGTGATGGGGACGGCGACGAGCTGACCGTCGAGGGTGATGTAGAACAGTTCGCTGCCGTCCTCCCTCCACCGCGCCTGCACGCCGCCGTTCGCAGAGATGCGCCGAGCTTCGCCGGGACCAGGGAACGGCTGCACGTAAATCTCGAAGCGGCCGCCGTGGGCATCGGATTGGTACGCGATCCACCGGCCATCGGGCGAGAACTGTGCGTCGCGCTCTTCGTGCCTCGTTCGCACGACCTGGAACTCCTGGGACTCTCCGTCGAGCGGGAGCGCCCAGATGTCCCAGTCCATGTCCGGATCGAGACTGCGGTAGAGGAGGAACCGGCCATCCCGCGACACGGCGGTCGCCTGCATCACCTGCCCCGTCTTCAGCAGCACTTCGCTCGGGCCACCCGTGAGCGGCCGCACGTGCAGACTGAAAACGCCGTTGTCCTGTGAGCTGTACACGAGTCGGCCAGCCCAGAAGTGCGGTGCGATGTCCGCCTGCGGCTCGTCCGTGAAGCGGACTTCTCGCACGTCGTGCCCCTGCAGATCGAGGAAGTAGATATCGGTGTTTCCATCATCGGTTCGCTGCACGGCCAGGCGGCGACGGTCTGGCGAGATCGAGGCGTAGAACGGCCCGCGGCTCTCCGGCTGACCGACACGTGCGAGCTCTGCGCCCGACCGATCCTTCCACACGAGCTGCCGCTGTCCGCCCGACGGTCCGGTGCGATAGAAAATCGCGCCCTCGTCTGACACAGACAGTGCCGCCACGCCGGACTGTCGATGGGAGGCCGCCTGCGCCGCGATGCCCCGCGGATGTCCCGTCATGGTCAACCGGACCGGGTCGAAGCCGTGCGCGAAGAGCGCACCCTGCCGCAGGTAGAACAGGTGGCCGGCGGCGTACACTGCCGGCGTGTCGGCGTCCGCCACCAGGCGCTGCATGGCGCCGCCGTCGTCGAGAGTGCCGACGTAGACTCCCCGGACGGCGGTACTGCCGAACACGAAATAGAGGAAGTGACGGCCGTCGGGCAGGAAACGCGGCGCGCGATGCCCGGTGTGTCCAGCCGCCAGCATCGTGACCGGCTGTGGCGTCCCGCCGGGGACGGCAGGCACCCGAAAGAGTGGACTGTCCGGAACGCGCGCGTAGAGGATCGTCCCGTCGCGATTCCAGGTTGCGCCGGCGGGCACTTCAGCCTTGACCAAACTCCTGACGAGACCGCTGTCGAGGTCGATCGTCTTTAGCCAGCTGTCGGCGAAAAAACCCACCGAGCGGCTATCAGGGGACCAGAACGGCAGGGAGGCATGCTCCGTGCCTGGCAATGGCGCAAACGCCGCGCCGTCCATCGCCAGTGAGGAGGGCCTCACGGGTCGCAGCCACAAGCGGGGCGTACCTCCGCCGCTCACCACGGCCACCAGCGTCCGCCCATCCGGCGAGAGCGCCAGCGAGACCGGGTCGGTGGTGGGCGGGGTGGTGATCTCGAAGAATCGCGTCTCCTCCCCTGGCCGATCCGTGACCGGCCGGACGATCAGCAGGAGCACTGCCACCATCGTGATGACGGCCATGGTGATCACGGCGAAGACGGCTCCCGCCGGCCAGGTGCGGCCGCGAGGTGGCTCCGGGGGGATCGGTGCGGGATCGGCGGTACGAGCGTCGAAGACCGGAACGTATCCGCCCTTCCGAAGGGTAATGACCACGGGATCCGATGCCCCTTCGGTCGCGTAGTAGAGCTCGAGCCGTGAGCGGAGCCGCGAGGCTTCGACCCGCGCGATCGGATCGGTCCTCGGGTCGAACGCATCACCCCGTCCCAGCGCTTCTGCGCCGAGCGTGTAGTCCTTCAGGCGATCGGCATGCCCGGCGAGCGTCTGCTCCACCAGGAAGCGAAGCAACGTGCTCGACCGCGCCGCGCCGCGGAAGACGCTGCTCTGAAGCATCCGCTCCAACTGCTCGAGGACCTGCGTCGAGGAGGGGGTCATACGTCTGGGCAGAAATTGGCGGGATTATACGTTGCATCGCGCACGGACCGGGCGTACGTGCCCGGTTCGTACGCCGATGTTACCGGTAGCTACTTCCACGGCCATGCCGGCGAAGGCAGGCTCGGGCCAAGGAGGGAGCCATGGACATCAGGAAGATCGTGATCGGCCTCATACTCGGCGTCGGGGTCCTGACGCATGGGCAGGAGCGACCATCCGACCGTGCGTTGCTGGCCGGCATTCGTGAAGGCGACGGAGCCGCCGTGGAACGTCTGCTTCGGGACGGCGCCAGTCCGGATGCGGTGGACGAGGCGGGCGCCACCGCGCTCATGCATGCGGCCGCCTTTGCGTCCGCCGATCTCGTGCGCCTGCTCCTCGACGGGGGCGCCGACGTGACGGCAGCCGACCGGGCCGGCGCCACCGCGCTGATGTGGGCGACACACGATCCGTCGACGGTGCAGCTGCTGCTCGATCGTGGCGCCAGGGTGAACGCGGCCAGCGCGCGCGGCATGACCGCGATGATGTCGGCCGCGCTGCGCGGCCGGATCGAGGTGATGCGGATGCTGGCGGCTGCCGGAAGCGACCCGCGTTCGGGGACCGTCCAGGCACCCTGGCCGATGACGCTGCCACGTGTCATGCTCACGACGAACGAGCCGGCGATGCGGGGCCTCCTGGACCGCGCCGACGCGACGCCTCAGCAGTTCGCGGAGTGGGCGCCTCCGCCGTTCACCACGTGGCTCCTCACCGCGGTCTTCTCCTGGAGGCCCCAGCCGGCCGCCTCGGACACGGATCTCGTACGGACGCTGCTGGATGCGGGCGCCGACGCGAACGAACGGGTCAGTCAGTTGACGCTGGCGCTGCCCGTGGTGTCCCGCGTCGCGCTGACCGGCGACATAGAGGCCGTCCGCGTGCTGCTCGAGCGCGGCGCCGATCCGAACCTGGCCGGAGACCAGGGCCTGACGCCACTGATGGCCGCCGCGGTGACCGATCCAGACGGCGAAATGGTGCGCCTGCTGCTCGACAGCGGCGCCACCGCCGGCGCGCGGGACG
>CAZDLW010000113.1:0-16263 GCA_964505975.1 uncultured Bifidobacteriaceae bacterium | reverse complement strand
GGCGGCCGCGTACAGGCGCCGTCGCCCACGAGGCGCGGCCAGCCCGTCCTGCGTGCGAGCCGTCGCTGCGACGTACCCGAGCCCGGCGGCGCCGCCAATCGCAAGCCCCTCGAGCCCGCCACCCAGCGCAACCTGCACGCCAACGAGCACCGCCAGGCTCCACTGACCGAGCACTTGCACCACCAACCCGACGACGCCGCCCCCCACTGCGCCGCCCACGAACAGGGCGGCCGCGCGCCGCGATCGCACGATTGCTTCCGCGAGCGACAATCCTGCGCCGACACCGGCGGCGCCAAGTGCTCCGCAGGCCCCGCCGATGAACGCAAGGACGGCGGCAACGACAACCGGCGCCTCGCTGCCTGGCGCGAACGCGAGGATCGAACCGCCCCCCGCTCCGCCCGCAACACCGGCGAGACCTCCCCCGATTGCCGCACTCGCCCAGCGCGTGGCGGCAATGCGTGCAGCCCGGCGCAGACGGATGGCGACCAGCGCGGCAACCGTCGCGATCGGCGCCGGCTCACCGAGCAGCGGAACCGGACCCGCCGCGGCCGTGTCCCAGCGAGTGTCGCGAAGCAGTGCCCGCACGCGTGCGTGACCGGGGCGCGTGCCCAGACGACGCAGCGCTTCAGCCGTGCCGTAGGTGTGCAGCAATTCGGCAGCCTCGCGCTGGTCCTCTTCGTCCTGCGCGTGGCCCGCGGGCCGGTGTACGCGTTCCACCAGCGACTCGAACGCGTCGATCACGGGCTCGTGCTCCGGGAGATTCTGATCCGGTATGACCTGCCCCGGATCCGGCCAGGATTCGTGATCGTCCTCCTCGCGCACATCGGGAAAGACGAAACGGTAGCCGTGACGCGACACGGTGCGAATGAACCGCGGGTCGCGCGGGTCGTCGCCCAGCGTCCGCCGAATCGTCCGCACGGCCTGACTGAGCGCACTGTCGGACACAATCACGTCGGTCCAGACGCGGTCGAAGATCTCACGGCGGTGCACGGCCTGGTGACGGTGCTCGATGAGGAAGACGAGCAGGTCGAAGTAGCGGGGGATGAGCGGCTGCTCGCGACCGCCGCGCATGAGCACCCGACGACGCGGAGAGAGGACGTAGTCGTCGAAAGAATAGCGGGGCACGATGTGCGAGCCGACTCGCGATTCTAGCAGACGCCCCGCTGTCCGCGGTGTCAGGCATCGAGTGCCTGAACAGTGGCAACCCTTCCGCGGGCTCTCGGCACCGTGGCGGCGCCGTGGCACGGAGCTCGGTCGCGGTGAGGCGCGGCGGCTCCGTGAGCCACCTGACCGCCTTCACCAAGGCTCAGTCGTAGCGGCCGCCTTCAGAGCGTGTGAAGAAATCGCTCTTGGACACGCGGCGGGTGCGAGGTCGGCACCTCCGACGCAAACCGTTGGGCTGCGATAGTTGCGGAGCGAGCCGAATCGCGGGAAATCGAGCACGACAGTGCGGCGACGAGCGGAGCCGGTTTGCAGAGGAGGTGCCGACCTCGCACCCGCAGGCTGCGGAGATCGATTTCTTCACACGCTCTTCAGGCGGCCCTGGGCCGGCTCTGAAGCCGGCCCCCACGCGGAATCGACGAGCACAGCCACCGATCGAAAATCTCTTCACGGGTTTCGAAGGCGACCGTACGAAGGTCTCAGATGAGGCCGAGCATCCACAACGCGTAGACGGCCATCATCGAGACGATTCCCCCCACGAACGTGACGCCGCCATAGGAGATCAAGGCCGACTTCAGCGGCATGCGCGACAACGAGGTGCACACCCAGAAGTAGCTGGAGTTCGGATACTTGATGACCACGGAACCCGCGGCACCGGCAAGCATGGTCGCCTCGGGGCTGAGCTGCAGTGTCGCCATCATGGGAGCTGTCACCGAAGCGGCGGTGATGACGCCGACGGTCGTGGACCCGGTGATCATGTTCCCAACCACACCCAGAATGAAGGGCAGGAAGATTCCCGGCAGTCCGCTCTGCTCCATGGCCCCTGCAATCGTCTCCACGGCCGGCGTCGCGCGAAGAATCTGGCTCAAGGCGCCGCCGAGCCCGGTCACCATGATGATCATCGCGGAAGTCCGCAAGGCGTTCTCGACCCATTCGCTCCTGCGCGCCTCGATCTGATCGCGCGACGCGCTACGAAACGCCAGCAGGACGCCGATGCCCAGCGCAACGACGGGCCAGCCCAGATAGAGCATGGCCGTGTTCACGGCGTGGTCGGCGGGAAGCAGCGCTCCGGTGGCGCTTTGTCCGGCGATCAGTCCGAGCGGGATGACAATGGGCGCATACGCGCGCCACGTCGCGGACCGCGGTACCGTTGCACCCGACGGGAGCGAGTGGCCGACGAACTCGCGCGAGGGGGGGGACTCGACGTAGGGCCCGACAACGTGGGCAAACGCCAGACCGGCAAACGACGCGACAATCGTGACGAGTCCGCCGTAGTACACCACGGTTCCGAGGTCCGCCCCGACGAGCGCCACGGCGGCAAGCGGTCCCGGCGTGGGCGGCACCATGGCATGCGTCAACTGCAGGGAGCCGACAAGGCCCGTGGCCATGACACTCATGTTCACGCCGCTCGTGATGGCCGCCGAATGCACGAGCGGATTGAGAATCACGTAGCCGACGTCCGAGAAGATGGCGAGTCCAATCACCCACCCGCTCATCGTCAGGGCCAGCGGCATGCGCTGTTCGCCCACCCAGCGGATCATCGACGCGGTAATGCGCTCGATGCCGCCCGTCTGCTTGAGCGCCTCGGCAATGAGCGACCCGAGCACGATCACCACGGCGATGCTCTGGACCGTCCGGCCAAAGCCCTGCTCGAACGCGTCGATGAACGCCCTGCGATCGATGCCGGGCATCGCGCCCAGGAGCACAATCGGCACCAGCAGCGCCACGAACACGTGCCATCTGAAGCGCGTGATCGCCAGAAAGAGCAGGGCGATCACGGCAATCAACCCCGCGAGCGCAATGAGCACGTTCTCGGTAATCATTCGGGCACTCGTCGACCAAGCAACAACGGCCGCCGCCTCCTCCCCCCTTGCCCCTTCACACGGCCTCCTTCTCTTCCCACTTATGCCTTCCCCCTCGTGCCTAGCACAGCCCTCCCTCCCCTCCCCTCTCCCCCTTCCCCCTTCTCGTCTCCCTTCGCGAGTGCGAGAGCCAGCACCTCCGCCAGATGCATCGCCGAACGGCCCGTCCCCTGCCAAATCTGTTCGCGGCAGCTGAATCCGTCGGCCACGATGAGCGCATCGGGGGCGGCTCGGCGAACGGCCGGGAGGAGCACGCGCTCGCCGATGGCCTGCGAGACGGCAAACGAATTCGCCTCGAAGCCGAACGGTCCCGCCATTCCGCAGCAACCCGTATCCGGCGTCTCCAGTTCCATCCCCATCCGGCGCAGCAACGATTCCTCATCCGTCATCTTCATCACTGCCTTCTGATGACAGTGACCGTGGAGCAGCACGCGGCGCGGGAGCAACGGCGGCTGATAGCCAGGCGCATGCCGTTCGAGAAGCTCGCTGAGGAGCACCGCCTGCCGCCGCAGCCGATCCGCTCGCGGATCGGTGGGAAAGAGGTTCCGCAGCTCGTCGCGAAATACGGAGGCACAACTTGGTTCGAGCACCACGACCGGAACACCAGCGTCGATCGGCTCGCGCAGGGCGTCCAGCACCCGCCGCAGGTACACTTTCGCTTCTTTGACGAAGCCGAAGTCGTACAGCGGCCGGCCGCAGCAGAGCGGTGATGGGGAGAGAGCAACCTCGAATCCGGCATCTCGCAGGACCGCCAGAGCCGCCTGGCTGATCTCCGGATGGAAGTAGTTGTTGAAAGTATCGACCCAGAGCAAGGCATTGCCCCGCGCGGATCGTGACGGCTCGACGCGACCGTCCATCGTCGGGACGCGTTGCTGCCGGGCCCACGTCCGGAAGCTCACCGGCGCCAGGGGCGGAAGGTGGCGTTCGGGTGCAATGTGCAGAATCCTGCGCGCCAGACCGCTCACCACTGGCACCCTCATCAGCAGGTTGGTAATCCTGGGAGCGCGAGATCCCAGACGTGCCCAGCGATCGACGTGTCCGAACATATGGGCCCGCAGCGGGCGACGACGGCCTTCGTAGTAGTGGGACAGGAATTCCGCCTTGTACGTGGCGATATCGACGTTCGTCGGGCATTCCGCCTTGCATGCCTTGCAGGAGAGGCACAAATCGAGCGCGCGCTTGACGTGGTCGTCGCGCCAGCCGCCCTTCACCACTTCGCCCTGGAGCAGCTCGAAGAGCAGGTGCGCGCGCCCCCGCGTGCTGTGTTCCTCCTCGAGTGTGGCCATGTAGCTGGGGCACATCGTCCCGTAATCGTGCTTGCGACACTCGCCAATACCGATGCATCGGAGCGTCGCCTTCGCGAACGAGCCCCCATCGTCCGGGAACTGGAAATGCGTGACCGGCTCGAGCGGCCGGTAATCGGCGCCGAGCCGCAGATCGTCGGTCGGTGGCGGCGCGTCGACCAGCTTGTTGGGGTTCATCCGGTTGTCGGGATCCCAGATCGCCTTGAATTCGCGAAAGGCGTCGATCAGTTCGGGACCGAACATCTTGGGTAGCAGCGCGCCTCGCGACTGGCCGTCGCCGTGCTCACCCGACAGGGCACCGCCGTAGCGCACCACCAGGTCGGCCGCACGCTCCACGAACTCGCCATATCGCCGAATCCCGGGCTCGCTTCGCAAGTCGAAACTGACCTGCATGTGAATGCAGCCGTCGCCGAAATGGCCGTAATAGGCCGCCTGGTACTCGTACTCGTCGAGCAGCACCCGGAGATCGCGCAGATACGCGCCGAGCCGCTCCGGCGCCACCGAGGCGTCGTCCCAGCCTTCCCATCGTGGTGGCAGGTCGGTTCCGGCGGTCACCGCCCGTGGGCCCGATTCGCGAATCTTCCAGACTGCGCGTGCCTCGCTGCGCGTGTACATCCTCGCATCGGGCGGGTCGCGATCCTGCATCAGGCGCAGGATCAGGTGTCTCGCCTCGCGGTCTGCGTCCTCCGCGTCGTCTGCACCGAATTCCACGAGGAGAATGCCCCGTCCCTGCGGCAGCAGATCGAGATTCGGCGCTCCCTTTCTCCGGAGGCCGTCCACCATGACTCCCTCGAAGCCTTCGAATCCGATGGGCCGGTGCTCGAGTATCGCCGGCACTCGATCCGCCGCGACGAACACATCCGGGTAGCCCAGTCCGACCAGCGCACGGTGCGGCGGGCTCGCGATCAGCCTGGTGGTGGCTTCGAGCACGACCACGCAGGTTCCCTCGCTGCCAACGAGCGCCCGAGCAACGTTGAACCCGTGCTCGGGAAGCAGCTGATCCAGGTTGTAGCCAGAGACCCT
This sequence comes from uncultured Bifidobacteriaceae bacterium, assembly GCA_964505975.1. Taxonomy (GTDB): domain Bacteria; phylum Acidobacteriota; class Vicinamibacteria; order Vicinamibacterales; family UBA2999; genus Gp6-AA40. The sequence continues at coordinate 10,913 of CAZDLW010000113.1, read as the reverse complement.
TCTTGGAATGGATGGAAACCGCGCGCGGATGAGATCCGCGTAACGATCGCGCAACGCCTTCAGCCGTGCGTAGATGCCTCCGCGCCGTCCGCCCGCCCGGATAATCGAGTCGAGATCGCGCTCGGACGTGGCACCAACGGTCAGTTCCGTCCCGTCATACAGCAGCACGCGCAGCTCGTCCACGTTGTCCACCGTCTTGCCGGCGAGCAGGGAGTGGGTGCCGCACGAGTTGTTCCCAATCATGCCCCCGAGCGTGCAGCGGCTGTGCGTCGATGGATCCGGGCCGAAAGTCAGTCGATGGGCCTCCGCAGCGGTCCTCAGCGTGTCGAGTACGATCCCGGGCTGCACGCGTGCACGGCGCTCTTCCGGGCGCAGCTCGACGAGCCCGTTCATGTACTTCGTGAAGTCCAGCACGACCGCGACGTTGCAGCACTGCCCGGCCAGACTGGTCCCGGCGCCCCGGGGCAGGATCGGCGCGCCAAATCGCCGGCACGCCGCGAGAGCAGCATGCACGTCACTCGCATCGCGGGGTATCACCACGCCAATCGGGACGTGACGGTAGTTCGATGCGTCGGATGCATAGAGGGCCCTGCTTCCGCGGTCGAAGCGGACTTCGCCGCGGACCGCGCGCGTCAACGCGTGTTCGAGGGCGGCCGCCTGGAGAAACGAATCGACGGGTTTGCCGTGCGAGCTAATCACGCGACCTCGAGATTCGGATTCTCGTCCCGACGCTCGCGCACGCGGCCGCGTCCAACCGGGCCGTTACATCCCGGAGCTCACGTGAGTTGCGACGGGACGGCGACCTACGACTCGCGCGACAGCGGTGGGGCAAAACGCATCCGGAGCGTGAAGACCGAGCTGGGTTGCGGGACCCAGCTCGGGTCGCCGGCCGCGGGTGGAGGATGCGTTTTACCGCGCGACGTCGTCGGGAGCCCGCCCCGTCGCAACTCACGTGAGCTCCGGTGATTGACAGGGTCATTCAGGGTGATCACGTGGAATGCGCCCGGACCGCAGCCGGCACGCGCGAGGCAAGCACGTCGAGCGCCGCCATCACACCGCCGTCCGTGTGCGGGATTCCGGCGAGATGGAGCCCCATCTCGATTCCGCTCAGCGTACCCGCGAGCATCAGATCGTTGAAGGAGCCCAGATGGCCGATTCGAAAGACCCGCTTCGCGAGCGTGCCGAGGCCAGTGCCCAGCGACATGTCGAAGTGTTCGAGGATGACCTGTCTCAGTCGATCGGCGTCATGACCTTCCGGTACGAACACGGCGGTGAGTACGCTGGACTGCTCGGCGGGCTCGTCGCACACAATCTCGAGACCCCAGGCCCGCACAGCGGCACGGGTCGCGCTCGCGTGCCTGTCGTGGCGGCGAAACACGTTCTCCAGCCCTTCTTCCTGCAGCATCGCAAGGGCTTCCTTCAGCCCGTACAGGAGGTTGGTGGCGGGCGTATACGGGAAGAATCCCGACCGGTTCAACCTCACCATCTCGCCCCAGTCGAAGTACGACCTGGCCAGGGTGGCACGCGTGCCGGCCGACAGCGCCTTGCCCGAGATCGCGTTCAGACCAAGGCCCGGCGGCAGCATGAGGCCTTTCTGGGAACAACTGACGGTAACGTCCACCTCCCATTCGTCGTGGCGATAGTCGATCGATCCCAGGGACGATACGGCGTCCACGATCAGGAGCGCCGGGTGGCCGGCCTCGTTCATGGCACGGCGAATCAGCCCGATGCGGCTGGTCGCGCCCGTCGAGGTCTCGTTGTGCACGACAACGACGGCCTTGATCGCATGCTGGCGATCCTGGCGCAGGCGGGCAGCGAGCTCGCTGGCGGATGCGCCTTTCCTCCAGCTCCCAGGCATGTAGTCCACCTGGAGGCCCAGCCGCTCGGCCACGAAGCGCCAGGGCTGGTTCGAGAACCACCCCGTCTCTGCGATCAGCACGTGGTCGCCGGGCGACAGCGTGTTGACCAGCGCCGCTTCGGCGGCGCCGCTGCCGGAGGAGGGATACACGACCACGGTGCCTGTCGTCTTGAACACCGCGCGAAGTCCCTGGAGGGCTTCCTGGGTCAGCCTGGCAAACTCGGGGCCGCGGTGATCGATCACCGGACGATCCATCGCTCGCAGAACGCGATCGGGCACATTCGTCGGGCCAGGGATCTGCAGGAAGTGGCGGCCGGGCCGTGTCGTAGCCATCGGCGAGGGATCATATACGCCTTTTCTTCCCGCCAGCACGGGAAATCCGGCGCACAGATACCGCCGGGCCGGTTGCAATGCGGAGCGGCTGTGTGGCACCATCCGCCCAGATTGGGGGTTCGTCTCGGACGAGCCACGAACAACGGGACCAGGAGACCAAGACCATGTATCGTCGGTGGATCTTCGTGCCGGGCGTCGCACTCCTGTGCGCGGCCGGTCTCGCAGCGCAGAACCCTGGCGGGAATCCGGAAGCCGCCAAACTGAAAAATCCGGTGGCAGCGGACGCGGCCTCGCTCAGTGCGGGAGAGGAGCTCTACGCGTTGAACTGCCAGTTCTGCCACGGTCCCAAGGGGCAGGGCGACGGCCTCATCGCCCCTCCGGATACGCCGAACATTGCGGATGGCGAATGGAAGCACGGTTCCACGGACGGAGAGATCTTCACCGTCATTCAGAAGGGAATCGGACCCGCGTTCACGATGCCGCCCCACGAGGACCGGATGTCCGAGACGGACATCTGGCACATCGTCAATTACGTGCGCACCCTGGGTCCGCCCGACGCCAAGCGGTGAGACGCGCGGGACCACAGGCGGACGCGGGACACCGCACGTCCGCCCCACGATACGCGCAATGCCCGTTCAGCATGTCGCGTTCCGACCCAGCACGTTCAGACCCTGACAGGCATTCGGTGACGAAGTCGATCGCCGGAAGACGTCCGACCGCATGAGCGACGCATCCAATCAGGCGACTCGCGACGCGCTGTTGCGTCCGCTCTTTCACACCTCGTGGCGCTTCTACGCGCTCGTCGCGCTGCTCGGGACCGTGGTCCTGACGGCGCTGGTCGGCTGGTTCTCCCAGGTGTACTACGGCATCGGACTCGCCGGCATCAACTGGCCGGTGTTCTGGGGCTTCTACATCGTCAATTTCGTGTTCTGGATTGGAATCAGCCACGCCGGCACGCTCATCTCGGCCATCCTGCGACTGGTGGACGCCGGGTGGCGCCGGCCGGTGACGCGGTGCGCCGAGGCCATCACGGTGTTCGCGCTCACCATCGGAGCGATGTTTCCGATCATCCACCTCGGGCGACCGTGGCTCGCCTTCTGGATGATCCCGTACCCCAGCGAGCGGCTCATCTGGCCGAACATACGTTCCCCGCTCGTGTGGGACTTCTTCGCCATCAACACCTATCTGCTCGGCAGCACGCTTTTCCTGCTGCTGCCGATGATTCCCGACTTCGCCGCCGTGCGCGACAGGTCCAGCGGTGTGCGCAAGCGAATCTATCGAGCGCTGGCCTTCGGGTGGCGTGGCACCCCCAGGGAGTGGCACCGGCTCGAAACGGCCATGCAAATCATGGCCATTGCCATCATTCCCGTGGCCGTGTCCGTCCATACGATCGTGTCGTTCGACTTCTCGATGGCCCCGGTGCCCATGTGGCACACGACCATCTTCGGACCGTACTTCGTGGCGGGGGCAATCTTCAGCGGCATCGCCGCCCTGATCATCGCCATGGCCGTCCTGCGCAGGTTCCTCCACCTGGAGGAGTACCTGCGGCCAGTTCATTTCCAGAACCTGGGCAAGCTGCTCCTGGTGATGAGTCTCCTCTGGGGCTACTTCGTCTTCAACGAACGGCTCGTCGTGTGGTACGGGAATCACACCGCCGAGATCGCCGTCTTCCAGACGACCCAGAGCGGCGCCTACGCACCGCTCTTCTGGACGATGGTGTTCGCGAATTTCGTGCTGCCGCTCGTGCTCATGGGCATCAGGCGGTTTCGCACGATCACCGGCTGCGTGATCGCGTCCCTGGGCGTCGTCGTTGGCATGTGGCTCGAGCGCTATCTGATCGTGGTGCCGTCGCTGAGCCACAAGTACCTGCCGTTCAGCTGGGGGAGCTACCAGCCCCAGCCGGTGGAGATTCTCGCCACCGTGGCGACGTTCGCCGCGATGGTCCTGCTGTACCTGCTGTTCACCAAAGTGGTGCCGATCATTTCGATCTGGGAGCTCAAGGCCGGCGAGCATCCTGCACCGGTGGAGACGACATCCACCAGTATCGAGCCCGTGCCGATGCAGCCCGGAGCCGCGCACGACGTGTACGCGCTGTACCCGGACGGGGCGTCGGCGCAACAGGCGGTGGACGCGTTGCGGACGGCGGGTGTCCCGGACCGCGACATCACGGTCATCTCAGGGCAGCCGATAGAGGAGTACGAGTTCGGGTCGATGCACACGTCCACCTGGATGTGGTGGTTCGCGTGTGCGGGAGGCCTGATCGGCATGCTCGCCGGTTACGGCCTCGTCTGGGTGACGCAGACGGCGTGGCCGCTCACGGTCGGGGGCATGCGCACCTTCACCTGGTGGCCCAGCCTCATCATCATCTTCGAACTGACGATGCTCGGGGCCATCGTGGCGACGGCCATTGCCCTCATCGTCAGCACTGGCCTCCCCGGACGCGGCAAGAAACTCTACGACCCCGAGGTCACGCACGGCCGGATTCTCGTCGGCGTCCAGAGACCTCCTCGCACATCGGTCCCCAACGTCCAGCGCGCCCTGGAGATTGGGCCAGGCGTCGTCGTAAAGACAGCGTAGCGAGGCTGTGCCTGAGACGAAACTCCTCCACACCGGGCGAGGAAGCCCGTCGCTTCCGCGTAGGGGCTGGCTGAAGGCGGCCCCTACGACTGACGTTTCCCTGACCCACGAATCGAGGCATCGAGCAACTCGATCGGATGCACGATCGGCCAGTCGTGGCCGCGACGGCGCGCCGCCGCCGCAATCTGCAGGATGCAGCCGGGATTGGCAGTGGCGATGACATCCGGATCCAGTGCGGCAATGTGCTCCGCCTTCCTCGCGCCCAGCTGCGCAGCCGCTTCGGGCTGGACCAGGTTGTAAATCCCGGCGCTCCCGCAACAAATCTCGGATTCCGCGGGCGACAGGACATCGACGCCAGGAATACCGAGCAGCAGCGCGCGCGGCTGCGCCCGCACGCCCTGTCCGTGTGCCAGATGACAGGCGTCGTGGTAGACCACCCGCGCTGAAATGGGATGACGTGTGGCTCGCGGCTCGCCAAGCTCGACGAGCAGCTCGGACACGTCCCGGACCTTCGCGCTGAATGCGTGTGCGCGTTCCGCCCACATGGGGTCCCCGGCAAACAACTCGCCGTACTCCTTCATCGCGGAGCCGCAGCCGGCGGCGTTCACCACGACCCGGTCGACGCCGGCGGCCTCGAATACCTCGATCGTGCGGCGTGCAAGTGCGCGGGCGCGATCGAGGTGTCCGGCGTGGAGTGGCAACGCCCCGCAACATCCTTGCGCGGGCGGCACGCTGACCGTGCATCCTTCCGCGGCCAGCACACGCACGGTTGCGTCGTTGACGCTGCTGAACACCAGGCGCTGTACGCACCCGGTCAGCAACCCCACGGTGGCTCGAGAAGGACCCTCAGCCGGGATTCGCTCGGGCGTCGACGCGAACAGCCCTCGCCAGGTGACGCGAGGCGCCACCGAGAGGAGCGCGCGCAGGCGCTCCGGAAGAGCGCGCAGTAACCACGGTCGGACCGACAGGACTCTCCGCGCGTCCCCCGCGAATGCACCTCGTGCCTTCTCTGCGACGCCGGGAGCCGCGCGCACATCGCCACGATCGTTGGACGGCGTTCCGCGTCTCGCGGCGGGGTCCTCCAGCAGCGCTCCCATCGCGGCCAGCGGCGCCAGGGCAAACCGGAGTCGTGCGGGGTACGGCACGAGCGCGAGCAGCAGCCGGCGAAACCACCGATCGCCGGCCTCCCGCTCGTACGAGCGCTCGATCTGCGTGCGTGTCTTCTCGATGAGTGGTCCGTACTGCACGCCGGATGGGCATGCGGTCACACAAGCCAGGCAGCCGAGGCAGCGGTCGAAGTGCTGCACGAACGACGCGCTCATCTCCGCGCGCCCGTCCAGTCCCGCTTTCATCAGGTAGATGCGCCCCCGTGGCGAGTCCATCTCCTCGCCCCACAACACGTACGTGGGGCACGTTGGCAAACAGAAACCACAGTGCACGCACGTATCGATCAGCGCGCGGGACGGAGCATCGGGTTCGTTGAACATCGTTCTAGACAGGCCCCCTCCCGGCGTTCAGAATCCCCGCCGGATCCAGTGCCTGCTTCAGGGCGCGTGCGATCCGGAATGACGCAGGTGGTTCACCCCACACGTCGATCCGATCCTTGAGCTCCCGACTCGCGCGAAGGACGACGACGTGACCGGCGTGTGGGCTGGAGCGGAGGCGCGTCACCAGCGCGACCTGAGTCGAGAGGTCGGCATCCACGCGCAGCACGCCTGCACCTATGCCCGCACGACCCACGAAGGTAAGAGCCCCGCCGGCGGTGTGGTGCATCTCGCGCACAAGAGTCAGCACGTCGCGAAGTTGAGCGGGTAGCCAACTGAACCGGACCACGATGCCCGGCTGCATCCAGGGCGCGCGAAGCTCGTCCGACCACAGCGAGCGCTCGCGCTCGCCGGTGACCACCGCCACGGCGTCGTTCGTCCCCGAGTTCCAAGCCTCCTGCTGAGGCATCTGGCCGGACAGCAACGCCTGCGCGGCAGCAATCTGCGCCTGGGTGGCCGCCGGACTGGACGCAAAGCGCAGCAGGAGACGAAAGACCACACGGCCGCTGTCCACGGACTCCACTCGCACGTCGCAGGCTTCCGGCTCCAACGGGCGTGCACGAACGGCAGCCACATCGGGCACGAGCGCGGCTTCGTCCGTGTATTCGAGCACCAGGGTGGCGGATGCGGATGCGAGCGGCATCAGCTTGAACGTCGCATCGACCACCACCGCAAGAGCGCCGAACGAACCGCACACCAGTCTGCCCAAGTCGTAGCCGGCCACGTTCTTCACGACGTTCCCGCCGGCTTTCACCAGGCGTCCGGCCGTCGTTGCGAGCGTCACGCCGATGAGCTGATCGCGAGGTGTGCCGTGGCGGTGGCGCAGCGGCCCGGCGTCGTTCGTCGCCAGGGCGCCGCCGACTGTCGCCTCGTCGAACGCGCTGTCGAGCGGCAGGCGCTGTCCATGCTGGGCGAGGATGTCGTTCAGGTCGGTGAGACGCGTGCCGGACTGGACTGTCACGGTGAGGTCACCATGGCGGTGTGCGACAACGCGGTTCAGACGCGCGGTGCGGATCACCAGCCCGACCGTCTCAGGCACCCGACCCCATCCCAGCTTGGAGCCGCCCCCCCGAATCACGGTCGCCAGTCGCTCGCTCGCGGCCCAGACCAGCAGATCGGCAAGTCCCCGCGCATCGTCCGGGTCGACAACGTGACGGGGAACCACGTCGTCGATGGCATCGGCGATGGTGCCGTCACGCAGGGACGTAATCATGCAGTCGTGTCATGTGGACGGGACATGAATCAAAACCTCTCGCCCAATCCGTCCCGCTCGGTTGGATGCTGACGATACGGTCCCGGCACCTCGCCGCACAGCCTCGGCGTCGGCAGCACCTTTCCCGGGTTGCAGAGGCGTCGTGGATCAACCGCGTCGCGGACTGCCTGCATCGCGTCGAGATCGTCGGAGGTGAACATCCTGGGCATGTAGTCGCGTTTGTCCATGCCCACGCCGTGCTCACCCGTGATGGAGCCGCCAGCCTCCACGCAGTACGTGAGGATTTCACCGGCGACCTCCTCCGCAAGGGTCGCCTGCCCCGGGATGCGTTCGTCGTAGCAGATCAGTGGATGCAGATTCCCGTCGCCGGCGTGGAAGACGTTGCCAATCCTGAGTCCGCAGCGCTGCTCGAGCTGCCGAATGCGACCGAGCACCTCGGGCAGCCTGGTGCGCGGCACGACGCCGTCCTGCACGTAATAGTTCGGCGACACCCGCCCCATCGCCGCAAACGCGGCCTTGCGCCCCTTCCAGATGCGCGCGCGCTGCGCCTCGTCTTCGGCCACCTCGATGCGCGTGGCGCCGGCCCGCCGGCAGGTGTCCTGGACGATCTCGAACAGCTCGCGCACCTCGGCAGCCGGCCCGTCGAGCTCGACGATCAGGATCGTATCCGCAGGGGGAAAACCCGGATGGACGGCGGCTTCCGCGGCACGAATGGCCAGCGCATCCATCATTTCCACGGCGGCCGGCACAATGCCGGCGCCGATGATGTCGGAGACGGCCGCGCCCCCAGCGCTGATGCTGTCGAACGCCGCGAGCAGCGTCTGCACACTTTCGGGTCTGCGGAGGATCCGGAGCGTGACCTTCGTGACAATCGCCAGCGTGCCCTCGGAGCCGATGAGCAGCGCCAGCAGATCGGGCCCTGGCGCGTCCGCCAGCGGGCTCCCTATCTCCACGATCTCGCCGTCCGGCAGAACGACCTCCGCGGCAAGCACGTGGTGAACCGTGAAGCCGTACTTCAGGCAGTGCGCGCCGCCGGAGTTCTCGGCCACGTTCCCACCTATCGAACACACCTGCTGGCTGGATGGATCGGGCGCGTAGTAGAAGCCGAACGGCGCGACCTGCCGCGTGATCTCGAGGTTCGTCACGCCGGGCTCCACCCTGACGCGGCAGTTGGGAATGTCCACGTCGAGCACCCGGTTCAGACGCGCAAGACTGATGACGACCCCACCCGGGACAGGCAGCGCCCCGCCTGAGAGGCCCGTGCCGTGTCCACGGGCCACGAATGGAATCCCCTCGCGATGGCAGAACGTGACGACGGCCTGGACTTCGGCTGCCGATCGCGGGAGCACAACGGACGCCGGCACCTGTCGGAGATGCGGCAACGCGTCACACTCGTACGTCAGGAGCTGGACGGCATCGCGCACGACGGCATCGAGGCCACAGATGCGCTGGAGCTCGACGGTCAGACGGTCGTTCGTTGGACCGCTATGCGGTCCGGAACGCGAATTGTGTACTCGTTTGTCGGTCCGCATAGCGGTCCTAGCCGCGCGGAGCGCGGCAAAGAGATCCTGGCAACCAGCCGAGGGGCTCTGGGGGATATCAAGGGGCAGAGCCCCTTGGCTGGTTCTGCAAATGGTACACTGCCAGTGGTCCGTCATGGCACGGCCCGCCGTTGGCGCCTTCGACGAGCTGATTCTCGTGCACCTGCGATTGGATTACGGAACGGATGGTCTGGCCGTGGACGTCCCCGACGAACGCCTGACGGTCATCGAACCGGTTCACCGGCCCGCGGTCGCGGACCCCCACGCCACGCTGGTCGCCGCGATCCGGGACCCGCGTGGCGGACGCCCGCTTCGGGACCTCGTCCGACGGGGCCTGCGCGTGGCGATCTCGGTGTGTGACATCACGCGCGCGCAGCCTCGGCGGCAGATGCTGCTCGCCCTGGTCGAAGACATGCCAGGCGTGAACCCGAGCGACGTGACGATTCTCATCGCCACCGGGACGCACCGGGCCAACACACAGGACGAGCTCGAGCGAATGCTCGGCCGCGACATCGTACAGCAGTACCGGGTGATCAATCACGACAGCCGCGACCCCGGTGCGTTGCGGTTCGTCGGACACACTTCAACCGGCGTCCCCGTGTCTCTGAATCGCGAGTGGCTGGACGCGGACATCCGGGTGACAACCGGCTTTGTCGAGCCGCACTTCTTTGCCGGCTTCAGCGGCGGGCCGAAGATGATCGCGCCGGGGCTGGCCGGACTCGACACGGTGATGACCCTCCACGACGCACGACGGATTGGCCATCCGAACGCCACCTGGGGCGTCATCGACGGCAATCCCGTACACGACGACATCCGCGAGATCGCGCGGATGGTGCCGGCGCATTTCGCCCTCGATGTGACGCTCAATCGTGAGCAGCAGATCACGAAGGCGTTTGCGGGCGACGTCTTCGAGGAGCATCGCGCGGCGTGCGCGTACGTCAAAGACACCGTCATGCGCGCCGTCTCCTCGCCGTTCGACGTGGTGCTGACGACGAATTCCGGCTACCCGCTGGATCAGAACCTCTACCAGGCCGTGAAGGGCATGGCGGCAGCGGCCAGGGTCGTCAAGCCCCGCGGCACGATCGTGTGCGCGGCCGAGTGCCGCGACGGCCTGCCGGCGCACGGGTCGTACGGTCAGGTGCTCGCCTCCGCACCAACACCCGACGCTCTGCTCGCCCTCATTGGTTCACCCGGCTATGCCAGGCCGGACCAGTGGCAGGTTCAGATACAAGCACAGATTCAACTCAAGGCGAACGTGCTCGTGAAGACCGATGGCTTGTCGCCCGACGAGGTGCGTGCGGCTCACTTCACTCCCATCGATGACGTCTCTGCCGCCGTCCGCGCGGCACTCGAAGGCGCCGGCCCGGACGCCTCGTTGTGCGTGCTCCCCCAGGGGCCGCAGACGATTCCGTACGTGCAGGCGGCCTCGTGACGCCTGGCCGGTGGTTTACGGCCATCGCTGGAGTGGCGCTGGCGTTCCTCGTTTCGGGCTGCGCCGCGAGGGTGCCGGTGTCCGGCCCACCCGGCGAATCCATCGTCCTGGCCGTAGTGAGCTGGAACATGCATGCGGGACGAGGGGACCTTCCCCGACTCGTGAACGATCTCTCGTCCGGGCTCCTCACGGGCGGCCGGGCACGAGATTTCGTGGTCCTGCTGCAGGAAGTCGTCGAACCGGGCACGCTCGACCTCGACTCGTTCGCCCGCGAACGGAGCCTCTCGATGGTCTTCGTGCCCGTCCGTACGCACCAGCAGCGCACGACCGGCAACGCGATTCTGTCGACGTCGCCGCTCGTGGATCCGCGCGGCATCGCGCTCCCGCGCGAGCGTCAGCCGCGCGCGGCCGCAGC
>CAZDLW010000112.1:0-16312 GCA_964505975.1 uncultured Bifidobacteriaceae bacterium | reverse complement strand
TCGGGTGCGGCCGCAGCCGGCGGGCTCGGCGTGTCTACTGGTTCGGCCAACTCGGCGACACTGGACGGTTCATCGACCTCCGGAGCGGGCGGAGTGTCGGGCGCAGGTTGGCCGCAGCCCAGTGCCAGGCCCCCGGCAAGCAGTGCGGCGATCATCCAGTGTTTCGTCATGACACATCTCCTCGGGTGCGCGCGAAAGAGGCCCGCGAACAGGTCCCGTCAGGTAGCATGCCCCGCGGAGCGCTCCTGAGCTACGGGGCGTTCCCGTTCGAGGCCGCATGGGCGGTTCATGGCCTTGTCCTGCACATGTTCGGACGGCGTTTCACGTGATTCATGATATTTATGATGTACGAATTACTATCAATTTGACTGATGCTACGGGAAGAGGCACACTGAGGCCATGCCAATCACGCGTACCGGTGCTCAAATCATCTGGGAATGCCTCGTCCACGAGGGCGTCAGTACCGTCTTCGGGTATCCAGGTGGTGCGATCCTTCCTGCCTATGACGCCATGCTCGATTATCCAATCCGTCACGTGCTGGTTCGCCACGAACAGGGCGCCACGCACATGGCCGATGGGTACGCGCGCGCCGGAGGCGTCGTGGGGGTGGCCATGGCCACTTCGGGTCCGGGCGCGACGAACATGGTCACCGGTATCGCAACGGCGATGATGGACTCGGTGCCGATGGTCTGCATTACGGGTCAGGTGCCCACGAGGCTCATCGGGTACGACGCGTTCCAGGAGACCGACATCACGGGCATCATCCTGCCGATCACGAAGCACAGCTATCTGGTGACGCGCGTGCAGGACATCATGCCGGCCCTGAAGGAGGCGTTCTACATCGCGCGATCGGGGCGGCCGGGTCCGGTGCTCGTGGACATCACGAAGGACGCCCAGCAGACCTCCATGGAGTGGGCATGGGATCCGTCGGGAATTCAATTGCGGGGGTACCGGCCGAAGCTGACGGTGACGCGCTCGGATCTGGCGCGGGCGGTGGAGATCATTCAGACGGCGCGCAAACCGGTCATTCTGGCGGGGCAGGGCGTACTGCAGAGCGGTGCCACGCGGGAAGTGCTCCAGTTTGCCGAGCGCATCAATGCACCGGTGGCCATGACGCTGCTCGGCATCGGTGGGATCCCGGCGAGCCATCCGATGAACATCGGCATGATGGGCATGCACGGCGAGGCCTGGGTCAATCACGCGATCCAGGAAGCGGATCTCCTCCTGGCCTTCGGCATGCGGTTCGACGACCGTGTCACGGGGAACATCAAGACCTACGCTCCGCACGCGAAGAAGATCCACATCGACATCGATCCGTCCGAGATCAACAAGAACGTGGCGGTCGATGCCGCGATTGTGGCCGACCTCCGCGAGGCGCTGCGTGATCTCCTCGAGGTCGTGGAGCCGAAGGAGCACGGTCCGTGGCTCAAGTACATCGCCTCCATGAAGGGCGATTCGGCCGTGCGCGACATCCAGACGCTGCCGGACAACGGGCATCTCTATGCCCCGCACGTGATCAACGACATCTGGCGGCTGACGAAGGGCAAAGCCATCGTCGCAACGGACGTGGGTCAGCATCAAATGTGGGAGGCGCAGTACTACCACCACGACGACCCCCGGTCGCTCATCACGTCCGGCGGTCTCGGCACGATGGGTTTCGGGTTGCCGGCGGCAATTGGCGCGAAGATGGCGCGTCCCGACGCCGAAGTCTGGGCGATTGTCGGCGATGGTGGCTTCCAGATGACGCAGGCGGAGCTGTCGACTGCCGCCCAGGAGGGCGTGAAGGTCAACGTGGCCATCATCAACAACGGATACCTCGGCATGGTGCGCCAGTGGCAAGAGTTCTTCTACGAGCGTCGCTATGCAGCGACTCCACTCCGGAATCCCGACTTCGTGAAGATCGCCGAGGCGCACGGGTTGCTCGGCCTGCGCGTGAACACGCGGCCGGAAGTGGACGACACGGTGCAACGCGCCAGGGACGCCGAAGGAACCGTGGTCATCGATTTCCGCGTGGAGCAGGAGGACAGCGTCTATCCGATGGTTCCGGCCGGCGCCGATCTCGATGCGATGATTCGGCGGCCGCAGCCGTCGGTGCTCGTGGAGACGGCTTCTGACGCGATCTGAGTTCCCCGTCGCGGGTGAAACAGTCACGAATACGGGATTCGCGATACGGTACGGCGATCCATCGCGCTGAGCTCCACCTTCGGTCACGGGACACACTTGGACCTTACTGCATGCATCACACTCTCGTCGCCCTCGTCGAAGACAAACCCGGCGTGTTGAACCGTGTCGCGTCGCTCTTCCGCCGTCGCGCGTTCAACATCGAATCGCTGACCGTCGGCCGGACCGACGTCCCCGGCATTTCGCGCATGACGATCGTCATCGACAGCGATCAGACGAGCGTGGATCGCGTCTCGGCCTATCTGTACAAGCTGGTCGACGTGATGCAGGTCGAGGACCTCCGCAACGTGCCGGCGGTTGCGCGCGACCTGGCGCTGGTGAAGGTCGCGGTGGCTGGCCACGACCGTGCGCATCTGCTGCGCGTCGTGGACGAGACGCGCGCGCATATCGTCGATTCGGGCGAGCAGACGATGACGCTCGAAATCACCGGCGAGCCACCGCACGTCGATGCCGTCATTGCCCGGCTCGAGCCGCTCGGCATTGTCGAGATGGTGAGGACGGGGCAGGTGGCGATGCGCCGGGGCGATTCCGCCACGCAATACGCTTGAAGGGATTCCTCCTTCGCTGGAGCACACATGGCTACGATGTTCTACGACCGTGACGCGGACATGGATCTCATCCGCGCACGGAAGGTGGCGGTGATCGGTTACGGTTCCCAGGGGCACGCGCACGCCCTGAACCTCCAGGACAGCGGCATCGAGGTGGTGGTCGGGCTGCCCGAGTCCAGCAGGTCTGTCGAGAAGGCACAGGCGGCGGGCCTGCGCGTCCTGCGTGTGAACGACGCGGCGAAGTGGGCGGACGTGATCATGATCCTCATCCCGGATCAGCACCAGGCCAAAGTCTACGCCGCCGATATCGCCCCGCACCTGACCGCCGGCAAGATGCTCATGTTCGCGCACGGGTTCGCCGTGCGCTTCAACTGGATTGTCCCGCCGGCCGACGTGGACGTCACCATGGTGGCGCCCAAGGCGCCTGGCCATCGTGTGCGAGAGGTGTTCAAGGAAGGCGGCGGCACACCAGGACTGCTGGCCGTGCACCAGGACGTAACCGGGAAAGGCCGGTCGACGGCCCTGGCATACGCGCGGGCGATCGGCTGCACGCGGGCGGGCGTCATCGAGACGACCTTCGCGGAGGAGACGGAGACGGATCTGTTCGGCGAGCAGGCCGTGCTGTGCGGCGGCACGGCCGCCCTGGTCAAGGCCGGGTTCGAAACGCTGATTGAAGCCGGCTACCAGCCGGAGATCGCCTACTTCGAGTGCCTTCACGAATTGAAGCTCATCGTCGATCTCATGTACCGCGGTGGCCTGCAGTACATGCGGTATTCGATCAGCGATACCGCCGAGTTTGGTGACTACACGGCCGGGTCGCGCATCGTGACGGATGCGACGAAGGCGACAATGCGGGAACTGCTGAGGGAGATTCAGTCAGGCGAGTTCGCCCGCAAATGGATTGCGGAGAACGAGGCTGGGTGTCCCAACTTCAAGGCGATGCGCGAACAGGACCGGAATCACCCGATCGAGATCGTGGGCGCGAAGCTTCGCAACATGATGCCGTTCCTGGATCCCGTGCAGCTGCCGCAGTCGGCGAGCGTGTAGCCACGTCGCCTGTTCGGAAGCGGTGACCCGCTCCCGTCATCGAGGCAGCCGTGTCGCCTCGGTATCGGTCTTCCACGTGAACGGCACTCGCTATGAACAAGTACAGTTCGCGGGTTACCCAGCCGCGCAGTCAGGGTGCATCGCAGGCGATGCTCTACGGCATCGGCCTGACCGACGCGGACCTGCAGAAGGCGCAGGTCGGCATCTGCAGCATGTGGTACGAGGGCAACACGTGCAACATGCACCTCGACCGGCTCGCGGCACATGCGAAGGACGGGGTGAGCGCCGCAGGTCTCGTCGGCCTCCGCTTCAACACGATTGGCGTGAGCGATGGCCTGTCGATGGGTACCGAAGGCATGAGCTATTCGCTGCCCTCGCGCGATCTGATTGCCGATTCCATCGAGACCGTGGTGCGCGCGCAGTGGTACGACGCGCTCATCACGATTCCAGGCTGCGATAAGAACATGCCGGGCAGCGTGATGGCCATGGTGCGGCTGAACCGGCCGGCCATGATGGTCTACGGTGGCACCATTCGCGCGGGGTCCGCGCTCGGTAAGCCCCGGGACATCATTTCGGCGTTCCAGTCGTACGGGGAGTACCTGGCCGGCGTCATCACCGACGAGCAGCGCCTCGAGATCGTTCGTCACGCGTGCCCTGGGGCTGGCGCGTGCGGGGGCATGTACACGGCGAACACGATGGCCGTGGCCATCGAAGCCCTTGGTCTGTCCTTGCCGTACAGCTCGTCATTGCCCGCCGAGGACCCCGGCAAAGTGGACGAGTGCCGCCGTGCCGGGGCCGCCGTACAGCTGCTGCTCGAGCGGGACCTCAAGCCGCTGGACATCCTGACTCCGAGAGCCTTCGAGAACGCGATGGTGATGGTGATGGCAGTTGGAGGTTCCACGAACGCCGTGCTGCACCTCATCGCGATGGCGCGATCCGCCGGTATTCCGCTCGCGTTGACCGATTTCCAGCGCGTCAGCGATCGCGTGCCGCTGCTGGCGGATCTGAAGCCCAGTGGACAATTCGTCCAGGAGGACCTGCACGCCGCGGGCGGCACTCCCGCCGTGATGAAGTACCTGCTCGAACGCGGCTTTCTGCACGGCGACTGCATGACGGTCACGGGACGGACGCTCGCCGAGAACCTCGCCGACGTTCCGCCGCTGCGATCGGGACAGGACGTGATTCACAGGGTCGAGGCGCCGTTGTGGCCGCGAGGACATATCCGCATCCTGAAGGGGAACCTGGCGCCGGACGGCGCGGTGGCGAAGATCACCGGCAAGGAAGGAGAGCACTTTGCCGGTACGGCGAAGATCTATGACTCCGAAGAGGCCATGCTGGCCGGTCTGGAACGGGGAGAGATCGGCAAAGGACAGGTAGTGGTCATCCGGTATGAGGGCCCGAAGGGGGGGCCGGGCATGCCGGAGATGCTGACGCCCACGTCGGCGATCATGGGCGCGGGACTCGGCGCGGATGTGGCCCTGCTCACCGATGGCCGCTTCTCGGGCGGGTCACATGGGTTCATCATCGGACACATCACGCCCGAGGCCCAGGAGGGTGGTCCGATCGCACTGGTCCGCGACGGCGACCGCATCAGCATCGATGCCAACGCGTGCACGCTGACAGTGGACCTGTCCGCAGCCGAGCTCGCCGATCGGCGGCGGGCCTGGACCGCGCCGCCGCCGAAAGCCACCACCGGTGTACTCGCGAAATACATACGGCTCGTGCGATCGGCGTCAGAGGGATGCGTGACGGACTGAAACGGTGTCGTCGAGCGACTTCCCGAGAGCAGAGCGGGTGAGGCGGTGACGAACGTGACAGAGCACGGTCAGGCGGTAGTCGTTTCAGCCGGACTGATCCGGCGAGACCAGCGGCGTTGCGGGAATCGCCTCCTCGGGTGAGATCGACACGAGTCCCTGCCAGATCAGCAACCCCAGCACCACGCACAACACCAGTCGGTACCAGCCGAACAGCGCCAGGCCATGCCGTGTCAGGAAGCGCACCAGCCAGGTCACGGCCAGGGCCGCCGAAAGCGTGGCGACCGTCAATCCAGCGAGGAGGGGAACCGCGCCCAGCGCGGCAAACATACCAACCCCGTCCCCCGTGAAATCCTTCGCAGCGCTGTAGACGCAGGCCGCGCCGAGCGTTGGCAAGCCGAGGAGGAAGCTGAACTCCGCAGACTGCCTGGGCTTCATGCCGACGAGCATGCCGCCGACGATCGTGACCATCGATCGGCTCGTGCCTGGCCACATGGCGAGGCACTGCAGCAGCCCGATGGCGAACGCTCGACCGAGTGTCAGCGACTCGATGTCGACGTAGCGATGCGGTTCGTCCGCGGACGCAGATTCGTGGAAGCGGCGCCGGTGCCAGTTGTCGATCACAATCATCACGACACCGCCCAGCGCGAGGGCCGAGAGGACAGGCACGGGAAAGAACAGATGACGCCTGATCGTGCTTGCCAGCAGCAGCCCGAGAACGGCAGCCGGCAGGAACGCCACGAGGAGATTGAGGGCAAGGCGCAACCCTGCAGGATTCCGCCCCAGGACGCCGTGCAGCATCTGACCGACCCGCTCGCGATAGAGGCCCAGGACGGCCAGAATCGCGCCACCCTGGATGACGATGTTGAACGCGTCGAGACTGTCCTTGTCCACGCGCTCGGTCAGACCCATGAGCGAAGAGGCAAGAATGAGATGGCCGGTCGAGCTGACCGGGAGGTACTCCGTAATGCCTTCCACGATGCCGAGAACAATGGCTTCGAACAGCGTCACAGGTGCTCCTTGGGAATTGTCGTGCGAGACAAGATGCTATCCCCGGAGCTCAGTTGAATGGCGACTGGGGCTCCCGACGACCGAGGGGCCGCCTCTTCAGGCGGCTCTGGGCCAGTTACGAGCCGGCCCCTTCGAACGCGACGAACCTCCTCGACCGGCATGGAGGAGTTTCGTCTCAGACGAAGCTTCACTGCAGTGCCCCGGTCCACCTCGCGCGGGCGCCGCGGCCAGCCGCAGCCAGTGACGCTTCGCACATTCTCGCATGCGGCGGTCATCACGACCGTTGGTGCGCTCGTTTCGCGTCGAGTGCCGGCCGTATAATCGTCCCGGGAGTCTGTGCGTTGCTGATGTCGGGTACGCGTCTCGGTCCGTACGAAATCCAGGCCGCCGTGGGCTCTGGTGGCATGGGTGAGGTGTACAGGGCGCGCGACACCCGGCTCGATCGCACGGTGGCCATCAAGGTGCTGTCCCCGCAGCTGGCGGAGGACCCGACGTTTCGCGCGCGGTTCGAAAGCGAAGCGCGTGCGATCTCGCAGCTCAGTCACCCCCACATCTGCACGCTGTACGACGTTGGCACCGCGGATGACCCGTCAACGCCTGCGCGCCACCCCGTCAGTTATCTGGTGATGGAGCTGGTCGATGGGGAGACGCTCTCCGCCCGCCTCGAGCGGGGCCCCCTCCCGCTGGATCAGGCGCTTGCTTTCGCCAGCCAGATCGCCGCCGCGCTGGATCGCGCGCACCGTACGGGCATCGTGCACGGTGATCTCAAACCCGGCAATATCATGCTGACCAAGGGCGGCGTCAAGCTGCTCGATTTCGGGCTCGCCAGACGTCGCGAACCGGATGGAAGCCACCTAACGGCGGACGTGGCGACCCGGACGGTGGCCATGAGTGCGGGCAAGGTGTTCGGCACGCTGCAATACCTCGCGCCGGAGCAGCTCGAAGGACGCGATCCAGATGAACGGAGCGATATCTTCGCGCTGGGAGCCGTTCTGTACGAGATGGTCACGGGAAGGAAGGCGTTCGAAGGCCAGAGTCCGGCCACCGTCATCGCATCGATCGTGCGCGACGCGCCCCAGCGGATGGCTCTCTTTCAACCCGCGACGCCACCGGCGCTCGATCACGTGGTCATGACGTGCCTCGCCAAGGACCCGGACGATCGCTGGCAGCACGCCGGGGATTTGGCCCGCGAGCTGGCGTGGGTTGCCGAAGAAGGTACAGCACCCCTGGGGCGCACGGGGAGAGGTCGGCGTACGCAGATGTGGGCGGTCGTCGCGGCAGGCCTCCTGGCTGCACTCGCGGGCGGTCTGTTCACCTATGTCGTACGTCCGGCTCCGGACCTGCCGGTCTACCGCACGTCTGTCCTGCTCCCCGAGGGCTTGAGCTTCCCCGTCGCCGGGGCCATTGGTGGTGTTGGACGTCTGGCGATCTCGCCCGACGGCCGTCGTCTCGCGTTCGTGGCGACGGATGCGAACGGCAATCAGATGTTGTGGGTGCGGCCGCTCGACGCGATAGCAGCGACGCCGGTTCCGGGAACCGACGGCGCACTGTCCCCCTTCTGGTCGCCCGACTCGCGCTTCGTGGCGTTCATCGCGCAAGGCCAGTTGAGACGGGTGGATCCGAGCGGGGGCAGGCCAGTGACGCTCGCGAGCGCCTTCCATCCGACCACCGGGGCATGGAGCGGTGACGGAACGATTCTGTTCACGCCCACTGCCGCATCGCCGTTGCACGCGATTCCGGCTTCAGGCGGCACGCCGCGCCCGGTGACTACGCTGAACGAACAGGTCGGCGACGTTGTGCACCGCAGCCCGTTCTTTCTCCCTGATGGCCGGCACTTCCTGTACGTGGCCGTGGCCTCGCGACCTGGTGCCACGACTGCAGCGCGCGGCGTGTACGTCGGCAACCTGGACTCGCCGAGCTCGAGTCGCGTGGTCATCGACGAAGCCTCGCACGCGATGTACGCGCAGGGTCACCTGTTGTTCCTTCGCGACAACGTACTCGTGGCGCAGCCGTTCGACACGGCCCGCCTGGTGCTCACCGGCGTGCCGGCGCCGCTCACGGAGCAGGTGGAGCTCATCGGGGCCTGGTCTGCCGCGTTCGACGTCTCGACGACGGGGGTCCTTGCCTATCAGCCGGCGGCGGGTGGGTCGCAGCTCGTGTGGTTCGATCGTGAGGGCAGGCAGCTCGATGCGCTCGGTGAGCCGGCGAACTACGGGGACATCGAGCTGTCGCCCGATGGGCAGCGTGCGGCCGTCAGCGTGCTGGACCGGGGGACGAATACGCGCGACTTGTGGGTGTTCGACGTCGTGCGCGGTGTCCGAACGCGCTTCACGTCGCATCCCGCGGACGACGTCTCGCCAATCTGGTCGCCCGACGGCCGGGACATCATCTTCGCGTCGAACCGGAGTGGGAACTTCGACCTGTATCGCAAGTCGGCGAGCGGCGTGGGTGTGGAGGAGCTGGTACTCGGCGACCAGTCGGAGAAGTATCCCACGAGCTGGGCGCCGGACGGCCGGTCGATCCTGTTCTGGACGTTCGACCTGGAGACCGCCGGTCTCTGGCAGCTGACGTTCGAGGGCGACGAAGGGGCCAGTCCGCGGCGGATTCTGCCGTCTCCCGTGAGCCAGGGCCGTCTGTCGCCGGACGGCAGCTGGATCTCGTACTATTCTCCGGAGTCCGGCCGCTGGGAAGTCTACGTCGTGCCCTTTCCCAGGGCGTCGGGGAAGTGGCAGGTGTCGAGCGTAGGAGGGACGTTCTCCCGCTGGCGGAGCGATGGGAGGGAGATCTTCTACGCCAGCCGGGACAACCGCCTCATGGCCGTATCGGTCGATGGCGACGGAGAGGATCTCGAGGTAGGTCCGGCGCGGCCGCTGTTCGAGGCACGTCCGGTCGGACGTGGCTTGTTCTTCGACGTGTCCCCCGATGGCCGCTTCCTCGTGAACTCGCAGCGCGGCGAGCATTTGGCCTCGTCCATCGTCCTCCTGCAGAACTGGCGCGCTGCCCTTGCCCGTGACGACTGAGGTTCACCCGCGTCTCGTCGTGCACGACTCGCTCGGGCACCGCGTGATACCACTCGACAAGCCGCGTCTCACGATAGGGCGTCGCCCCGGGCACGACGTGCAGCTGGGCAGCCTCGAGGTGTCCCGCGATCACGCCGAGATCGCGCGGACGTCCGAAGGCTATCTGCTCCGGGATGGGGGATCCCGCTATGGGACCTTCGTGAACGGTGTGCGTGCAACGACACGCCTGCTGGAGCACGGGGATCGGATCGAGTGCGGGCGCCGTGGCGCCGTGCTCGTGTTCCTCATGGAGCCGGCGCAGACGGGGAGCGGAGCGTCCGGATCCACGGCCGTGAGCGACGTGCGCCAGGTGGCGTCGCTGCTCGAGTCGCTGCGCGCCATGGGCGGCGAACGCGTGCTCGACGAAGTGTTGACGCTCGTGCTCGACTCCGCCATTGGCGCCACCGGCGCGGAGCGCGGCTTCATCATGCTGCCGAATGCGGAAGGCCGGCTGGATATGACGCTGGCCCGGCAGGCGGGAGGCAGGACACTGCCGCCAACCGTCTTCGATACGAGCCGGAAGATTCCAGAAGAGGTATTCGCCACCGGGGAGATGTCGGTCGTGGTGGATCTGCTCGAAGGGGATCTGCCTACCGTGCACAGCGGCACGGTGGCGTTCGGCATCCGACAGGTGCTGTGCGCGCCGCTCCGGCTCGTGCGGTACCTGGAGAAAGGTGACGCGCCTTCCACCCCGCGCAGCATCGGCGTGCTGTACCTGGACAGCCGGGAGAAGGGCCGCTTGCTGTCGCCAGCTGCGCGGCGCACGCTGGAGGCGCTCGCGGCGGAAGCCGCCACGGCGATCGAGAACGCGCGGCTGTATCGGGAGGCGCTGGAGAAGGAGCAGCTCGATCGCGAGTTGCGTATGGCTTCGCGCATCCAGCAGGCGCTCATGCCGGAGCCGCGCAGAATCGGTCGCTTCTTCGAGGCGGTGGGTGCCTCGGTACCGAGCCGTTCGATCGGGGGCGACTTCTTCGACTACCTCGACCTCGCGGACGATTGGCTGGGGATCGCCCTGGGTGACGTCACAGGCAAGGGGCCGGCGGCGGCGCTTGTCACCGCCGTGGTTCAGGGCATCCTGGGCGCACACGCGCACACCCGCATCACGCCCTCCGGGCTCATGGTGCTGGTCAACCGCGTGCTGCTGTCGCGCCGGATCGAATCGAGGTACGCCACGATTTTCCTCGGGATGCTCTCGCCGGACGGAGCATTCGCGTACTGCAACGCCGCTCAGAACCCTCCCTTGCTGATGAGCGCCGGCGGGACGCGGCGTCTCGAGACCGGCGGTACCCTCGTTGGTGCCTTCCCGGAGGCGTTGTTCGACGAAGAACGTCTTCAGCTCGCGCCCGGTGACACGCTGGTGCTCTACAGCGACGGTATTCCCGAGGCCATGAGCCGTGCCGGCGAGGAGTTCGGAGAGCCGCGGGTCAGGACCGTGATCGAGCCCATGTTCAAGGAATCTCCCGACCGCATCCTCCAGGCGCTGCTCGAAGCCGTGCGCGGCTTCTGTCGGGGCGCCGCGCAACACGACGACCTGACAGCCGTCGTGCTGCGCTACGAGGGGATGCCCTGACGCGGCATGGAGGCGTGCGGGCCTGCCATGCTGGCGTTCCTCATCAACGGCTTTCCCGTCTGGGCGCTCCTGGCGAGCCTGCTGGCGCTCTGGCGTCCGGCGCTCTTCACCTGGTTCAGCGGGCCGCTCATCACCGCCGGGCTGGCCATCATCATGCTGGGCATGGGTCTGACCCTGGAACGACCGGATCTGGCCCGCGTCGCGTACAGGAAGCGGCTGATCGTCCTCGGGGTGGTCCTTCAGTACAGCGTGATGCCGTGCCTCGGCTGGCTGCTGGCGCGCGCGCTGGAACTGCCGGGGCCGTTCGCGGTCGGTCTCATTCTCGTCTCCTGCTGCCCAGGCGGAACCGCCTCGAACGTCGTGTCGTATCTCGCCCGGGCCGATGTGCCGTTATCCGTGACGATGACAGCCGTCTCGACGGCGCTCGCCGCGCTGATCACGCCCTCGCTCACCGCACTTCTGGCCGGCAGCCGCGTGGACGTGCCCGTCGCGGGCCTGTTCCTCAGCACGGTACAGGTAGTGATCCTGCCGATTCTCGGCGGGTTGCTCATGAAGCAGTTGCTGCCGGGAGTGACGCGTGCGGTCTTGCCGGCCGCCCCGCTCGTAGCCGTGGCCATGATTACGCTGATCGTTGCGTCGATCATCGGCAGCGGCCGTGACGAGATCCTGGCGGCAGGTTTGCGATTGGTGATCGCCGTCTTTGCGCTCCACGCGGGCGGGTTCCTGATCGGGTATGGGCTCAGCCGCGCGTTCGGTGCGAACACGCAGTCGGCGCGAACGATCTCGATCGAGGTCGGCATGCAGAATTCCGGTCTCGGGGTCGTCCTGGCCCGTCAGAACTTCGCAAGCCCGCTCGTCGCGATTCCCAGTGCGATCTCGAGCCTGTTTCATTCGCTGATCGCGAGTCTGCTCGCAGGTGTGTGGAGGAGGCAGTCCAGGGAGGCGGATTCGTCGCCGGCGAGTGCCGGCCGACGAGTCTAGGCCGGGACTGTTATCCTGCGCTCGGCAGACGGTAGCGACCGTCCGGTGTTCTCCGCAGGAAGCCTTCGCGCACGAGCCCGCCGAGAATCTCCTGACACTCGTGCGTGGGGAGGTGAAAGAGTCGCGCCGCCTGTTCGACCGTCGGCGAAAAGCCGCGCATCTCGATGAATTCGCCGCGCACCCGATCCGAAATCGGCGATGGTGGAGCCGCTGCGTTCGTCCTGTAGTCGAGCCGTCGAAGCGACAGAGGCTTCCGCGGAATGTCGGCGAGGGACGTGAGCGGGAGGAAACCAGTCCGGCGGAAGCTGACTGACATGGAGCGCCTCCTCGAGATCCAGCAGGGCACCAATCGCAGCTGCGCGATTCACTCGCACGCGGGTCTGTCGTGAAAAAGACGTTACGCCTCGCCGTGCTCCGCGTCAAGGCCAGCCGTATCGGAAGCCGGTTCGATCTCCGTGGCGCCGCTCACGAGCGGAAGTGGCGTGGTCTCGGTGGAGGACTTCGACGGCGGCGCAATGCCGAGTATCCGGCGTAGTTCGTCGCCCTCCATCACTTCCACCTGGAGCAGACGACGGGTCACCTGTTCGAGCAGGTCGCGCTTCTCGGTCAGAATCTGTCTGGCCACCGTGTGGGCGTCGACCATGATGCGCTTGATCTCTCCATCGATGAGTCTCGCCGTTTCCTCCGCGTAGCTCCCGCGTTCGGGAGCGACCGGGATGTCGAGAAACCGGTTTCGCTTGTGCCCGTTGTAGTTGACGGCGCCGAGCGCATCGCTCATCCCCCACTCGGTGACCATCGCGCGTGCGATGTCCGTGGCCCGCTGGAGGTCGTTCTGCGCCCCCGTCGAGATCTCCCCGAGCGCGATTTCTTCGGCCGTCCGCCCTCCGAGGAGCACCGCCAGTTGATTCAGCAAGTCCTGGCGCTGCATGAGGTAGCGATCCTCGAGGGGCAGCTGCATGGTGTATCCAAGGGCCCCGAATCCGCGCTGGACAATCGAGATCTTGTGCACGGGGTCCATGCCCGGGATCGCCGTTGCGACAATCGCGTGCCCGGACTCGTGATAGGCGACAATCTCCCGCTCCTTCTGGCTCATCACGCGCTTCTTCTCGAGCCCCGCGATGAGCCGGTCGATCGCCTCTTCGAAATCCGACATGTCGACAGCGGTTTTGTCCTTGCGCGCGGCGAGCAGTGCCGATTCGTTGACCAGGTTGGCCAGATCCGCGCCGGCAAATCCCGCCGTGCGGGCGGCCACGACGCGCAGGTCCACCTCTGACGCCAGCTTCACCTTCTTGGTGTGAATCCGGAGCACGGCCTCGCGGCCGTTCACGTCCGGCTTGTCGACGAGCACCTGGCGATCGAATCGGCCCGGCCGCAGCAGTGCCGGGTCCAGCACTTCCGGGCGATTCGTTGCGGCCATGATGATGATGGCCTTTCGGGAGTCGAAGCCGTCCATCTCCGCCAGGAGCTGGTTGAGTGTCTGCTCGCGTTCCTCGTGGGACCCCATGGGATTCTGCACGCGCGCGCGTCCCAGCGCGTCCAGTTCGTCGATGAAGATGATGCAGGGCGCCTTCTGCTCGGCCTGAGCGAAGAGGTCGCGCACACGCGCAGCACCGACTCCAACGAACATCTCGACGAATTCGGACCCACTCAGGCTGAAGAACGGCACTTTGGCCTCGCCCGCCACGGCGCGGGCGAGCAGGGTCTTGCCGGTTCCTGGTGGACCGACGAGCAGAACACCCTTCGGGATCCGTCCGCCGAGCGACGTGTACTTGGCCGGCGTCTTGAGGAATTCGACGATCTCCTTCAGTTCCTGCTCGGCCTCGTCGACTCCCGCAACGTCCGCGAAGCTCACCTTCACGTCGTCTTCGGCGAACACCCGGTGCTTGCTGCGCGCGAACGACATGATGCCGCCTTCCGCGCCTCCCATGCGGCGCAGGAAGAAGCTCCAGAGCAGCACCATGATCAGCAGGAACGGGAGCCAGCCGAGCAGACCCTGGACCCAGCGGCTGACGAGCTCACCGCTGTAGCGCACGTTGGCCGAGTCGAGATCGTCGATGAGTCCCGCGTCCTCGATGCGCGTAGTACTGAACGTCCGCGCCCCGTCCACTTCGCGCCGATACGTGCCGCGGATGGTCTGGTCACCGACAACGACTTCGGCGACCTGGCCCGTCCGAACCGCTTGTTTGAACTCGCTGTACGAGATTTGGCGTCCGGCCGGCGTCAGGAACCAGGCCTGCAGGAGTGCCATCAGGAAGAGAAATCCCAGCACGTACCAGAGCGCGTTCATCGGTCGGCCGCCAGGGCCGAGCGGGCGGCGCTCGCCGGGACGCTTGTCGCGCGGATTCAGTCCGGGCGGCGTACGAACATTCGCCAAGAGTCACTCCTGAAACGGGCCCGCGCTGCTGCAGCGGCGGGACTCCACCTGGCGATCCTTCAGACCGCCCTTGCACGCCGGGACGCCTGCGGGTCAGGCGACGAGCGAGGCGCCCCTTCGACAGCGTGTCACGCAGCCACTTCCTGCTTCTTCTCGAACGTCAGGCCGTCGGCGCGCACGTCCACCATTATCCGGTCGCCCTCGCGGAACTCCCCTTCGAGCACGCGCATGGCGAGCGGGTCGAGGACGCGCTTCTGGATTGTGCGCTTGAGCGGTCTGGCTCCATACATCGGGTCGTACCCCTCGGTGACCAGCTGGCCCTTGGCAGCGTCCGACAGTTCCACGTGAATCTTACGTTCTTCCAGCCGCTTCAGCAGGCCGTGGATCTGGATGTCGACGATGGCCTTCATGTGCTCGAGACCGAGCGCATGGAAGAAGATGACCTCGTCGATCCGGTTGATGAACTCCGGCCTGAAATGCTGGCGCAACGCCTCGGTCACCTGCCGTCTCACCCCCTCGCTCAACCCGGCACCCTCGCGAGCCGCTTCAACCGACGCCTCGGCGATGAACTGGCTCCCGAGATTCGAGGTCATGATCACCACGACGTTCTTGAAGTCGACGGTTCGTCCCTTTCCATCGGTCAGCCGGCCATCGTCGAGCAGCTGCAGGAGCACGTTCAAGACCTCGGGGTGTGCTTTCTCGACCTCGTCGAAGAGCACCACCGAGTACGGCCGCCGCCGGACGGCCTCGGTGAGCTGGCCGGCTTCCTCGTATCCCACGTAGCCGGGCGGCGCACCGATCATCCGGGAGACCGTGTGCTTCTCCTGGTACTCCGACATGTCGATGCGAATCATGGCGTGTTCGTCGTCGAAGAGGAACTCGGCGAGTGCCCGAGCCAGCTCGGTCTTGCCGACGCCGGTCGGCCCAAGGAACATGAAGCTGCCCAGGGGGCGATTCGGGTCCTGCAAGCCGGCCCGGGCGCGACGGATGGCATTGGCGACCGCCACGATGGCTTCGTCCTGCCCGACGACACGCTGGTGGAGACGCTCCTCCATGTGGATCAGCTTCTGGACTTCGCCCTCCATCAGCCGGCTCACGGGAATGTTCGTCCACTTGGCCACGACTTCCGCAATGTCCTCTTCGTCCACCTCTTCCTTGAGCATACGCTCGCTCTGCTGGAGCTCGGCAAGCCGCGCTTCTTCCGCAGCAATCCGGCGCTCGATCTCCGGAAGACGTCCGTACTGCAACTCGGACGCCTTCGCGTAATCGCCCGATCGCTGGGCCAGCTCGATGTCGTGGCGCACCTGTTCCAGCTCTTCCTTGAGCTGCCGTGCACCCTGGATGGCGTCCTTTTCCTGATTCCAGTGCGCCTGCAAGCGATTTTGTTCCTCCTTGAGGTTCGCGACTTCCTGTTCGAGGCGTGTCAGCCGTTCCTGCGACGCCGGGTCGGTTTCCTTCCTCAGGGCCTCGCGCTCGATCTCGAGCTGCATGATGCGCCGGCGAACTTCGTCCAGTTCAGCCGGCATGGAATCAATCTCCATGCGCAGCTTCGACGCGGCCTCATCGACGAGGTCGATCGCCTTGTCCGGGAGGAATCGATCGGAGATGTACCGATGCGAGAGGAGCGCCGCCGCGACGAGCGCCGCGTCCTTGAACGTGACGCCGTGGTGGATCTCGTAGCGCTCACGCAGTCCGCGGAGGATGGAGATCGTATCCTCGACCGTCGGCTCGCCGACCAGGACCGGCTGAAAACGCCGCTCGAGGGCCGCGTCCTTTTCGATGTGCTT
>CAZDLW010000111.1:0-16496 GCA_964505975.1 uncultured Bifidobacteriaceae bacterium | reverse complement strand
GCCGCACCGGCCGGTCGCGGGCGCGGCGCCGGACCGGGGCCGCCTCAGCCGAGGCCGTACAACCAGGTCATCACCTCCGACGCCCGCACGAACACCGGCGTCTTCACCGTCCACCGCATCCGCGAGCAGCTGTACTACGAGATTCCCAAAGCCGAGCTCGGCAGGGACTTCCTGTGGGTCAGCCAGATCAAGCGCACCACTGCGGGCGTGGGATTCGGCGGCCAGGCTGCCGGAAACCGCGTCGTGCGCTGGGATCTCGTGGGCAACCGCGTCCTGCTGCGCCTCATCGACTACTCGATCGTCGCCGATCCTGCCACGCCCATTGCGCGGGCCGTGGCCGATGCGAACCACCCGGCCATCGTTCGGACCTTCAACGTAGCCGCCTTCAGCCCGTCGGGCGATCCGGTGATCGAGGTCACACCCTTGTTCCTCACGGAGGTGCCCGAGCTCTCGGTTCGCGGCCGGCTGGGCGCGCGTGGATTCGACCCGGCCCGGACGTTCCTTGAGCACGTAGTGGCGTTCCCCGAGAACGTCAACGTCGAGGTCCATCACACGTACACCGCGCCCGTGGACGCAGGCGGCCGCGGCGCCGCCACGACGCCCGGCGCGGGGCGAGGCACGATGCGCGGTAACAGCGCCAGCGTGGTCATGTCGTACAGCATGGTGAGGTTGCCGGAGCAGCCGATGACGCCGCGCATCTTCGACGAGCGCGTCGGGTACTTCACGCGGCGCATGTACGACTACGGCCGCGACGATCATCGGGCACCCGAACGCACGTTCATTACCCGCTACCGCCTCGAAAAGCAGGATCCGAACGCCGACATCTCCGAGCCGGTGAAGCCCATCGTCTACTACGTCGATCCCTCGACGCCCTCTGTGTGGGTGCCCTACGTGAAGAAGGGTATCGAAGACTGGCAGCCGGCCTTTGAAATGGCCGGGTTCCGCAACGCCATCCTGGCTCGGGAGGCACCCACCGACGATCCCGACTGGAGCCCCGAGGACGCGCGGTACTCGGTGATCCGGTGGCTGCCCTCGACGACGGAGAACGCGTCGGGGCCGAACATCCACGACCCGCGGTCGGGCGAAATCATCGTGGCCGACATCCAGTTCCACCACAACGTGCAGAACCTGGTGAAGAACTGGTACTTCGTGCAGGCGGGGCCGCTCGACCCCCGCGCGTACCGGCTGCCGCTGCCCGACGATCTGATGGGCGAGCTCATCCGCTATGTCGTGGCACACGAAGTCGGGCACACGCTCGGCCTGCAGCACAACATGAAGTCCAGCGCGATGTACACCATCGAACAGGTGCGCGACCGGGACTGGGTACGGCGGCACGGCCACACGCCCTCGATCATGGACTACTCGCGCTTCAACTACGTGGCCCAGCCCGAAGACGGCATCGACCCCGCCGATCTCATCCCCAAGGTCGGGCCGTACGACCAGTGGGCCGTGCTGTGGGGCTACAAGCCCGTCCCCGGCGCCCGTACCGCTGACGAGGAGCGGGCCACGCTCGACGCGTGGGCACGGCAGCAGGAGAACACGCCGTGGTATCGGTTCAGTACGGCGCAGGCGGGCGGGAGCGACCCATTCGACCAGCGGGAAGCCGTTGGCGACGCCGACGCCATTCAGGCCACTACGCTGGGACTGAAGAACCTCGAGCGGGTCGCCAACATGCTGCTCGACGCAACGAGCACGCAGCCGGGAGAGCCGTATCGAGAGCTGGCCGAGGTGTACGGACGGCTCGTCGCGCAGTGGACGCTCGAGATGAACCACGTCACGTCGCTCGTCGGCGGATTCTTCTCGCAGCAACTTCACGTGGGCCAGCACGGCGTCCGGTTCACGCCCGTCCCGCGTGCCCGGCAGATGGAAGCCGTCAACTTCCTGCTCGCACACGCGTTCGCCACGCCCAGGTTCCTGCTGCGAACCGAGCTGCTCCGGCGGCTCGAGCCTGCCGGCGCGTTCACGCGCGTCCGCACGGCGCAAACGTCCATCATGAACTCGCTCCTGCAGACCGCACGACTCGAGCGCCTGGCCGAGCAGGCGGCGCTCGATGGTGTGACGGCCTACCAGCCGGTGGAGTTCCTCGGAGATCTGCGGCAGGGCATCTGGAGCGAGCTGGCGACCCCGGCGCGTCCCATAGACCCGTTCCGGCGCAATACGCAGCGCGTCTACCTCGAGATCATCGACAATCGGCTGAACGGGGGAGCGCCGCCGGATCCCGCGGTGCGGGCGCTGCTGCGCGGCGAACTGCGGGAACTGCGCGCGCGCCTGACCAGCGTGCTGCCATCGGTCACCGATCGAGCCTCGCGCGTGCACCTCGAAGACGCGCGGGACATGATTGACGAGATTCTCGATCCGCGGGCAATGCGTCAGCGACCAGGCGGCGGGCGAGGCGCCGGCGCGGCCGAACCCGCTGGCGGCGGTTTCTCGTTCGCCACGGGCGGCTTCGACTTCGACAACGACCCGTTCCTGCTCGAGCCAGACACCTGCTGGCCGGATTACGTCGTGTGGTGAGATCGTCGCGTCCTCGCCCATGTGCACAAGGAGACAGCGAGCCAGACGTTGCGGAATCGTGGGCACTGAATGCCGCACCTGCACCAGCACCTCCGGCACAAGACTCACGTCATCTGGGATTGGAACGGTACGCTCATCGACGACATCGATCTCTGCGTCCGTTCGGTAGCCGCCATTCTCGACGCGCATGGCATGCCGCGCGTGACCGTCGAAGAGCACCGCCGGCTGTTTCGCATGCCCGTGCGCGACTTCTATCGCATGTTTCGCTCGGCCTGCTCCGACGGTGTGCTCGGGCCAGAACGAGTCGCTGTCCCCACCATTCAGAATCCGGGTCAGAGGCGAGCCCCCGCGGATCGTTCACACCGGTCGGCGGCGACGCCGAACCGCAGGTCGATGACGACCTGGCTGAACTCAGGCTGAACTCCGCTTGACTTGACCGCTGCAAGAACGATAATCGCCGCCACGCGGTCAGCGGCCGCCCGGCGGTGGAGTGCTACCACTTCGGGCACGCTCGACGGCCGACACAACCAGCATTGGAGGGACGTCATGCGCCGGACCAGGACGATGTCACGTCGAGCCGTGTTGAGACAGGGCGCCGCAGCGGCCGTAGGGACCGGCGCCGCGTTCGCGGGCCGTCCCGCCGGAGCCGCCCTGGCTCAGACTGGCGCCGGACGTGACGCCCAGACCCCGAGCGGCGCCGGCCAGAAGTTTCGCGCGTTCGTCCGCTTCGGCAGCGGCGCCTCGGTGGAGGAACTGACGCTGCTGCCGATAGCGCAGCGCCAGGTAGTCGTACGGACGGAAGCGGCACAGATCTGTTACACCACCACCAGACAGGCGCTCGGCACCAATCCCGTCGCGCAAGCGGCCATTCCCGGACATGGCGGCGTCGGCACGGTGATCGAGGTGGGGTCCCAGGTCAGCCGCGTGCAGGTGGGCGATCGGATCATCGTGTCGGGCGGGCCCCAGTGCGGGGCCTGCTACAACTGCCTCCACGGACGATCCGATCGCTGTTTCATGGGCAGCGGCGGCGGGGACCCGAACGCCCCGATTGCCGAGATGGCCGACGGGACGAAGGTTTCCGGCTTCCGCGGGGGCTGCGCCGAGCTGATGGTGACGTGGGAGGATTCGTGCGTCCCGGTGTTCACCAGCGTGCCGGCAATCGACCTCGCGATGCTCCACGACGTGGGGTTGGTCGGGCTGGCAGCCACGATGACCGTCGCACCGGTGCAGCCTGGGTCCGACGTCGTAGTCCTGGGCGCCGGGCCACTGGGGCTGAGCGCCATCCAGGGCGCCCGGATCAAGGGCGCGGCGCGCATCATTGCCGTCGAGCCCATTGCCAGCCGTCGGGCCCTCGCCACGAAGCTGGGTGCGCACGTCGTGCTGGATCCGAATGCGGAAGGCGATAACCTCGTGCCGCGGATTCAGGCGCTCTGCGGCGGCGGGACCGATCGTTTTCTCGCGGGCGGTGGTCAGCGCGGTCCGGACTACGTGATCGAGGCCGTGGGCGGCGACCTGTTCCCGCCCCAGGTCGAGGCCGGGCCCGACCCCACCGGCCTGCTGCCGCTGCAGCAAGCCTGGCAGTTGTGCTCGCCGGCCGGCCACCTGGTGACCACGGGGATTGGCCACCCGCCGGGCACGATGATTTCGTTCCCGGCTGGGCAATGGGCCAACGGCAGCAAGAACCATCATCCAGGCAATCTTGCCGGCGCGCACTCACGCCGCGATATTCCGCGGTGGGTCAAGCTCATCGAAGCCGGCCTGTTCGACGCGCGATCGCTGGCCACGGGCGTGTACCCGCTCGAACGCACGCGCGAGGCGTTCGAAGCCACGGCGTATCGCACCACGGTCGCGGCGGTCGTCGCGTTCACGTAGGGCGTCCGCCGGCTCCCGCGTCGCGATGGATCCGTTCCTGGCGTGGATTGAATCCACAGCCTTCAGCACCTGGATGCGCGAGGACGAGTCGATTCTCGCGTTCCCCGCGGTCCTGGCGCTCCACACTATTGGTCTCGCCCTCGTGGTTGGCGTCAACGTGGCGCTCAACCTGCGGATCCTGGGTGTCGCCAGGGGCATCGTGGTGGCGGAGATGCGGCACTATCTGCCGGTGTTCTGGATTGGACTCGTCGTGAACGCCGTGTCCGGGCTGGCATTGTTGGCGGCCTACCCGACGAAGGCACTGACGGACCCGGTCTTCTACGTGAAGCTCACGCTCATCGCGGCGGCGCTGTGGCTGCTCGCACGCATCGGGCGCACGGTGTTCCACGATGCGGCGTGGGAGCAGGGAGCAATGGCGGCTCGCATGAAGCGCATGGCCATGGCGTCGCTGGCCTGCTGGGCCGGCGCGATCACGGCGGGACGCCTGCTCGCGTATACGTATACGCGGCTGACAACCGAGTTCTAATTCCTGAGCTCACGTGAGTTGCGACGGGACGGCGACCTACGACTCGCGCGACAGCAGTGGGGCAAAACGCATCCGGAGCGTGAAGACCGAGCTGGGTTGCGGGACCCAGCTCGGGTCGCCTGCCGCGGGTGGAGGATGCGTTTTACCGCCGCGATGTCGTCGGGAGCCGCCCGTCGCAACTCACGTGAGCTCCGGTGCTACAGTCCTCCTCAACTGCTTGAGTGCGTGAACCATCAACCGGGACGCATCATGGCGGACTATCAAGTGTGGCTCGTGCGTCTGCTCGACCAGGACACGCCCGTCACCGCGTTCATGCGTACGACCTGGGGATGGCCGGCCATGGAGAGCCTGCACTTCATCGGGCTCGCGCTGCTGCTCGGCCCCATCGTCGTGTTCGACCTGCGCCTCCTCGGTGTGGCGCGGCGCGTGCCCATCGCGACGCTGCACCACCTCGTGCCCTGGGGTGTGGGCGGCTTTGCGCTCAGCGTGGTCACGGGCACGATGTTCCTCATGACGGAGCCCGACCAGTATGTCTACAATCCATCTTTTCACCTGAAGATGGTGTTGCTCGCGCTCGCCGGGTGCAACGCGCTGGCGTTTTACGTGCTCGGATCGAAGCGCGCGTTGGCACCGGGAGCGGGGCCCGATGCGCCGCGCGTGGCGAAGGCCATCGCCATCGTGTCACTCACGCTCTGGTTCGGCATCGTCGTGTGCGGCCGGCTGATCACGTTCTACCGTCCCGGCGAGTGTCCGCCGGAAGGACCTGGCGTCGTGGCCACCTGCGTTCCACGCTGAGCGACAACAGTGCGCGGCGTCCCGCAGCGCCGGCACACAGTGCGAACCAACGAACCCCGTTCCTCCCGTCACGGCCGTGCGCTCGAAGACGTCCCCGTCCGCCACCTCCACCTCGCCCGTCGACGCCAACGGCTCGAGCGCGCCCCGCACGCGCCCTGGATCCCGTGCGAGCAGGACGACGCGGTGCCTCTGGCGCTTCTCACGGCGCGCCTGGCGGACGTGGCACAGCGCCGCGGCATCGACAGAGCCACTCGACCGGCGCCCGGCGCCCTCTCACTTTTCTCTGGACCCTTCTCCGCCCTTTTTCAGAGTCCCCCGCGCAAACGATGGTGCCGATACCCTGTAGCTCGCGAGCACCTGCCGAAGCCTCTCCACATCCGGTTCGGCTTGCTGCCGGAATTCGGGAGCATCGACTTCCGCGATCAGCACACCAGCGTCGGGCTGGAGCATCGCGGTCACGCCGTCCGGTGCGTCCACGGTCACGAGCGATTGGATGACCCCTGAGGGATCGAGATGTACGAAGGTCTTCATCACGTCCTCCTCAGCTCGAAATGTAGCTGATGCCGACGCCGTAGCCGGGAATCACGAAGTTCCCGGTGTTGCGGACAGTGAACAGCAACGTGCGTCCGCCCGGGGCTCCGTGGATGCGGACGTTTTCAACCGTCAGCACGCGCGCCAGCGCGTTGGGATTGCCGACGACCGGGTGCGCCGTGACGGACATGGCGTCGCCGTACTTGAAGCCGGTCATCCACCAACCATGCGCCGCACCCGGATTCAGATCGTTGCCAGGACTGCCGGTCCAACTGAAGAACGCGTAATTCACGGTGGCCATGTTCACCTCCCGGCTCAGTTGTCAGATGGCAGTTCGCACTCACGCCCGAACGGTCACGACGACCTTGGCGCCCCCTTCGCGCTCACATCGCCCGGATCAACCACCTCGCCTCCTCACGACCGTCGGTGGCCGAATGCCGCTACAGAAGACAACGTCGAGTCACTGCCATCCGAACAGCTGGTCCTGCGGCCGTGGTCGGCGACCTGGTCGAAGCCGGAACCACCACGGGCGTTTCGCGGAGGAGCCAGACGGATGGGGCGGTTGACACGTGACGATGGGCGGGGCGGTGAGCGTGGCGGGAGCGGATTCGAGGCTGCAACCCCGAACAGTCATGCGCGGACGAACCGGACCCATCGACACGGGTCTC
Source organism: uncultured Bifidobacteriaceae bacterium (assembly GCA_964505975.1). Taxonomy (GTDB): domain Bacteria; phylum Acidobacteriota; class Vicinamibacteria; order Vicinamibacterales; family UBA2999; genus Gp6-AA40. The sequence continues at coordinate 9,590 of CAZDLW010000111.1, read as the reverse complement.
GCCGCTCCTTGTTGCGTCGGCCAACGATACGGCCACTATCATGCCCCCTGGCGCGTCCAAAGACTTCGCATCCGTGCTCACCGACCCGCGAGGGTGTCGCCCCGAGTACTCGCGAGAACGACGCGCCACGGCAGCCGGCGCGCGCTACAACTCCCGCAGCGCCGACGCGACTGGCAGGCGGGCTGCGCGGATGGCCGGCATGAGCCCGCCGACGATCCCCATGACGAGGGCATAGGTCACACCCTGCACGAGCAGCGATGGCGTGACCGCGAACGCGAACGCCACCTGGCTGAACGTCTGGAAGTTGATCGTCGACGTCTGATAGCCGTTGAAGCCCACGTAGGCAATCAGGCCGCCGATGACCCCGCCGACCGCCGCGAGCGCGAGAGACTCGGCGAGCACCGAGATCAATACCGACGAGGTGTTGAACCCCAGCGCGCGCAGCGTCGCAATCTCCCGCGTGCGCGTGGCCACTGCGGTGTACATCGTGAGGATGGCGCCGAACACGGCGCCAATCCCCATGAGCACCGCAATGCCGAAGCCGACCGTGCGAATGAGGCTCGTGAGCGTGGTGGACTGGGTTGCGTAGTACTCGGCCTCGGGCCGGACCGACACGTTGACCTGGGGGTTCGACGTCAACCAGTCCTTGAACGCGTCATAGGCCGCCGGTGAATCCAGACGCGCCAGCAGGGACTGATAGCTGTTGCCACGGCGGTAGGCGCCCTGCAGCACGCGGGCATCAGCCCACAATTCGGTCTCGGACACGCTGCCACCGGACTCGAAGACGCCCGCCACGGTCCACGTGACCTGGCCGGAGACGACCAACGCCCCGAGCGACAGTCCGTCGAACTGGCGCACGGCCGCCCGCCCGGCAATGATCTCGTTCGTCCCGAACTGCAGCATCCGCCCCTGGACGAGCCGTGCTTCGTCGCGCACGCGCAGCGTGTCCGGCTCGATGCCGCGCATCGGCACGTTCGCCGGCGTTCCAGTGGACCGCTTCGGCAGATCGATGAGCACGAAGAGCTCCGCCGATGCCAGCGCGCGCTGATTCTCGCGCCGGATGCCAGGCGCCTGCTTGATGATGTCCACCTCGGGACCGCCGAGACCGCTCGTCATCTCGGTATCGGCGCCGCTGCGCATGACCAGAGCGCGATCGGGTGCACCCGCGCTGCGCATGGCCGCCGAGAAGCCTTCGGCCATGGAGAGCACGGCCACGAACACAATGACGACACCCGCGATCCCGATCACCGCAACGGCCGACGACCCGAGCCGCCTCGGAATCGTCCGCAGGCTGAGCAGCGCAACGGCACCAACCTGGGCAATCCACGACACGCTACGTCGTCCTCAAGGCGTCGGTAATCCTGATCCGCATGGCATGGAGCGCCGGCAGCAGGCCCGCGCCGATACCCACCGCCACCATCAGCCAGATCCCGCTCATCAGGTCTCGCATCGGCAGCTCGAACGCAGGTAGCAGGCCTCCCGTCGGGTCGCCCTGCTGCACGATCAGCCAGGCGGCGGCGAGTCCCAACGCGCCTCCCGCCACGGCAATGAACATGGACTCCGCCAGCACGAGCGTCAGGATGGCGGCGTCAGCAAACCCCAGTGTCTTGAGGACGCCCACTTCACTCGTCCGCTCCCGAACCGCCTGCGCCATGGTGTTCCCCGCGACGAGGAGAATCGTGAAGAGCACGGCCACCAGGATAATGATCATCATCGAGCCGATGTCCCCAATCTGGTTTGCGAAGCCCTCGATGAATCCCTTCTCCGTGGTCGTCTTGGTCTCGGCGGAGGAGTTTGCGAACATCTCGTCGAAGGTCGCGGCCATCTCCAGCGATTCTGACGCGTCCGCAATCTTCACGATGTACCACCCGACGAGACCGCCGCCGGCCTGGCGCATCTCGTCCAGGTAGTCGTATCGGAAGAAGAAGGTCGTCTTGTCGACGCCCGGGTCCCCGTCGTAGATGCCAACGAGATTGAACTCCCAGGCCGTACCACCGTCCTTCGTTCGATAGATCGTGCCCTGGAGGGGAATACGGTCACCGACCTTCCAGCCGAACCGGTTCGCGAGGTCGCGTCCGGCAATGGCTCCCTGCCGATCCGCGAGCCAGGCCGCAATCTGCTCGGGCGGTAGGCGAATCTCCGGGTAGATGCTCAGGTACGGCTCCGGCTCCGCCGCGAACTGCCCGAAGAAGTTGGTGGGGTCCTGATAGATGCCGCCGAACCAGGTGTTGTGCGTGACGACCTCGACACCGGGGACGGCCTGCAACCGGGCCTGATACGCCACCGGCAGAGGCATGATGATGCTGACCTTGTGAATGACCATCAGCCGATCGAGCCCCGCAATCTCGACGCCCAGCGAGAAGGCAGCCCGAATCGTCATCAGCAGCCCGAACAGCAGAAACGCAACGAAAATGGAGAGAAAGGTGAAGACCGTGCGCACCCGTCGCCGCCACAGGCTTCGCCAGAGGAGTGGCAGGAACTTCAAGCGGGGACTCCCGCTTCGAGCAGCATGCCCTTCTCGAGATGCAGCGTGCGCGAGGCGCGCTCGGCCGCGTGCGGGTCGTGCGTCACCATGACGACCGTCTTGCCGTGCTCGCGATTGAGCGCCTGAAGCAGATCAAGGATCTCGTCGCCGGCCTTGCGATCCAAGTCGCCCGTCGGCTCGTCGCACAAGAGCAGTGTGGGATCGGTGACGATGGCGCGCGCGATGCCGACGCGCTGTTCCTGACCGCCGGAGAGCTGGCGCGGGTAGTGCCGGGCGCGGTCCGCCAGCCCGACGATCCTGAGCGCAATCGCCACACGCGTTCGCCGTTCGGACCGCGACAACTTCGTGAGCAGCAACGGCAGCTCGACGTTGCGTTCCGCCGTCAGCACGGGCAGCAGGTTGTAGAGCTGAAACACGAACCCGATGTGCCGCGAGCGCCAGCGCGACAGCCGGCTGCCGCGGAGCTCGCTGATGCGCACGCCGCCCACGTCAATCGACCCGCCGGTGGGGGAATCCAGCCCGCCAATGAGGTTGAGCAGTGTCGTCTTGCCGGAACCCGACGGCCCCATGAGCGCCAGGAATTCACCCGCCGCGATCTCGAGATCCACCCCCTGCAGCACGCTGATGCGTTCGCTGCCGCGCGTGAAGTGCTTGTGGACGTTGGCAATCCGCACCAGCTCGCCACGATCCGTCATGCCATCGCTCCCGGGTGAAGAGACCACTACCGGACGACCACGCGTGCGCCGTCCTGCAGGCCGGCCGGCACCGGCACGACCACCTGCTCCCCCGGCTGCAGACCCGCAATCACCTCCAGGCGATCGCCGTCCGTGCCTCCCAGTGAGACGGCGCGCCGCTCGACGGTGTTCCCACGCACCACGAAGACGACCTGCTGGCCGTTCTCCGCACGGATGGCGCCTTTCGGCACGAGCGTGACAGGCCGGTCCGCCACCGCTACCTGAGGCTCCTCTTCCCGCAGGAACGTCACGTTCACACCCATGTCGGGCAGAATCCGCGGATCGAGCGCTCTGAAGCCAATGCGCACGAGCACGGTGGCCTTCTGCCGATCGGCGGTCGGCACGATGGTGATGACGTGGGCGGGAATCTGCCAGTCCGGATAGGCACCGAGCGTCGCGACCACGTCCTGGCCGGGCTTCACGCGGTTGATGTACGCCTCGTTGACGTCCACCTCGACTTCGAGCGAGCGCATGTCCACGATCGTGGAGATGCCGGTACGCGTGAATCCGCCGCCGGCGGACACCGGCGACACCATTTCTCCCGGCTGGGCATTCTTGGAGATGGCCACGCCGCTGAACGGCGCGCGGATTACCGTATTGTCGAGCTCGGCCTGCTGCACGGCCACCTGCCGTACGGCCACTTCCACCTGCTGGTGGGCGGCCGCCAGCCGGGCACCCAGCGAATCCACCTCGGCCTGCGCCTGGTCCACGTCGGCCTGCGGGGCCACGCCTTCCTTGACCAACTGCAGACGACGGCCCAGCGTGAGGCGGGCCTCGGCCAGGCGCACCTCATTCTCGGCCACCGCGCGGCGGGCGGCTTCGGCCTGGGCCTGCGCCAACCGGAACGACGCCCGGATACTCCCATCGTCGAGCCGTGCCAGGACCTGGCCCTCCCGCACGGCCATACCTTCCTCGACGTTCACCTCCACCACCTTGCCCGTGATCTTCGATGACACCGTCGCGCGCCGCCGCGCGGTGACATAGCCCGACGCGTTGAGGATACTGGCCTGGACGCCCGCATCCCGCGACAGTACGGCGATGGTCTGCACCTCCACCGGCCGCTCGCGCGTGGCCCATCCCCAGGCGGCAGCGCCACCAATGATGAACAGTACGAGCATCAGGACCCAGACACCCCACCGGGACGACGGAGAGTCGGGCTCCCGCTCGATGCGCAGCGCCGCCAGGTCCTCTTTGAGATCGCTCACCCTGTCGCCAGTATAGTCAGTGCGCTTTGCATTGGTCACCCTCAGGATCACCCGGCTTCGACCCTCGCGGCGGCGTGGAACGTCGGAACGCCCGGGCTGGCGATCACGATGCGGTGAAATGGGGGATCGCGGTGGATGGGGCGTGTCACAACTCGAAGACCAGGCGCAGCCCCGTGTCGAGCGCGGCGGCGCGATCCTCGGGCAGTGTGGCCAGACGCTCCAGGAAGTCGGATCGGAGGACCTTCTGCACGTCGTAGACGTTGGCCACCGACGGCTTCGTCAAGCCCGTCGCCCGGCGATCGAGACGCACGTTGCCGGGCAGGCCTTCGAGATGCAGACGGCTCGTCAGCGGAACGACGAGAAACGACCGGACACGCGGGTCGGCGACCAGATCCGTCTGCACGACCACCGCGGGCCGCCGCTTGTCGGCCCTGACCCACCAGACTTCCGACCGGCGTGGCAGCGGCTCACCAGTCGTCGGCATCGTATTCCTCGGCCATCCGACGCCGCTGATACGCCTGCCACGCCGCTTCGTCGTCGGCCACGTCCCAGCCGTGTGCGTCGAGATAGCGGCGCGTCTGCTCCCGTACGCGTTCGGCCTCGAGAAGCGAGGCCAGGAGCGCGGACCGCGACGTCCCGCGACGCGCGGCTTCGCGGTCCGCGAACGCGATCAGATCGTCGGGCAGGGAGACACCGATCTTGGTCACGGAGCCAGTATACCTCGAGGGAGTACTCCGGTATTCCATTCGGGTATCCACCAATGGCGACCTCCGCTGACTGGAGCCGAACTGCCGGGTCGGCCGACGAGGCCCTGCAGGCGGAGCGGGACCGGCGCCTTCGCGCTCGCCGGTCTGAGCTGTCCACTGTCGCGAGCGACGACCAGGCACGAAACGTCAGTCGTGGGGGCCGGCGAAGAGCCGGCCTTCACGCGGCAGCGGACGGGCTCCCCGTCTTGTGGAGGAGTTTCGTCTCAGGCCGAGTCTTGCCAGACATGAACACGATGCGTGATGCAGTCGCGACCGGCCATGAGTGGGTGACGGATTCAGAACGAGTTCGTCGAAGCGCTGCCCCCTGGATTCGGTTCAGTGCCGGCGCGCTCGTGACGATCGAGGTCGCCCTCATCGTCGTCTGGACAGCGCGCGCCTACGGCCGATCGGCAACGTTCGCCTTCGGCGTCAACTGGCTGCTGATGGCATGGGCGATCGCGCTGGCGCAGCGAGATCGCGTGAACCGCCATCCTGCGCGCTCGACGGCGCGGAACAGGACGCCATCAGCGGCACGACCGCCGCGAGAACCGCCATCGACAGCATCGTGCGCAGCCGGCCAGCATACCGCGGAAGCCGTCCTCACCCATCCGTCGGCCGGGATCCGCGCTGTATCCCGGCGATCCGCTGCAGGATCTCGCCGTACAGAAGGCGCATCAGCCGCTGTGTTTCCTCGACACCAACGCGGATGTCCTCCCGCAGTTCGTCGCGGACGCGATGGAGCTGCCCAGCGGCATCGCGAATCTCGCTGCGCAGGGCGTCCCGCACGTCGTGCAGCTCGCTCTGTAGCCCAGCCCGCACACCGTCGGTTCGACTGCCCAAGTCGGCTCGGAGTCCAGCCTGCACGCTCTCGATCCGATTGCCGAGATCGTCTCGCAGCCCGGTCCGCACGTTCTCGATCTGGCCGCCCAACTCGTCGCGCAGCCCGGTCCGCACGTTCTCGATCTGGCCGCCCAACTCGTCGCGCAGCCCGGTCCGCACGTTCTCGATCTGGCCGCCCAACTCGTCGCGCAGCCCGGTCCGCACGCCCTCGATCTGACTGCCCAGCGCGTCGCGCAGCCCGGTCCGCACGCCCTCGATACGGAACTCCAACTCGATCCGTACGCCCTGGATCTCGGCCCGCAGGTCGGATCGACAGGCAGAAAATTCATCCTTGATTTCGGCCCGAAGTTGCACGAACTGCGACTCCAGGGCCGCCAGGCGCGCGGGCACGCCCCGAAGCTCCTGCATCTGGTGTTCGAGCATCGTGAGTCTTTGTTCCGCGGATCGCGGCTGCATGGGTATCGTTCCTCGCTGCGACGCTTCGAATCCGACGGCGTCCGCGTGGACTGTTGCTGCGAGGAGCGTACCTGTTGCTGCTGCGACGACGACGTTACCACGATTCGCAGGGCGGGGTGACGGGCTCGTCGCGCCGTGTGTCAGGCCGCATTGGACGACCTCGCCGGAACGGGGATCGGCCGCGGGACCGACGCGCACGGCCACCATCAGTTCCGTCCGCACGGCGCGGAGCCCTTTGTACGCGCCTCGTGTCGGCGGCACGTCCGCGTACTCGCGCCCGACGGCCACGCGGATGTGCCGCTCCTCGGCCAGGAGATTGTTCGTCGGGTCGAGGCCGACCAGCCGAGGTCCGGCATCAGCACCTCGACCTACGCATGCGTGGCGCCGTCGGCCGATCGGGCACTCTCGAGATCGGCCATGTCCGTGAAATCAGTGCGAACGCGATTCACGAGTGTCGAGATCGTCATGGTTGCCGGCGGGAGCAACTTTCGAGCCGACGCCCCGCCGGCCGAGCACGTCGCGCATCTCTCGACGATACCGCACGTTGCGACGATCGCAGGTCAGTGACCGGGCCAGGAGGTGTGCCACGTGATTGTAGGAATACGCAGAATGAATCTACAACGCCGTCTCTTTCGTGACGCAGTGGCACGGCGCCTCACGGTGCAGCGTGAGGCGTTTCATCGGGCGTTCGCGCGACGACTTCAGCTTCCTGTCGGTTCATGGTCGGGCACATCGCCGCGACGCTGGAATGGGGCGCGGGAATTCGCAGATGGCTTCGACCTCGCGGGGTCGACATCTTGGCCTGCAGCCGGTCTTCCCGTTTCAGGGCCTGCCCCCGACTGCGCTCGCTCGTGCGCCCTCCCATGTCAGGCGCAGCCCGCGCATGAAGTCGACGAATCGCGCATCGTCTCGAATCGGATCGAGGAGCGGGTCGCGTTCGTACCACGGATAGCAGGGGAAACCCGTGGCTGCCGCCTGCGAGAGCCACCGCACGGCGGCCTCGCCGTCGAGGAGCTGGGCGTACGCAGCACCCAGGCCGTACGCGGCGTGGTGATTGAGGTTGGCGTCAGACGCCACGCGCGCAGCGAGCGCGCGAGCCTCGTCGGTGGCATGACGGGCCGCACGAAGGGCGGCCAGCGACGCGCGGGCGTTCTCCGCCAGCGGGCCTTCATCCGCGATCAGGGTCTCGAGTTGCGCCTCCGCGCGCCAGCGCTCGCCACGGTAATAGAGCGCCAGGCCGACGAGATAGCTGACGATGCGGCTGTCGCTCGCCTCCTGCACGCGCGACAGGTGGATGATAGCGTCTTCGTATCGGCCGGACCACAGGGCCACGGCTCCGAGGATTTCCCACGGCAGGCGGCCTTCGGGATTCAGCACGAGCGCCTGCCGCGCCTCGAATTCGCTTTCCTCCAACAGGCCCAGGTGGAAGTAGGCGGATGCGAGGTGCAGATGCGGCATGTCGAGGCTCGGGTTCAACTCGAGCGCACGACGGCTCTCGCGAATGACCGCCTCCCAGTCGAACTCCTGGAAGCGCTGCACGGCGGCCAACGCCTCGTGTGCCTCGGCCAGGCGCGGATCGAGCTCGAGCGCACGACGGGCCTCGTGACGCGCGCGGGTATCCCACGCCGCGTCCGCGCCGAAACGTACGTGCAGCTGCGCGGCGGCCGTCGCCAGGCCGGCGTACGCGAGCGCGTACTCGGGATCGTGGCTGCGGGCCTCTTCGAACGCCGCGATGGCCTGCCGCGTTCCCTGATCGGTGAGCGCGCTGAGCCTCGCCCGCCCGTCCAGATACCGCTCGTAGGCTGCGGCATTCCGTGTGTAGCGCCGGTAGACGCGCTCGCGCTCGGCGTCCGATATCTGTATCTGCAGAGCGCCCACAATCTCGTCGGCCACCGCGTCTTCCACGCCGAGCAGATCCGCCCGCGCGCGGTCGTATTGCCGTCCCCACACGGGCGACCCGTCCTCGGTCCGCACCAGCTGCACGCCCACGCGCACGCGATCGGCGGTCGCGCGGACGGAACCCATGAGAACGTACTGCGATGCGAGCCGTTGTCCGACCTCCCGGGCGTCCACCTCCTGTCCGCGATAGTGAATGACGGCGCCTGTCGGTCGCACGCGAAACTGTCTGACGTTCGAGAGACGCGTGATGATGCCGTCGGGGATGCCGATTGCCAGAAAGTCCTCGCTCTCCCCGCCGGAGGTACCGAACGGCAACACCGCAAGGACAATCGGCGCAGCTTCCCCGGCCTCGGACGGAGCCCGCACAGGCGCACCGGTGCGCCATGCCCACACGCCGGCGAGCGTTGCCACCGCGACCACGAACGCGAGCACGAGCAGGGGCCGCAGTCGCTTCGGTGGGGCGACCGGTTCGGGCAGGAGCACGTGCGCAGCGTGTTCGGCAGGCAGCGCCGCAGCACCCGGTCCTGAATGATCCGCCGGCGCCACGCGCTCGTCGTGCGCGGGCGAGTCGAACCGCGCGGTAGTCGCGCCGTCCGAGGGCACCCCTCTATCGCGGACGGGCGCAATGAACCGGTAGCCCTGCGCGCGTTCGGTCTGAACGAACCGGGGCGAGGGCGCCTCGTCATCGAGCGCCTCGCGAATCTTCCGAATCGCGACGTTGAGTCCGTTGTCGAAGTCGACGAACGTGTCGTCCGGCCACAGCTCGCGCCGCAGCTCGTCGCGCGTCACCAGGTCGTCGGCGCGCGATACCAGCACTCTGAGGACCTGTCGCGGCTGGTTCTGCAGCCGGATTCGGCGGCCGGCCTTCCAGAGATCTCCCGTGACGAGGTCGAACTCGAACACGCCAAAGCGAACAGGCGGCCTTCGGGGCGTGACAGGCATGACGGGCGTCCGTGGCGGGTCGCCAGCCGGATGGTAGCACAGCCAACGACATGCGGCCGCGTAACCCCAGAGCAGGCAGCGGGTTGCGGCTTAAGACGCGTTTCAGCTCCGATTCATTGATTGCCGCGCGGAGCTGCCGCACAAGGGTCGTCACCGCGCCCTCGCGATCCCATGGCCAGGCGGTCGCGGGAGGCAGCGTCAGTCGGAGTAGGGATGCCCATTACTGAGCACCCCCTCCACAGATCCGGACGAGCGGATTTCCCGCATCCGGCTCTTGCCTCAG
>CAZDLW010000110.1:0-16540 GCA_964505975.1 uncultured Bifidobacteriaceae bacterium | reverse complement strand
CGAACCTCGCGAAGCACCGACAGTCCCCCCACGCCAGAATCGAAGATCCCGATGGGGCGATCTGTACTCACAAGTGGCCCACTATACACAGGCGCTGCCGGACGCCATCGGCGGGCGGAGGAGGCGTCTTTCCGCGCGACGGCGTCGAGAGCGAGGCACAGGGGCACGTCGGCACGACCCTGCGGACACAGTCGGCGTGGTGTGCTGACACAACCGGATATGCCGGAGCCGCCACCGACATGCTCGCGGGACTGCTACGGTCTGCGCCCGTCCGGCAGCATCAGCTCGTTGGCCTTTTCCGGGTCGGCCTCCGCCGGCATACCGGCGTTCCAGGACGGAATGGACTGCTTGTCCGGGGTATACAGCGATTCCAGCGGGCCCCACACATCGTCCACGCGATCGTCGAACAGGTCCCCAATCAGCAGATCGGTGAGCCGGCCGCGCATCTCCGGGTACTGGCGAATCATGCTCCCGAAGCTGAACCCGTCGTAGTACTCGCAGACGAGGCGCCGCATTCGGTCCACGCCTTCGTTGAACGGCGCACCCCACCGCCCGAGCTGAGCAGCGGAGGTATCGCACTTCGCCAGGCCGTCGCAAATCGCGTCGGCGGCCATTTCACCGGACCGAAGCGCCAGGAGCACTCCCGACGAGTACAGCGGATCGAGGAACCCGAACGCGTCGCCCACGAGGACCCATCCGTCCCCCGCTGCCTGTCTCGACCGATACGAGTAATCCTTGGTGGCGAAGTAGCCCGTTGCACGGGTCGCCTTCGCGACGCGCTCCCTGACCCCCGGGCACATCTCCACTTCCTGCTCGTACGTCTGAGGGTAGTTGCTCCGTCCCTTGAACAGGTAGTCGAACGGCGCCACGACGCCGACGCTGACGATGTCGTTGTGCAGCGGAATGTACCAGAACCAGCCCATCTTGTTCCCGTTCTGGATGACGAGCGTCGCACCTTCGTCGCGTCCCGTATCGCGGTAGGCACCCTCCCAGTACGTCCAGATGGCGCCCTTGTTCAGGACCGGATCCCAGATGCGCAGTCGCAAGCGATTCATCAGCAGCCCGTTCTGCCCGCTGGCATCGACGACGACCCGTGCCCGCACCTCCCGCATCGCACCGTCATGGTCCTTGATGCGGACGCCAACAGCCCGGTCGCCCTCGAACAGCACGTCGTGGACGCGAATGCCCTCGTGCACGTCCACGCCGTGCTCCCGCGCGTTGTCCAGCATCATCTGGTCGAACTCGCTGCGCACCACCTGCCAGGTCTGCGAGCACTCGTGCGGCTTGTTGTCCCAGAAGTAGAACGGAGCGGACTCCTTGCCCTGCGAGTTCACGAACTGCACGCTGTACTTCTTCACGAACTGGCTCTGCTGCATCTTCGGCAGCATGTTCAGCCGCTTCAGCACCCAGTACGTCTCTGGAATCAACGACTCGCCGATATGGAAACGGGGGAACCGCTCGCGCTCGAAGAGCTGGACGCGATGGCCCTGCTGGGCCACGAGCGTCGAGACGGTGGAGCCGGCGGGCCCACCCCCAATCACGACGACATCTGGTTGTGACTCGACTTGGCTGTTCATGCCCTGATTCATCCTTCCACGACGAACCGCGAGGCCTTCATCTCGAACCGCGGGAGCGCGCCGGGCTCGACCGCCTGCACGGGAACCGTGAGGCCCAGCGCCTCTCGAAGCTCGACGGCAACTTTCGACGTCACCGAGGCGGCGTCTCCCACGTGGGGAGCCACCTCGACCTCGAGGCGCAGCGAGCGCAGCGCTCCCGATCGCGACACGATCGATCGGAACTCGGTCACCTCCACGAACCGTCGGACCACCGACTCGATCCCGACCGGGTAGACGTTCACGCCCCGGATGTTGACCATGTCGTCAACCCGGGCCTGGATGCCTCCGGCCAGTCTCGCCCAGGTCCGTCCACACGCGCACGGGCCCGACTCACGCACCACCATGTCTCCGGTGCGGTACCGGATCACCGGGCTCGCCAGGCGCCCGAGATTGGTAATCACCAGCTCACCGGGCGTGCCGTCCGGCGCCTCACGGCCCGTCGTCGGGTCGAGCACCTCGCAGATGAACTCGCGTTCGTTCATGTGCAGGAACCCGGGTGCCTCCCAGCATTCGAAGCTCACGGGACCAACTTCGGTGAGCCCGTGATGGTCGATGACGCGGGCGCCCCAGCTCTGCTCGATGCGGCTGCGCGTGGCCGGAATGCTGCCGCCAGGCTCTCCCGCCACGATCAGCACGCGCACCGTCGAATCGCACAAGCGGCGCTCCGGCCAATCCTGTGCGGCAATCTCCGCCAGCCGGAGCGCATACGTGGGCGTGCAGCACACGACGGTGACGCCCACGGACTCGATCATCGCCAGGCGGATGTGACTCGACATGCCACCGCCCGGAATGCAGTGCAGCCCCATCTGACAGCCCGCTTCGAAGCCGGCCCAGAAGCCGAGGAACGGCCCGAACGAGAACGGGAAGAACACACGGTCGCCGGTCCCCACGCGCGCGCCACGGTACACCGTCTTCCAGCAGTCGAGCATCCACTGCCAGCTCTCGTTCGTGTCGATCCAGCGCAGAGGCCTGCCGGTGGTCGACGACGTCTGGCAGTAGCGCGTGTATCGCCCCAGCGGCTCACTGATCGCGGAACCCCACGGCGGGTGGGCCTCCTGATCCGCCACCAGCTCCGCCTTGGTGGTGGGCGGCAGCACCGCCAGATCCTCCGGAAGGCGCAGCGCCTCCACGCGGATGCCAGCCTCGTCGAGCTTTCGCGTATAGAACGCGTTCCTCCCGTACGTCGCCGACAGAAGCTGGGCAAGACGCTGGCCCTGATGGAGCGCAATCGCCTGCCGGTCGAGTCGGTGACTCCCACGGGCGGCGTCGATGCTCGAGGTCACTGCCGGTCCCATGTCATGGCTCGGAGCTCGCGTTGGCCGAAACCTCGAACCGGGCGGCAATCTCCTCCGGGATCGGTATCGACTTCATGGGCTCGTTGGCGCGTTTGGTCACACACACGATAGTCAGGCTGCCCGACGCGATCGTCGTCTCGCCCATCGTCAACTCGCAGGTATAGCGAATCGACTTCTCCTTGATGGCTGCGATCCGGATGTGGACGTCGAACTCGTCCTCGAATCGCAGGGGCCGATGGTAGTCGAACGCGGCCGCCACGCGCGGAAACCCGTACTGGGCCCCCGGCGGCGCGATGCTGAGGCCGGCCTCACGCCAGAGCGCGTGCTCCGCCTCCTCCATGTACCGGAAATACGTGCTGAAGTGGACAATGCCGGCGGAATCCAGCTCGTAGAACTGCACGCGTCTGCGGAGCGTGTACTCCGACCATCGGCGGGCCGGCGTCGACACACGCCGGGTCCCCGGCGCGCCTCCCTCGTCGGACCGGTCAACCGCCACGGAGGAACATGACCGTGTGCCCTCCTCAGGAATCGACATGGTCCCGTCGTGCGCGCGTAGGCACCGATCGATCGCCGACAGCCAGGAGCCGGAAGCCGAAGGAACGCATGCCGGTCAGGTATACCGAATGCCCGTGTGCTCGGGCAGGAAGAAACGCGGAAGGAGCGAATCCACTCGCAGCAGCCCGTCGCGCGTGAGCAAGACGATGTCCTCGTCTGCGGTGCTCAGAGAGCCGTCAGCGGCCAGTGACTCGAACTGATCGCGGAAGCGGTGGAGCACGTTCGTGCCGTACTTCTCCTGGAAGTACGCCGGGCGGATTGACCCGCGTTTGAGCTGGAGAATCAGCTCGCGAATCAGCCGTTCGTCATCGGTGGGTCGGTATGCCCGGCTGAGCGGGAGCTCGTCCTGGCGGACGGCGGCCAGATACCGCTCCCAGGTGTCCACGTTCTGCACGTGGACGCCATTGACGTGGCCGAACGACGACACGCCGAGCCCGACCATGTCGGCCCCCTGCCAGAGCCGATCGCGATAGACGAATCGCGTCCGCGACGGGTCCTTGACCGCCGTGTAGGCGCTCCCGATGTGATATCCGGCGGCCTCGAGCTTCTCGAAGGCGTCGCCCACCCAGCGGCGCTTCGTCGCCCAGTCCGCCACGGTGTGCGTGAACCGGCCCGTACCCTTCAGGCGGTCGCTGCTGATCGTGGTGTTGAACGGCAGCTCCATCTGATAGATGGTGATGCTGTCGGGTTGCAGCCGCAGCGTCTCCTCGACGCACGCCTGCCAGTTCTCCTCCGTCTCACCCAGCATGCCGGCGATCAAGTCGATATTGATCTGGGGGAAGTCGAGCGATCGCGCGTACTCGTAGGCCCGGAAGACTTCGCCGGAGCGATGGGCGCGTCCGTTCAGCTCGAGAATCTCGTCGCTGAAGTTCTCCACGCCAAGGCTGAGACGCGTCACGCCCAGGCGGTGGATCACCGAGAGCTTGGCCTCGGTGAGCGTTCCCGGCTCGCACTCGAACGTCACTTCCTCTGCATCACCCCAGGGTGCCGTCGCCGTGAGGCGCGACACCAACCCTTCGAGCTGACGCGTGGAGAGAAAGGACGGCGTACCGCCGCCGAAGTACACGAAGTTCAGCCGTCTGCCGGCAATCGACGGCAGTCGCCAGTACATCTCCCACTCGCGCGCCAGCACCTCGAGGTAGTCGCCAACGTCCTGGGCGTTCTTCTCGGTGTAGACGCGGAAGTAGCAGAAGTGACAACGCTTCCGGCAGAACGGGATGTGCAGGTACAGTCCCAACGGGACACCGGCCACCGGAGCAGCATGCAGCGCCGGCATCGCGTCGCGCTCGATGGCCGCAGCCGTCCACACCGAGAAGGGCGGGTAGCTTGCGACGAAATAGCTGCCGACCTCGGTGTGCTCGTCCACGACCATCGGGAGGCGATCTGGCACAATGTGTCCACTATATCGCAGCGACACGGGCCGAAACACCGGGAAGTCCACTGTAACGCTTGCCCTGTCCGCGTCGTATATATGAAATTTCAAAGGCACATGAGCCGGGCACCTCGGCGGCCTGACCCTGGACCAGCCGCTCCGAGGCCCGGGCGACCCCTGACCTTCGAAGCCTGCACGGCGCATGTGAGTCAGAGTTCCCGGACGGCCGCGCAGAGGCCCGACGCCGTGCAGGCGCTGGACGCCCCGGACCAGTGAACGGAGCCTCGCTCAACGCTGTTCAACAAATACATAATTCCCCCAGTCCGGGAGCTCACGTGCGTTGCGACGGGACGGCGACCTACGACTCGCGCGACACCAGTGGGACAAAACGCATTCGGAGCGTGAAGACCGAGCTGGGTTGCGGGACCCAGCTCGGGTCCCCTGCTGCGGGCGGAGGATGCGTTTTACCGCGCGAAGTCGTCGGGAGCCCGCCCCGGCGCAACGCACGTGGGCTCCGGGATTCGATATTGCGCGGTCGGTGCTGTTTTCTGAAGGGCGCTTGACGGGCCATGCACACACACACACATCAGAGCCGTGCGACCACGGCTGGACATGCGAGGCCGAGACGAATGGACTGGCTTGTTTTCGTGGGGGGCGCGGTGCTCTCGTGGGGAGCGTACGGGGTGCTCCTGCACCAGGGGCAGATGCAGCTCGGCAATCCGCTGAAGGCGCTCCTCTGCGTGGGAGTCGCCTATTTCCTCATTGGCGTGCTCCTGCCGGCGGGAACGCTGGGTGCGCAGGGCCAACTCTCCGGCTTCAACACCTCCGGACTCATCACCGCCACCATTGCCGGCGCCCTGGGCGCCATTGGCGCGGCCTGCATCATCTGGGCGTTCCGGTCTGGAGGGCTCCCGGTCTACGTGATGCCCCTCGTGTTCGGCGGCGCTCCCATCGTGAACGTACTGGTGTCGATGGCCATCCACCCGCCGAAAGCATCAATCAACCCGCTGCTCTATGTCGGCTTCGCGCTCGCGGCCGTTGGCGCCGCGATGGTGCTGCGCTTCAGACCGCCCGCATAGCCCCGGACCTCACTCGAGTGGCGAGCGGGGCCGACGGCCGCGCTGGCCATCTGAAGGTCGCCCCACCGCGAGAAGTCGTGGGGGCCGCCTTTCAGGCGGCCCGCCGCCCCTTACCGCCCAATCGCGAACAAACTGCTCTCGGTCCTGATGTACCAGCGCCCGTCGACCATCGCGGGCGAAGCGAGCGTCCGCTCACCAATCCGATTCACGTGGAGCAGATCGAACGATGGGCCCGCGCGCAGCACGAACGTCTCGCCGTCGTCGTTCGTGAAGAAGACCTTGCCGTCGAACGCCACCGGTGACGCCGAGAATCCTTCCCGCCGCGCCTCGCCGAGCCGATCCTGATACATCAGCTTGCCGCTCCGTGCCTCGAACGTCGTGATGATGCTCTGCATGTCGTTCACCATGTACAGGTGATCGCCGTACAGCATCGGCGACGGCACGAACGGAGATCCGCGCGGGCTCGTCCATGCGACGTGCGTGTCCGTCACGTCACCGCGGCCGCCGGGACGAATGGCGAGCGTCGGGCCCGCCCGCCCAGACGAGGAGAACACGAGGCCGAAGCCGACGACGGGCGTGGGAATGACCTCGAACGTCGTGCCGCCCACCCTCCACAGCTCGGCGCCGGTGTCGGGATGGTAGGCCACCACGCGGTGCTGGCTGTTGACGATGATCTCCTCCCGATCGCCGACGCGGATGGCCACCGGTGTTCCCCATCCGACGCGGGCGTCACGGTCCGTGCGCCACCGCGGCTCGCCCGTGCGCTGGTCGAACGCGACAATGAACGACCCGGACGCCTGATCCTGATAGAGGATAACCAGGTCCTTGTAGAGCAGCGGTGACCCCGCGGGACCGTGATAGTTGTCGATCGATCCCACCTCGCGGTGCCAGAGGACTCGTCCATCCATGTCGAGGGCGAGCACCCCTCGGGATCCAAAGGACACGTAAATGCGTTCGCCATCGGTGGCCGGCGTAGCGGACGCGTGGCCGTTCTTCGCGTGGGCGCGGTTCTCGGAGCGCCCATCCGGCGCGAAGGTCTCCCACAGCCTCTCGCCGGTCGAGCGCCGATACGCGAGCACCGACAGGCGCCTGCCGCCGTCATAGGCAGTGGTGAAGATGATTCGGTCGCCCCAGACGACCGGAGAAGAGTTGCCGTCGCCCGGCACCGGCGACCTCCACACGACGTTCTGTGTGGCGGACCAGGTGTCCGGATACCCGGTGCCGACCACGAGCCCCTGGCCGGACGGGCCGCGCCAGCGCGGCCAGTACTTGGCGCCTTCGCCCTCGACGGCAATCATGGACACGGCCGGCTCCTGCGCCGCAACTCGAATCGACGGCCAGGAAAAGACGAGGGCCAGACCAAGAACGCCGATTCCGGATAGACAGGCTCCCGTCCAGACGGAGCGACTGAGACGTGTCGTCTCAGAGCGGTGTGATGACATGAGTATGACTCCGATTCAGATGAACTACGTGGTTCAACCTAGCGAGGCTCCGGCCTCGGACCGTCGAGCATGTCGGGGACGGCTCCGCCTCGCTAGGTTGGCAGTATCTCCTGCCCGCACTCCGTGCGGGCGAGACGTCTTGAACGGCGCGCTCGAAAACTTGACTCATTCGCATGGATTTTAGCCGTTCAAGCCGTCTAGCGCGCCGCCAGCCGCAGGTCGAACGCGGCCATCTCGGCAAGATTGCGGACGAGCAGGTAACCCCCGTCCAACGCCGGAACGTTCCAGGTCTTCCCGTTCAGCACCGGAAACCGCACGATCTCTTCGTGACGATCCGGCGTCGCACGCACGAGGGCCAGGTCGCCGTCCTCGGTCAGGACAATGAGACGGTCATCGACGAGCAGTAGCTGGCCATAGCCGTACCGGCCACCCTTCCAGTTCAGCTCGCCGGTGTTCGCGTCGATGCTGGCGAGGATCGACTCATCGAGCCCGTAGATCGTCCCATGATGGTAAACGGAGCTTGCAAACCGGTTCTTCATGCGGATGTTGCGCCACACCTCACGCACCTGGAACGCGCCACCGGAAGACGCGATCTCCAGCAGCGCCGCACCGGTTCCGTATCCCGACGAGATGAAGATCCGGTTGTCGCCAACCATCAGAGGCTGCGCCGCGTTGATGCCGTTCGGCCCGATCCATGGATGCTCCCACAGGAGCTCCCCTCGATCCACCGTCACGCCCATCAGACGTGTTGCACTGAAGATGACGAGCTGACGAATGCCCGAGAGCGTCACCAGCATTGGAGACGCGTAGGATTGTTGATCGCCAAGCGCCGTCCAGACACGATCTCCCGTGTAGCGGTTATAGGCGGCCACTGATCGGCCGTTGGATCCTCCCGGCAGCACGATGAGCAGGTCGTCCACGACCAGCGGGGAGGCGGCCATTCCCCACGGCAGATTCGAAGCGCCACTGTCCTCCAGGATGTTCGTCCGCCACTCAACGCGCCCGGTGGCTTCGTCCAGTGCGCGCAGCTCCCCGAGCGCGCCAAGCGCATACACATGGCCATCGGCCCAGGCTGGAGTGGCGCGCGGGCCATCACCGCCCATGACTTCACGGAATTCTCCATTCCAGTCGTTGGTCCACAGCTCCCTGCCGGTGGCGATCTCGTACGCCGCGACCACCTCGCGCGGACCACGCTGCTCGATCGTGAAGGCGCGCCCGCGCGCAGCCACGAACGACGCATAGCCTCCCCCGACGGGTTGCTTCCAGATGGGCTCGAGCCCGGTTGCGGGCCAATCCATCACGAGAGGAACCTCGTCGTACGTCCCGGCGCGTCGCGGACCGCGAAACTCCGTCCAATACACGGGATGCTCGACAGGCGCGGCGGCCGCAGGTCCTTCGAACCCCTCGCTCGGCACCAGGACCTCGCGGGTCTCCGGCAGCGGCGCCTCGACGGGGAGCGACGAAGCGTCACGTGCATCGAGAGCCGTCGTGACCGGACCGGTCGACTCCGGCTCCACCGTCGACTCAGCCGATTCGAAGAGCGCCCGCTGCGCTTCCCGGTGCTGGCGGATGCGCTCCGCCTGTCGGTCCGCAGACTCCACGAACTGCAGGCGAGGCCGCCCGCCGCCGTCCAGCACGACCCGCAGGCCGAAGAACTGGTACAGCGCGCCGCCGACGAGAAGGAGTACGCCGACGCCGACAACGAGGGCTCTTACAAGCGTGCGCAGCATGTCGCTCCTTGAATCTCCTGTCTATTCTGGAGCTCCGTCGAGTTGCGACGGGCGGCGACCTACGACTCGCGCGACACGAATCGGGCAAAACGCATCCGGAGCATGAGGACCGAGCTGGGTTGCGGGACCCAGCTCGGGTCGCCGGCCGCGGGCGCAGGATGCGTTTTACCGCGCGAAGTCGTCGGGAGCCCGCCCGTCGCAATTCGACTGAGCTCCAGAATTACGTTGGGCTCCCGAGTACGGGAGCCAGCCACCGGCTCCGCTCTTACCGGCTGTCCGCTGGTTTCCGCTCGCCAATCGCATACAAGAACGTGTCGGTCCGGATGAAGATCTGCCCGTCCGACACGGCAGGCGAGCTCAACGTGTACTCGCCGAAGTCGTTCTCCGCCAGCACCTCGAACTTCGGGCCCGCCCGCACGACGCTCGTTACGCCATCCTCGTCGGTGATGTAAATCCTGCCATCCGCCAGCACGGGAGAACCACTGTAGGTGGCGTTTCGCAGGCGATGCGGTCCAGACACTGTCCTGCCCGTCTTCAGATCCAGGATGTATACAATGCCGCGATCGTTGATCGAGTACAGGTGCGTGCCGTCCGTGACCGGCGTCGGAACGTCGGGACCGTTGTTGAACTCCCAGAGCTTGTGCGACGCCGTCACGTCGCCGCGTCCTCCTGCCCGCAGGGCCAGCAGCGGGCGCTCCCGCGACGGCGCCAGGATCGTCTCTCCGGCAATGATCGGCGAGGCTACGATGCGGTACGCGGGATTGTCCGTCGGATTCAGGCCGTCGGCGCGCCACAGTTCCTTGCCGGAGGCCGGGTCGTGGCCCGTCACCACGTCGCCGCCGGTGATGACAATCTCGGTTGTGTTGCCATACCGCAGCAGCCCGGGCGTTGAATAGGCATCCGGCGACTCACGGCGTGCCTTCGTCGGGCGCTCGACCCGCCAGATCGTCTTCCCCGTGGAGGCGTCGATGCGCAGGATGTACGACGGGTCGGCCGTCTTCATGCCGTGCAGCACCTGCACGTACAGCGACCCGTCGTACAGCAGCGGTGACGATCCATATCCCCAGTTCAAGCCGAACCGGCCGTACTCCTGCTGGATGTCGCGCGTCCACCGTTCCTTGCCGTTGAAATCGAACGCCTTGAGAACGCCGGTGCCCGTCATCACCCAGACGTGCCGCCCGTCGGTCACCGGCGAGGGCGTGGACATGTTCTGTTTGCGCATGCGGGTGTCGCCGCCGCTGAGCCGCCTCGTCCACTGAACCGTTCCGCGATTGCGATCGATCGACCACAGGTGAAGGTCCCTGCCGTCGGATACGTTGAGGAAGACGTGATCGCGCCACACGATTGGCGTGGACCCAGACCATGCGGGCATCGCGAGCTTCCACGCGATGTTCTGGTCCTTCGACCAGCGCAGCGGCAGGTTGGTGTCGGCGCTGGTGCCATCCAGTGCGGGGCCCCGCCACTGGGGCCAATCGGCCGCGGCAGGCGCCGTGCCGACGATGAGTGCCAGGACGACACCGAATACATATGTGCGCATCACGCTACTCCGATCGGAGCGCCGTCAGCAGCGGCGCGCGCGTGGCCGCGCGCGTCGCGATCACTGAGGATAGCAAACCTGCAACGAAGACGGCGAAGAGCAGCAGCGCTCCTCCACTCGTGAGCGGCAACCGCCCGCCACGTTCGGCAATTGCAGGGGCAATAGCCAGCCCCGCGCACACGGCGCCGGTGACAAGCCCGACAGTCAGCAGCAAGGCATTCTCGGCCACCACCATCACGAGAAAGTGCCGGCGCTCGTACCCGACGGCGCCGAGCAGCGCCAGCTCACGTCGTCGCTCCAGCACGTTCCGAAGCAGAACCGTGGCCAGCCCGACCGTACCGAGCAGGAGACCAAGACCGCCGAGTGTCTGAAAGGTGGAAAGGTACGTGTTCTCCACCTGATGGAACTGCGCAAGCCGCTCGACGGTGCCGACGACCTCGGCGCCAAGGTCGGCCAGCGCATCCTCGATCTCGCTCGCAAGCCGACCGGGATCCTCCGGTGAACCGTCCACGAGCAGGACCTGGTAACCCTCCTGCTCCGGGAACAGCCGCACGAAGTGCTCCTGCGCCATCAGGAGCTCCCCCTGGAAGATACTGTCGCGCAGCGACGCGACGAGCCGAAGCCGAATCTCGCCACCGGGCCGATCGAGCACGATGTCCTCGCCGAGTCGCCGATGCAGTACGTAGCGCATCGAGTTCGCGTCCGCTATCACCGGTACGGCGCCATCGGCTTCCTGGCGGCGGAGCAGCAACCAGGGATTGGCTCTCTCGCGATCGCTCGACGCCAGCGATGATTGGAACGCAAAGCGGCCAGCTTCCAGGAAGGAATCTCGCGGCGCGAGAATCCGCGGGTTCCTCGGCTCGTACAGATTCAGGCAGCTCGCATCGTCGCCGGGCAGCAGCCTGAATGGCTCGAACGTAATCTCGCTGCCCACATTGTAGAGATTCAGCGCGTCACGCCCCTCCTGCGTGTTCGGGTCCTGCACCACGGGGAACAAGGTTTCGACGATCAGCGAGTAGCCACCCACGCCGGTCTGCGGGCCTCCGCTCGCGACAACGTCGTCGCGACGGAATGCATCGACTGCAATGAGGATGAACGTGGCAGCCGCGATGACCGCAATGGACAGGACGCTTCGACCGGGTCGATACATGGCGTTGCGCAAGCCAAGCTGCGACACCGGCTGCCAGCCCTTCCCGCTGATGATGCGTCCAGGCGCGCGACGAAAGAGGAGGAGCAGCGCGCAGAGCGATGCACCCAGGAGCGCGGATCCGGCGCCGAAGAAGGCGCCCGCCGGGGCAATCCCTCCGGCGAGGGACACGCCCACCAATCCCGCGCCTGCCAGGATGAGCGCCACCGTCGAAGACTGCACCGCCGGCAGACGGTGACCATCACGGCTCGGGGGACGCCGTCCACCGCTCTCCAGCTCTGACAACATCATGGCAGCGTCACCAGCCTGACCCAACTGGCCGGCAAGGAGCGCGCGCTCCGACACGCGACTCAACGAACGCAGCGTCCACCAGATGCAGGCAACAGCCGCCGCCACGCCGCCCACCGCACCCGCAATCAGCGATGTTGCCGTCACGTGCAGGTTCAGGGCCGTCGTCCCCACGGCGTCTACCCACCACGTGCGCAGCCCGTACATCATCAGTGCGGCGTACGCCAGCGCACCGAGGACGCCCAGCAGGCTACCGGCAACCGACACAAGCACGCCTTCGCCCAGGAACAGCCGCCGGACGTCGCCCGGGCCGAACCCGACGGCCCGGAGCAGCCCCACCTCGCGCACTCGCTGCTCCACCCCGAGCTTGAAGAACAGCGCGGACAGCAGGAGCGCCGACACCACGAGAAAGAAGCTGAAGTACACGAAGTATTCGCCGAAGTCGGTGGCGCCTCGAGACGCTCCGAGACTCTCGGTGCGTACGTCCCGCACCGCAAGTCCTCCGCCGGCCAGCGGATCGATCGCTTCCTGCACGCGCGACACGTACGCCGCGCGGGCCTCCTCGATCGGTTGGCCGGCTGGCAGGAGGAATCGAATCGAGGTCAGAGCCCCGTAGCGGGAGCGCCAGATCTCCTGCCCCGCCTCGAGCGGCACGAAGGCCTTGGGTGTCGTACGGAAACGTTGCCAATACTGTTCATCGGCGGGGCGGATGCGGCTGAGGTCCACGGGAAATGGCGGATCCCAGTCGTCCAGCGTTGGAGAATCACTGATTCCCGGATAGACCGGCGCCATGTGGCGATCGCCCGCGGCCAGCGGAACCACGCCAGCCACACGGAATTCGCTGCTCCGTGTCACGAGCCGCCCAGGGTCTTCCCAGACGTAGTACTCGAGCTCGACGAGGTCGCCCGTGCGTGCGCGTAGATCGTCGGCCGCCCAATCGCTCAGCACAATCGGCGGCCGATCGTTGCCGCGCAGTGCTGCATCCTCGACGTTGATGCCGTAGGCCGACACAATGGCCTGCAGGTCGATGGCGGTGACGAGCGAGTACGGAACGTCGCGATCGCCCAGACGGATGCTGTTCGCCAGATACGTGAGAATCGGCTGGGGCCGCATCCCGGTTCCTGCAAGCGCATCCAGCGCCGCGCGTGCCAGCGTGTCGTCGAGCAGCCCCGCGTCGGCGCCGATGGCGAGCGCATCCCGATCCGCAATGGTGTCGATGGTCAGACCCAGATCCTCGAGCGTGGTCTGGTCGCGAATCAGCTGCTCGAGGCGGGCGGAAACGTCCGCAGAGGCTCCCGGATCTCGAGAGACGAGCAGCGTGTTGACACGCCCGCGCACGTCGAGCTCCGTCTGGAGACGTGACAGCGGGACGAACACCGCACGCACGTCCGCCTGCTGCGCTTCGAGTGAGAACTCACCGAGCATCGATCGCGGCAGGACGCGCTGTACCGTCAGCCTGATCGTGCGGCCGAGGTCGTCTCGACGGCCGTGGAGCGATTCGAGCGGCACATCCGTGGGGCGCTGGACACGGACGAGCAGCGTTCGGCCCTGTTCGGTGTCGAGCTGTGCGGCCAGCGCGGGGCTGAGAAACGCATCCCGGTCGCGTGGTCCCGTCACGTCATCGAGTGCATGCAACCGCCAGAACCGATCGTCGACGCCGTACACACTGACGCGCCCCGCACGGCGGCCGCTTTCCTGCTCGGTGACGAAGCCCGGGACGACTACGAGCGGTGCGATGTCGGTGAAAGCCGCGTTGAATGCCGGCTGCGTGCGAACGTCTTCCGCCAATTGCTCGCGGAAGAACCCCGCCGATGCCACCACGTGATCCGTACGGCCGAGCCGATCGAGCACGAGCTCGCGCAGGCTGCCGCGGACCGAGTCGCCGACGAGCAGCGCCCCGGCCAGCACGGCCACCGCCGTGGCGACACCGAGCACGACGGCCAGGTGCGTCCGCCAGTAATACGTCAGTCCCCGAACGATCAGGCGTTTCGAGTGCATCCTCCCGTCACCTGCCGTGCTCTCGCGTCAGCTCGCATCTCCACCAGTGATTCGAAACAGGTGCGTGCGGCTGCGCAGGAAGATATCGCCTCCCGCGATGGCCGGCGATGCCACGAACGATTGGCCGGTCAGCGTGTTGGTGGCAACGATGTCGAACGGCGCCCCGAGCGGCGCCACCAGCACATCGCCTTCTTCGGTGGCCAGGTAGAGGTTGCCTCCTGCGGCCACGGGCGACGCCTTGAAATTGTACGGCCTTGGCAATCGCACCTGTTGGTACGCAGGCTCACCGGTAGACGCATCGACGGACGACACCATGCCCGAGTCGGTAACGAAGTACAGCTTCCCCTCGTGCAGCACCGGCGACGCCGTATACGACAACCCCCGGTTCATCGTCCAGACAATGGCGTCGGTGCCAGTGAGATCCCCCTCACGGCCCAGCCGGATCGCGAACAGCGCCGGATTCCTGAAGCCGCTCATCACGAGCACCAGGTCCTCGTAGTGCACCGGCCGAGGAATCGTGTTCATCCCGAGACCGGCCACCTCCCAGATCAGTCGGCCGGTGTCGAACTCGTACGCGCGTACCTTCTGTGTAGCGCCAACCACGATCTGCTTGCGGCCGGCATGCGTGATGACGAGCGGTGTGGACCAGTTGGTGCCTTCGTCGCGATCCGTCCGCCAGATCTCGTCACCAGTTGCCGCATCGAGCATGGTGATGAACGAATCCCCGTCGTGATCGAACAACAGGATCAGACGGCCGTCCTCGACAACTGGCCCGACGCCCTCGCCGAATCCAAGGAACATCTGCATCCGAACGCCGAAGTCCTTCTCCCACACGAGCCGTCCGTCCATGTCGTAGACGAACAGCCCGCGGGATCCGAACGATGCGTAGACGCGCTCGCCGTCCGTGGCCGGCGAGTGCGACGCAAAGCTCCCGTACATGTGGTGATAGCCCTCGTGCGGTGCCTGCACCGTCGCCACCTGCCGCCAGACGACGCTGCCGTCGGCGCGGTTGAGGGCCATCACCTCGAAGCGATGCTCCTCGTGGGCCCCGGCGCCTCCATCGCCAAACGCCGGGCGGCTCGCGGCTTCAGCAGGCGGCATCGAGCGGCCCGTCGGGATGGCCGTGGTGACGAAGATGCGGTCGCCCCAGACCACCGGGCTCGAATGCCCCCGCCCCGCGATCTCGACTTTCCAGGCGACGTTCGTCGTGTCGCTCCAGCGTGTTGGGGCATTGCCCGGGGCGACCCCGGTATGAAACGGCCCCCGCCAATGGTCCCACCGTGCCTCAGCCGGGAGGTCCTGGCGCTGAGCACTGAGCGTGAGGCTCAGCAGAGCGGTCACAGCAGCGACAACGACGCACTGGCGCATTAACATCCTCCTGAATAGCGGCAACCGGCCGGCCCGCAGCACGCGTGCGCGTGACGACGAACGGCCCACTGCGCGCTCCCGAAGCTCATCGGGAGCGCGAGATGGCAGGGCGCGTCGTGCTGGTGGCCAGACCGGAGATCCGGCCAGCCGTTACGACTGAGCTTGGTCGTTAATACCACCGGCCTTGGTCCAGTCTTTACCGCGAGGCCTGATCGCGTCGCTCGATGGAGTTGTGACGGGCCGGGCTCCCGACGACAGCCAGGGCCCCCAACGCGCCTGCGCGTTGGGGTGGCGTTGCGCGGTAAAACGCATCCTCCACCGGCTATCCGCGACCCGAGCTGGGTCGCGCAACCGAGCTCGGCCCTCAGGGCGCGAGTTCCCGCACGAACTCCTCCAGGGCGGAGGCGACCTCTGACGCGACGGGAAAGGTCGTGCGGAAGACGCGCCGCTCGGACGCGAATTACGACGTCCCGCTCGTACCCCGACCTTCGGTCCACGCCTGGATCAGGTTCTGCTCGAGTAGACGAATGAGCGCGCGCCGGTCGTCGAGCGCCTGTCCCAGGTCTGCGGCAACTCTGGCGGTTCGGCGGGCCAGCCGCTCCACCTCCCTCGCCAGCTCCTCGATGGCAATCGCTCCGGGAAACCGGCCCGCGTTCAGCATCGCCAACAGGACGATCATCTTGTAGCTCTTCACCATCTCGGTGGTGTCGAGCGCCGCAAGGAACGAATCGTGCGCTTCGAGTGCCCGGTGCTGGGTGGCGTCGAGATCGCCCTTCAAGGCCACGAAACGGATCCACGAGCCGGTCCGCTCGCGCACGGCGCGCGGGTTGTAACCGTCCTGGTAGGCCTCGCTTGCGGTTGGCCTCACGCCGTGCAGGGTCCGGAAGTCGTCGTAGTAGCGATCGAGCGCGTCGAGCTGCCGGCCGATACGCAGAAGGCCCCTGAGGATTTCTATCGCCTGCAGGTCGTGCGTGACCGCGCAGCCCGGCGGCAGCTCGAGCGTCCCGCTGCGCACCCGCTCGAGCAGGTTGAAGACGTGCTGATCCCCGGAAGGGAGACCGAAGAGCGTCTGCGGCTTGAGCAGGAACACCCGGTGGTTCCCGATGTAGTCGA
>CAZDLW010000109.1:0-16634 GCA_964505975.1 uncultured Bifidobacteriaceae bacterium | reverse complement strand
TGCGGGCGACAGCCTCGCGGCGCTGTCGGCCGAACTGCGGTGGCCGCTCACGTCACCGCTGCAGGTCGCGCGCTTCGGGGTGAAGGGATTCGTGGACGCCGGCACCACCTGGTCGGCCGGCACGCGCCTGCGCGACCAGCGTTTCGATCACGGGATCGGCGGCGGCGTCTACGCCGGCGTCGCGATGTTTCTCGTCAATCTCGACGTCGGATTCGCTGAAGACGGCAGCGCCCGCGCTCACTTCGGACTGGGCGTGGAATTCTAGTCGGTCGCGGACGAGCCGCGCCCCCGCTTAACCTCACTCCTGCTTGTCCGGTTGTTTCAGCACACCGCAGACTGTTTCCGCGTGGTCGTGCCGACGTGCCCCCTGCGTCTCGCTCCCGCGACATGGCGCCGTAAAACGCGTCCTCCACCTGCGGTCGGCGACCCGAGCTGGGTCCCGCAACCCAGCTCGGTCCTCACGTTCCGGATGCGTTTTGCCCGACTCCTGTCGCGCGAGTCGTAGGTCGCGTCGCCGCAGGGGGGCACGTCGGCACGCTACATGCCACTGACTCGCACGAGCTGAAACAACCGGATAAGCAGAAGCTCACTACCGTCTGCTCTCACCGTCGCCGCCGGCAGCGACCGGCTCGATCCGCAGCAGCACCGCCGCGTCCTCCGCGGTAATGACGTAGAGAAGCCCGTCCGGCCCCTGGCGCACGTCCCGAATCCGCTGCCCGAGCTGACGCAGCAGTGGCTCGCGGCGCAGTTCTTCCCAGTCGTCGTTGAAGACAATGCGAATGAGCTGACCGGTCCGCGGCACCTCGCCTTCGCGCATGCCGCCCACGAAGAGATTGCGCTGCCAGGCCGGAAATCGATCGCCGGTGTAGAACTCCATGCCGGACGCCGCAATCGAGGGCACCCACAGGATGTGCGGCCGTTCCATGCCGTCGCGATACGGGCTCGCCGAGATGAACGGCCCCCGATAGTCCCGTCCATCGCTGACCACGGGCCAGCCGTAGTTCCGCCCGGGTCGAAGGATATTGACCTCGTCGCCCCCGTTCGGGCCCTGTTCGGTGGCCCAGAGCTCGCCCGTGTCCGGGTTCACGGCCAGCCCGAGCTGGTTGCGATGACCGAGCGTGTAGATTTCCGGCTTGTAGCCAGCACGGCCGACGAACGGATTGTCCGGGGGCACGCTGCCATCGTCGCGAAGTCGAAGCACCTTACCCGCGTGGTCGCCCCCGTTCTGCGCCCGCATCAGTGACACCTCGGGCCCGGTACCGGGTGCCCCAACGGTCATGTAGAGCATCCCGTCGCGCCCGAAGGCCAGCCGCGATACTTCCATGTCGACGTCGTCGGACACGAAGATGTCCCGGACGTCGGTCAAGGCGCGACCGTCCCACGTGCCGCGCACGATGGCGTTGCTGCCGAGCGTGCCATGAACCGGCTTGTGATACGAGATGTAGATCCACCGGTTCTCCGCGAAGTTCGGATGCAGCGCAATCGACATCAACCCCGCCATGGTCCCTCGTGAGACAACCTGGGGCACGCCCGCGATCGGCTCCGTGTCCAGCACACCGTTGCGCACGATCCGCAACCGCCCTGCACGTTCCGTGATGAGGATGTTTCCGTCGGGCAGGAACGCGAGGCTGCGAGGCTGGGTGAACCCCCGCGCCATCACGACGACGCGAATGTCGCGCTGTTCCAGCGTCTCGAACACGAACGGGCCATCGCCAAGCGGCACGGAGGCCCAGGGTGGGGGCATGTTTGCCGGCAGGACTTCACGGGAGTCGCGTACCGTGGGGTACGGGAACTGAACCTGCTGCGACGCGACCGGCACCTGCGATACGATCCAGCCGAGACCGGCGGCACAGAGCACGAGGCCGTCGCGAAATGTGACGTACATCCAGACACCTCCTGAAACGGGCGCGACTTGTTCACACTCTACCGTATCGTCGCGCTGTAGCCCGCTGGCGCGTCGAGGGTCTGGGCCGGAGGGACTTATGACGAGACTATCGGGCACGGCAACCGTCGTCGGCATCCTCGCCGCAGCCTTCCTGACTTCGGTGTCGCTTGCCGGGCAAGGGTCGTCCGGGTACGCCGTGCCGCGGACACCCTGGGGCGATCCGGACCTGCAGGGTATCTGGCCAAGTACGCATCTGGTCGGTGTGCCCCTGCAGCGACCGGTAGAGTTCGGCGAGCGGGCCTTCCTCACAGACGAGGAGTTCGCCGCGCGCGAGGCCCAGCGCCAGCGCCAGACCGACGCCGACGAGGAAGAGTTCGTTCCCGAGCGAGCCGGCACCGCGGACGGAACGGGGCCACCCGCGCACTGGGGTGAGCGGGGCACACCTCAGCGTCAGGCGTCGCTCATCGTCGATCCCCCCACCGGGCGCATGCCGCCGATGACGCCCGACGGAGAGCAACGGATGGCCGACCGGGCCCGCCGCAGCAGCACCGGGGCCGGCCCGTTCAACGCGGCGAGCGATCTCGATTACTACGACCGGTGCGTCTCGCGTGGGGTGCTCGGATCGATGCTCCCGGTGGTCTACAACAACGGGACACAGATCGTGCAAGCGCCGGGGTACGTGGTGATTCGATACGAGATGATTCACGATACCCGGATCATCCCCCTCGACGGACGCGCGCCGTTGTCGCCGGCCATCCGCCACTACATGGGCGAGCCACGCGGACGGTGGGAGGGGGACACGCTGGTCGTCGAGACCACCAACTTCAACGGCACGATTGGCGTGACCGGGAACGGGCGCCTGCAACCGGCCAGCGACGCGCTGCGCATGATCGAGCGCTTCACGAGAACCGGGCCCGACACGCTCCAGTACGACACCACGATGGACGACCCGAAGACGTGGACCGGACCGTGGCGCGTGTCCTTTCCGTTGCTGCGGGACGATCGCTACGGGTTCTACGAGTACGCCTGTCACGAAGGCAACAACGCGCTGCGGAACATCCTGAGCGGTGCACGCGCCGAGGAGCGCGCGGCGGAATCCCGGCTGCGCTGATGCGCGGCGCAGCCGGGTCCGGGCGAATCGCGGGATCAACCCTCAGAACACGTACTGCATCCCGAGCTGGATAGTGCGGCTCCCCACCCTCGACGTGATGAACCCGAAATCCGGAAGGTTCGGGTTCGTCACAGCGTTGCCGAGGCGCGTTCGATTGAGGACGTTGAAGGCCTCGACACGGAGGTCCAGCCGCTGCCCTCCTGTCACCGGGAGCCGCTTGCGCAGCGACATGTTGATATCCCAGAAGCCGGGCTGACGCAGCACGTTCTTCGCCTGTGTCGTGGCGAACGTGCCCGTGGCGGCGGCACGGAAGGCGGTTCGGTCGAACCACGTCGCCCGCGAGGACTCAGAATCCCACGCGGTCCTCACGGCAAACGGATCACCCACCTGCTCGTAGAACTGCGTGCCGCTCCCCGGCCCTACACCGGCGATGTCGGTGGCCGTGCGCACGTTGAACGGCGCGCCGGACTGGGCTTGAAAGATGCCCGACACGTCCCAGTTCCCCAGCACCCAGCGCAGTGGTGCCGCCGATCGCTCCAGCGTCGGGAAGCGGTAACTCGCGTGCGAGACCAGTACGTGGGGCCGATCGAGATTGGAGATGCCGTAGTACCCGGAGTCATCGTAGGCATTTGGCAGGATGTCGCCGCGGCCGCTGCTGTCGTCCGTCGTCCGGGAGAAGGTATAGGCCACGCTGAACGCGACGCTCCGTATCGATCGGCGCTCGACCTGCGTCTGGAGACTGTTGTAGCGTGACTTCCCGGTGGTCTCGTACAGAGTGATGCTCCCGAAACCAAGGTGCGGCCGGAGTGCGTTCGGGTTGATTCCCGGGTTGGCCTGAATCGTTCCCGGCTGGAGCTGGTTGATGTTGCGGGCGCGCTCGAGATTCGATGCCGAGCGGCCCACGTACGAGACCGTGCCCCGCAGGGACCAGGGCAGCTCCCGATCGACCGTGGCATTCCACGCCCAGGACCGTGGATTGGTGAAGTCGGGCGACTGCATTGCCATGACGAGCGGGAAGTTGCGCGTCACGGCGCCGCCGGGCGCATCCACGACGCCGTTGATCACGGTCTGCATTTCCGAGAGCGGCGGGTTGAAGCCGTAGGCGGCCGTCGTGTTGATCTGCACGCGATTCAAGAACCGGCCGACGCCGGCCCGGAACGTCATCCGATCGCTCATCGCGTATGCGAGACCCAGCCGGGGCTGGATACCGTCTTTCGCCGTCTCTGCAAAACCATTCGGCACGCCGTGATAGAGACGCTGCAGGTTTGCGAGCTGCGGGAAGTCTGCGATGGCCTCGGCCGTCGGCCCATCGCCCGGCAGCACGATGCCGTTGAACCGATCGCCGCTCTCGACGAACCCGCCAGCCGGATTGATGACGGCGGCGGCCGCGGGGTTGTAGAAGGCCGGATTGAAGGACGCCATGGCCCTGTTCGTCGTGCCCCACGGCTGCCACAGCGAGTACCTGACGCCCAGCTCCAGCGTGAGCGCCCGCGCCGGCTTCCAGCTGTCCTGGACGTACCCGTCATAGGCCATGGCCAGCCACTTGGTGTTCGGCTTGTTCCCGAACTCGGTGTAGTCGTCGAAGAGTCCGAGCAGGGCATTCGCAGCCGCATACCCGCTTCCGCCCGCGCGATTGTCGAAGAACCGGAACGCACCGTTCTGATTCGTCGTGGCCGGCGCCTGCGCGAAGCTGAGTTGAATGCGGTCGTTCATCCCGGATCGTTCGATGCTGATGCCGCCCTTGAGCGTGTGATTGCCGGCGACCTTGGTGACGTTGTCCGTCCACAGGAACACGAAGTCGTTCCAGGATCCCGGATATGCCGCGTTGTTGATGGCCGTGAATCCCTGCAGCGAGATGTTCGGGATCTTGTCCGGATCCAGTTTGGTGCCGGGGAACAGGTGGGGATAGCTGATGCCGACGTCCCTCGCTCGCGGATAGAGCAGGGCTTCCGTCCCGCCGGGACAGTAGTCGCAATTGCGCTGCCCGAAGTACTTCGACGGGCTCGTCGAACCCCACGAGAACGAGAACTCGTTGATGAACGACGACGAGAGTGTACTGGTGAAGGTGGCCGCCATCGTACGGCCCGGGTAGTCCCAGATTGTGGAGTACACCGTCAGCGGCTCGGGATCGTTCCACACGTTGGGAGCCCACGTGTGCCGCAGGGCAAGACGGTGATTCGCGGTCGGGACGAAGTCGATCTTGATGCTGTCCTTCCGCTGGTTGTTGAAGACGCGCGGGTTCCCAATCCAGTTGTTGGCGCCCTGCTGGAAGCCGGGGATGGGCTGCGGGAAGGCGTTGAGGAGCGCGCGGCCCTGCGGACTGATGCGATCCGGCGGAATGACGTTGCCCGGGAACGGCTGGCCGGTCAGCGGGTCGCGGATGACGCGAGCCGGCAACAGCGCGCTGAAGTCGCCGTTGCGCATGGCGGGGGTGGGGACGATACCCGTCTGTTCCTCGACCGTCCGATCGCGCTGCCATTCCTGGCCCCAGAAGAAGAACAGCTTCTGCCGGCTGTCGTTGAACACGCCAGGGATGTAGATCGGCCCGCCGAGCGTGAAGCCATAGGCGTTGTACGTGTGAGGTGACTTCGACAGCCCCGCACGGTTCCTCGACCAGGTGTTCGCATCGAGCGCCGCGTTCTGATGGCTCCAGAACACGTTGCCACCGAAGTTCTGCGTGCCGCTCTTCGTCACGAGCCGCAGCTGTCCCGCCGATGCCCGGCCGAATTCGGCCTGGTAGTTCGTGGTCAGCACCTGCACTTCCGCCACGGTGTCGAAGTTCTGTGCGCCCATCATGAAGCCGCCGGCGGCGCGGACGCGGATCGATGGCGCCCCATCCACCGTCGTGATGAACTCGTCGGCGCGGCCACCGTTGATCGACGTCACCCCGGTCGCGAAGGTGCCAACACCAGTCGGGACCGAACCACCCATGTTGCCGCCGACCACGCCAGGCGCCAGTTGGGCAACCTGCGACGCGCGCCGTCCGCTGAGCGGCGTCTCGGCGATCTGCTCGCTGCGCACCGTGCGCCCGATGACCGACGTGTCGACCAGTGTGGTCGCCGCCTGCACCTGGATCGTCTCGGCGAGCGCGCCGAGCTCGAGCTGTACGTCCACGCGGATGTTGACGCCGGCGTTCACCGTGACGCCAGTCCTCGTGACCGACTGGAATCCCGCGAGCATCGCCGTGATCCGATACTCGCCCACCGGGATGTTCGTGAACGTATACAGGCCGGTGTCGTTGCTGACGGTGCGACGCTCGTTGCTGGTCCCGACATTGACCAGCGTGACGTCTACCCCTGGCAGGATGGCCCCGGTCGTGTCACGTATCACGCCCGACACTTGCGCCGTGTCGAATTGCGCGTGTACGGTCCCCGCAGCGAACAACAACAGGACGACGGTCGTGACGGCAGAGCGCCAGTTCATGGATCCCTCCTGATGTGGAGACGGAATGAACGGCGACCGACGCGCGGCATCAGTCGGCTAGACATGACAAGCCGACGCCTTAATAGCAGCAGGAGCACGACCAGTCAAGGCACGGCGTGCGATGCGTTGCAGCGGGCCAACTCAACTGACAGCGCATCTCGTCGCGCGAAGCGGGCAAGAGATACGGTCAACGAGCCACGGAGCTTCGAGGGATGTATCGCTCCTCGGCACTCTGCAGAGTGGGCAACCGGGAGGCGATCCCTTCACACGCTCTTTGCCCGGCGCAAGGTCGTCCAAGGGCGGCCCAATCGGGCGTCGGCGCGACCGAGGGGGGGCGGCAAGTAGAGAACCTGCTTGACAGCGGCAGAGTCAGAGGCTATACGTTCTCATCTTCTTACGGAAATACGTTTCGCATGACGAAATCATGAATCCTCTTCTCGTGAACCACGTCCTGCCCGGAGGAATACTGCGATGCGAAACGGACTACGAACGGCGCTTCTGTTCGCTGCGATCATCGGCTTGCCGGCGCTGGCTCCCGCCCAGACGCTCGGGACCATAGCGGGAGCGGTACGGGATATATCGGGAGCTGTGCTGCCGGGGGTCACCGTGGAGGCGGCCAGCCCGGCGCTGATCGAGAGAGTGCGCACGGTGGTGAGCGATGGCACCGGTCAGTACCGGATCGTGAACCTTCCACCAGGCGTCTACGACGTGACGTTCGCGCTGCCGGGCTTCAGCGTCGTCAGGCGCGAGGGCGTGGAAGTTTCGCTCAACGTCATCACCAACATCAACGCCGATATGCGGGTCGGCGCCGTCGAGGAAACGATCACGGTGACCGGCGAGAGCCCGATCGTCGACGTGCAGTCGTCCGCGCAGACGAGAACCGTCCGTGCCGAGACGTTCAAGGAGCTTCCGATCGGGAGCTCGTGGATCCAGATGGCGGCGCTCGTGCCGGCGATCCGTGCCTCGAACGTCGACGTAGGCGGCATCCTTGGTGACCAGACCGGCGCGCAGGTGTCGGCGCACGGCAGCCGCCCCTCGGACGGCGTGTCGATGATCGACGGTCTGCGCATCGGCAACATGTATATCGCCTCGAACCTGACGAACATGAGCCTGTCGCCGCTGCTGTTCAACGAGGTCAACATCTCGCTGTCCGGCCAGATGGCGGACACCGGCACCAACGGCGTGATCATGAACGCCGTGCCGCAGGCGGGCGGCAACCGCTTCAGTGGATCGGCGCTCGTCAACGGATCGTGGCCGGCCCTGCAGGGGGACAACGTGACGGCCAACCTCCAGGCGCGCGGCCTGCAAGGCGCCTCGACGACCCTGAAGAAGCTGGCCGACCTCAACGGCGCCATCGGCGGCCCGATCAAGCAGGACAAGCTCTGGTTCTACGCCACGTCGCGGTACTTCACCAACAATTACTATCTCGCCTCTCGTTTCTACCCGCAGGACGTGACGGCGATCCAGCGCGTCAACGACCTGAGCCGGCAGGCGTTCGCCGGGACGTACACCTACGACAACAATGGCCGGCTCACCTGGGCGATCAGCGAGAAACAGAAGATCTCCGGGTGGTACGCCTACCAGTACAAAGTGGACCCGCACTGGGTGCTGCAGGTCCTCAACGCCTCGCCCGAATCGGCTCGTATCACCACGTGGCACACGCAGCTGTCGACCACGAAGTGGACGTACGCGGCAACCAACCGGCTGCTCTTCGAGGCCGGCATCATGGCGGGCGAGAGCCCCGACACAATCAAGCTCGACACGAATCAGGTCGGGCTTTGCCCGGAACAGGGATCCCTGGCGCCTCGCTGCATCGCGATCATCGATCAGACCGCGGGGAACTTCACCTATCGGGCACCGACCGGCTTCGATTTCGACGACCGGCTGCCGTCGCAGTCCTTCAACGTGTCGACCAGCTACGTCACCGGCGCGCACAACGCGAAAGTCGGGTTCGAGATGCAGCGCGGCCACTTCATCCGCGGCGACAACAACGAGTCGACCGGAGGCATCTGGTACACCACGACCAACGGCGCGCCATCCTTCGTCACCATCCAGGCGCCGCTCTCCGGGTGGCGGGACAACCTGAACTACAACCTCGGCATCTTCGTCCAGGATCGGTGGACGATGAGCCGGCTGACGGTGAGCGGCGGCATCCGGTTCGATTTCCAGAACGAGTCGACCTCGGCGTTCACCGCACAGCCGCACCGATGGCTGCCGAACCGCAACTTCACCTTCGACGCAGTGAAGAACGTCCCGAACTGGAAGGACGTGAACCCGCGGGTCTCCGCAGCCTACGACCTGTTCGGCACCGGCAAGACGGCGCTCAAGGGGAGCGCCAGCCGCGGTGTGCAGCAGTCCTCGATCGGCTTCGCGCGCGCCAACAATCCTGCAACCACGGTCATCACCCAGGTGCAGCGCACGTGGGGAGATACCAATGGGAACTTCATCCCGGATTGCGATCTGACACTCGGCGCGATGAACGGGGAGTGCGGCCCGTGGCAGAACCCCAACTTCGGCAGCCCGGTCCCAGGCACCGTCTACGACCCCGACATTCTGAGCGGCTGGGGTGTGCGGCCGTGGAACTGGGAGTTCTCGGGTGGCATCCAGCACGAGATCGCGCCGAGGCTGTCGGTCTCCTTCGGCTATTTCCGCCGGGTCAACGGGAATTTCTTCATCACGGACAACGAGGCGCTCAGCCGCTCCGATTTCACGGAGTTCTCGGTCACGGTTCCCAACGACCCGCGCCTCTCGAACGCGGGGCAGACGATTGGCGGTATCTACGACCAGAACGCGATCGTCGTGAACCGCAACGTGGTGAAAAACTCGAGCGCGTTTGGCAAGCAGCAGGAGCACTGGGACGGTGTCGACCTGAGCGTGGACGCGCGGCTGCGCAACGGCCTCTTCCTCCAGGGGGGGCTGAGCACGGGCAAGACGATGACCGACAACTGCGCCATCGTCAGTGAGGTGCCCGAGCTCCTGGTGGTGGCAGGGGTGCGGGTGCCGGCAGCCTACTGTCGCGTGGAAACACCGTACCTGCCGCAGTACAAGGCGATCGCGTCCTACACGCTTCCGTACGGCGTCCGCGTCAGCGGCACGTTCCAGAGCGTTCCCGGCCCGCAGATCGGGGCCAACAACATCTACAACAACGCGAACCGCGTCGCGCTGACGACACTGGCTCGGCCGTTCACGCTTGGCCAGGCCAGCGTCAACGTCATCCAGCCCGGCACGACGTACGGCGATCGGCTGAACCAGTTCGACCTCCGGTTCACCAAGATCGTCAACGTCGGCTTCGGCCGCGTCGACCTGAACGTCGACATCTACAATGCGTTCAATTCGGACGCGGTGATCACCGAGATCGGCACGTTCGGCCCGGCTTGGCGCCTGCCGACAACGGTCATCCAGCCGCGCTTCGTGAAGTTCGCGGCGCGGTGGGATTTCTGAGTTGGTGTCCTGACATGCGACCGTGGGGCCCGCCTCGCGGCGGCCCCGCGAGCGTGTCGATGAGCCTGTCGAGTTTGCCTCCGCGTCAGTAACGACGCGGCACCAGCGTTTCAGCCACCTGGCTCATGCGTCGCAGGATGCACATCCGCGCACGGCGTGCCTTCCCGCCGCCATGCGGATGGCATTTCGAAACGCGAACCCGTGTAGTAAAATCCGGTCTCCGTGGACGTGTGTCCGGAAACATCGGCTCCGCCGGGACTTAATCTCGGAGCTCAGTTGGGTTGCGACGGGTCGGCGACCTACGACTCGCGCGACACCAGTCGGGCAAAACGCATCCGGAGCGTGAAGACCGAGCTGGGTTGCGGGACCCAGCTCGGGTCGCCGGCCGTAGGTGGCCGTAGGTGGAGGATGCGTTTTACCGCGCGACGGCCATCGGCTGTCGTCGGGAGCCCGCCCCGTCGCAACCCAACTGGAGCTCCGGGATAGGGGCGGTGCCGACACGATTGGGAATGATGGTGACGTCTTGAACGGCGGGTGGAGAACTTGACTCACTTGCATGGATTCCGACCGGTCACGCCGTCTCACGTCGCGCGCCGCCGCGGCTGGCTGCTGTCGGGTATCTTCTTGTGGATTGCCGCGCTGGGGTGGAGTGCTCCTCACGCGACGAGCTCTCGAGCGCAGCAAACGGCCGCGTCCCTCCCTGCAGAACACCGCGAACTGCTGAAGACCTACTGCATCACCTGCCACAACGACCGCTTGAGGACCGGTGGGTTCGTCCTCGGTGGTGGCGAGTTCGACAATGTCGCCGCGCACACCGGGGTCTGGGAGCAGGTGATTCGAAAGGTGCGGCCCGGCACGATGCCACCGGCCGGGATGCCACGGCCGGACGATGCCACTCGTCGCTCGCTCGTGTCGTGGCTCGAGACGACGCTGGACGACGCCGCGCTGGCGGCACCGAATCCGGGCCGACCGCTCGTGCACCGGTTGAACCGGGCCGAATACGCCAACGCGATTCGCGACCTGCTGGCGCTCGACGTGGACGTGAGCTCGCTGTTGCCACCGGACGACTCGAGCGCGGGGTTCGACAACAACGCCGACGTGCTCGGCGTGTCGCCCGTCCTGCTGGAGAGCTACCTCACCGCTGCGGAACGAATCGCCGCCCTGGCGCTCGGGGATCTCGACGCACCGCCGATGGGGGAACTGTTCCGTGTCCGGCAGGACGCGTCACAGGATCGCCACGTCGAAGGCCTGCCGCTCGGAACGGTGGGAGGCATCCTCATCGACAAGACGCTTCCCCTCGACGGCGAATACCAGTTCCAGGTGTTTCTCTTCCGCACGAACCTCGGGACGATGCGCGGCCTCGAGTACCCGCATCAGCTCGAGATCACGGTGGATGGCGAGCGCGTGCACCTGGCCTCGTTCGGCGGCGACGAAGAGATCACGGCATCGAGCGAGAACCCCACGACGACCGGCAACGATGTCGACGCGCGGTTCACCGTCCGCGTGCCGCTCAAAGCCGGGCCCAGACGGATTGGTGTGGCGTTCCTCGAGAAGACACAGGCGCTCAACACGCGACGGCTCCAGTCCTGGGCGCGCAGCTCCGCGGACACGATCGACTTCTCCGGCTATCCGCACATCGACGAAGTGATCGTGACCGGGCCCTTCAACCCCGCCGGCGTCGGCGACACGCCGAGCCGGCGCCGCATCCTCGTCTGCAGCCCGGACACGGTCGCCGATGAGGAGCCGTGCGCGAGAACGATCGTGCACACGCTCGCGAGACGGGCCTATCGAGGACATGTGACGACGGCCGATCTGGACGTGCTGCAGGAGTTCTTCCGGCGCGGCCGCGAGGACGGCGGCAGCTTCGAGGCCGGCATCGAGCTCGCTCTGCGCCGCATCCTGGCCAGTCCGAAGTTCACGTTCCGCACTGAACGCGATCCGGCGGATATCCCCGCCGGCTCGATGTACCGCCTCGGCGATCTCGAGCTCGCGTCGAGGCTCGCGTTCTTTCTCTGGAGCAGCGTTCCCGACGACGAGCTGCTCGATGTGGCCGAACAGCACAGACTGAGCGACCCCGCCACACTCGAACAGCAGGTGCGCCGGATGCTCGGCGACCCCAGGTCGCAGGCGCTCGTCGACAACTTCGTCGGACAGTGGCTGCAACTGCGGAACCTGACGGGCAAGCAGCCGAATTCGAACGAGTTCCCCGATTTCGACGACGACTTGCGCCGTGCGCTTCAGACCGAGCTGGAGCTGTTCTTCACGTCCATCATGCGCGAAGATCGCAGCGTGCTCGATCTTTTGACGGCAGACTACACGTTCGTGAACGAGCGGCTGGCGCGGCACTACGGGATCCGCAATGTGTCGGGCAGCCATTTCAGGCGCGTCACGCTGTCGGACGAGGTCCGTCGCGGCCTCCTGGGCAAGGGTGCCATCCTGACGGTCACCTCGCATCCGCACCGCACCTCGCCCGTCCTCAGAGGCAAGTGGATTCTGGACAACATCCTCGGGGCGCCTCCACCACCACCGCCCGACGACGTGCCACCGTTCGAAGAGGAGATCGATGCCGGCAGGCCCGTGTCGGTACGGGAACGGATGGAGCGCCATCGCCAGAATCCGGCGTGTGCCGGCTGCCATCGAATGATCGATCCGCTCGGGCTCGCGCTCGAGAACTTCGACGCGGTCGGGGCATGGCGGACGAAAGACGGGGGGACGCGGGGCAGTCTGGTTGACGCGTCCGGTCAGCTCGTCGATGGGACGCCCATCGACGGCGTGGTGGAACTGCGCCAGGCACTCGTTCGCGATCCCCAGACGTTCGTGAGAACGATGACGGAGAAGCTCCTGACCTACGGGACGGGTCGAGGGCTCACCGCATCGGATATGCCTGCCGTCCGGGCAATCGCTCGGGAGTCCGAACGCCATGACTTCCGATTCTCGTCGCTGATCCTGGAGATCGTTCGGAGCATTCCATTCCGGATGCGCCTCAAGGCGCCTGAGGGCGAAGCATCGCCCGTCAGCGTGGCCCTGGTGCACTAGACCGTCAGAGGAGCACATCATGTTCATCACGAAGAAGCTGCTGCCCCGCCGTACGGTTCTGCGCGGCCTCGGCGCCACTCTGTCGCTGCCGCTGCTCGATGCCATGGTGCCGGCGATGACGGCCACCGCGCGGACCGTAGCACAGCCGACACGACGGTTCGGCGCTGTCTTCATTCCGATGGGTGAGCGGCCAAGCCATTGGACGCCCGCCACCAGCGGGGTCGGGTTCGAATTCAGCCCGATCCTCGAGCCCATTGAACCGTTCCGCGATTGGATCACGGTCGTCTCGAACATCGACCGCCCGCTGCAAGGAACCCACGCGGTGAGCAGCGCCACCTGGCTGACCGGCAGCGCGCCCAAGCGCACCGAGGCGGAGGATTTCCTGGCGGGAACCTCGCTGGATCAGATCATCGCCGAGCGGATCGGTGGCGACACCGTGTTCCCGTCGCTCGAAATCGGCACCGAGAATCTCACGGGATATGTCGGCGCCTGCGACGTCGGGTACAGCTGCGCCTACATGAACACGATCTCGTGGAAAACGCCCACGACGCCGATGCCGCTGGAGACGAACCCCCGAGTGGTCTTCGAACGCCTCTTCGGGCGGCCGGGGTCGCCGGAAGCGCGTATGCGGCGCATGCAGCAGAACCGCAGCATCCTGGACTCGCTGCGGGGTGATGTCTCGTCGCTCGAGCTGGGACTTGGCACGCGCGACCGGGTCAGGCTCGATCAGTATCTGGAGCATCTCAGGGAGGTCGAGGGCCGTATTCAGCGCGCGGAGCAGCTGGCCACGACGGAACTGGTCGCTCCCGAGGCTCCGGTCGGCATTCCCGGCTCCTGGGAAGAGCATGCCGGCGTGATGTTCGAGCTGATGGCCCTTGCCTTCGAAGCCGACCTCACCCGCGTCTTCTCGTTCATGCTGAACCGCGAAGCCAGTCAGCTGGTGTTCCCGTCACTTGGCTTCAACGAGCCGTGGCACCACGTCTCGCATCACGGCAACGAACCCGAGAAGCTCGAGATGCTCGTGAAGCTGAACACGTGGCAGATCGGCGTGTTCGGGAAGTTCCTCGAACGGCTCGCGGCAACGCCAGACGGGGACGGCCACCTCCTCGATCACTCGGTCGTGCTCTGGGGCAGCGGCATGAGTGACAGCCATACGCATTCTCCGCTGGACGTACCGCACCTGATGGTCGGCAAGGGCGCCGGGCTCTTCAGCGGCAACCGGCATCTGGTGGCGCCGTCCGGCACGCAGCTGGCGAGCGTCATGCTCACCGTGGCGCAGCGATTCGGAGCCGAGATCGACCGGTTCGGCGTGAGCGACTCTCCATTCGATATGTAACCGCGTTCGCAGAGGACGGGGGAGCCACATGGGCCGATACTGGCAGGCTGGCGTCATCCTGCTGCTCGTTCTACTAACGTCCGGCACTCAGGCGGGACAGGTGGCGTCCGGGCTCGTGCCGGCGGTCAAACAAGGCGACCGCGAGGCCGTCCGGGCGCTCCTGCGCGAGGGGACCGGTGTCAATCAGGCAGAACCCGACGGGACCACTGCGCTGCACTGGGCGGTTCAGGCGGACGACCTGGATCTGATTACCACCCTGATACGAGC
Organism: uncultured Bifidobacteriaceae bacterium; assembly: GCA_964505975.1. GTDB lineage: Bacteria > Acidobacteriota > Vicinamibacteria > Vicinamibacterales > UBA2999 > Gp6-AA40. The sequence goes on along the minus strand of CAZDLW010000109.1, from coordinate 2,135 downwards.
CGGCGCGGACGTCCATGCGGCAAACCGCTACGGGCTCCAGCCGCTCACGCTGGCCGCGCGAAACGGCAGCGCAGCCGCCCTCGCAACCTTGCTGGACGCAGGAGCCAACCCGAACACCGCCACAGGCGGCGGCGAACCGGCGTTGATGACGGCGGCACGCGCCGGCAAGGTCGATGCTGTCAGGCTGCTCCTCTCCCGCGGCGCCGATCCACATGCGCGCGAAGCATGGTTCGGGGAGACGGCATTGATGTGGGCGGCGGCCGACGACCACGCCGACGTCGTGCGCACGCTCGTGCAGTCGGGCGCCGCTGTCAACGCGCAATCGACGGTCCTCGACGCTCCCGTGCTGGAATTTCCGCAGAGCGGCGGGCCGAACTCTCCGTTCCCCCGCGGCGGCTGGACGGCGCTCATGTTCGCGGCGCGTCACGGCGCGCTCGAGGCGGCTCGTGCGCTGGCCGATCTCGGATCCGATCTCGATGCCGTGGCGCTCCCGCAGACCGATATCCCGTTGACCGCCGAACAACGACTCGCTGCGGAGAACGGCGTGGGGACGACGGCGCTCGTCTTCGCGATCATCAACGTCCACTACGATCTCGCGGCGATGCTCATCGAGAAAGGCGCGAATCTCCACGTGGAGGACGTGGCCGGCATGACGGCGCTCTACGCCGCCACGGACATGAACACGCTGCAGTGGGTGCAGGGACGACCGGCGCCGGTGCTGACGGACCGGCTGGACGCCGTGGATATCGTGCGGCTGCTCCTCGAGCGGGGCGCCGATCCCAACGTGCAACTGAAAGCTCGTCCGCTCAGGCGTCACCATGATGCCGGGTCGACGCTGAACTTCGGCGAAGGCGCCACTCCCCTGATGCGGGCGGCCCGGACGAACGATGTTGCCGTCATGCGGCTGCTGCTCGATGCCGGCGCGGATCCGTTGCTGACGCTTCCCGACGGCACCACAGCGCTGATGATGGCCGCGGGGCTGGGCTACGGCGGGCTGCGCGGCGATGGACCTCGAATCGTCATCCCGACGCCGGAAGGCGCGGTGGAGGCGGTGGAGCTGCTGCTCGACCGTGGCGCGGACATCAACGCGTCGAACACTGCCGGAAACACGGCGCTTCACGGCGCAGTCACGAGAGGCGACGCCGTGGTGCGCGCACTCGCGGCACGTGGCGCAGTCCTGGACGTGAAGAACAAGGCCGGGTTCACACCGCTCGACCTGGCGCTCGGCCGAGGCGGACGCGGTGGACGCGGCGGCGTTGTCCGAGAGAGCACCGCGACCTTGATCCGTCAGTTGATGGACGAGGCCCCGGCAAGGGGCGCATCGCTGTCACTCCCGTAGCGATTCGACTTCACCAGGCCATTGCGCCGCTTCGCAGTCGGCTGGGGCATGGGCACGTTTCGCGCAGCCCGTCAACCTTGACAGATTTGCGCAGCACCGTATACGTTCGTACACTTGTGAAATCGGTTTCGCATGACGAACGTGCCCGCGGGTAGACGTCCGCGGCCCCGTCCACCGCACCTCGTTCGTGCGGCTTCGTCACCCGCGACGCCAAGGCCGGAGTGAGCACGATATGGCAAAGAGATCGGCAAGAGTGATTCTGGCTGGAGCAGCCGCGCTGCTGCTCGGTTCGTTGGCGTCCACCACGCCAGCAGTGGCCCATCATGGGTTCGGATCCTTCGACGTCAGCAAGTCTGTTGATTTCACCGGCACTCTTACACGCATCGACCTCATCAACCCACATTCGTGGCTGTACTTCGATGTCACGGACGAGAATGGCCGGGTCACCAAGCATCGCTGTGAAATGCGCTCCGCGCACGTGCTTCGCCGCTCCGGCTGGTCCGCCGATCTCTTCCCCATCGGACAGCGGGTCGTCATCGAGGCGGCACCCGACCGCAACGACCCGAATTCCTGCTACCTGAACACGATCCGGTTCGAAGACGGCAGCCACATGGACCGGTACGGCCAGTACGTGAAGGCCCCCGAGGGCGGACTGCGTGAGGTCGCCGGACCGATCACCGCCGTCGACGCTCGCCGGCGCCCGCTGCGCCGTCCCAGCGGCGAACCCAACATTTCCGGCGACTGGGCTCCCGAACAGCGGGTCATGGTCGACACGCGAGGCAGGGGCGGTGCGCTC
>CAZDLW010000108.1:0-16665 GCA_964505975.1 uncultured Bifidobacteriaceae bacterium | reverse complement strand
GGGTTTCGTCGGAGTCGGCGCCGCCTGCGAGGCCCCCCGTCAGGCGGGTCTGGCTGCTGTAGGTGCGAGCCAGGTCTGCGCCGATCGGCAGCCCCGGGGGCGTGGGAGTCAGCATGGTCGGCATCTCGCCGACCGCCTCCGGTCTTACGGCCGCCAGCAGGGCCGCCTTGAACTCCTCGGCAGACTGATACCGTTCCGCCGGCTGCTTGGCGAGCGCGCGCTCGATCATCTGGCCGCACCAGAGAGGCAGGTCGGGCCGGAACGTGCCGATGGGCGTCGGCATGTCCCCGATCTGTTTCTGGACCATGGCGATGGCGGTATCGGCCGTGAAGGGCAATTCGCGGCTGAGCAGCCGGAAGAACACGACGCCCACGGCATACAGGTCGGCGCGGCCGTCCACCTCGGTGCCGAGCACCTGCTCGGGCGCCATGTAGGCGGGGGTGCCCATCATGTAGCCGGCGTGCGTCACGTGCTCGGTGCCCAGGACCCGCGCGATGCCGAAGTCCATGACCTTCACCAGCCCGCCATCGGTCACCATGATGTTGGCGGGCTTCAGATCACGGTGCACGATGCCTGCCCGGTGCGCGTGCCCGAGGGCCTCCAGGATCTGGATGCAGAGGTGAACCGCCTGAGGCGGAGCCAGGGGGCCGAGCCTCTCGGACAGCTCCTGCAGGGTCTCGCCGCGGACGAACTCCATGACCATCAGGAGGTCGTCTTCGTGGCGCGTCAGCTCGTAGATTGTCGCAATGCCCGGGTGGTTGAGCCTGGCGAGCGCGACGGCCTCGGCCCGAAAGCGCTTCAGGACCTCGGGGTCGCCCAGGTCGGGGTTCAGGACCTTGATCGCCACGTCGCGGTCGAGCGTCTCGTCCATCGCCCGATAGACCGTACCCATCCCTCCGCGGCCGATGCGGTCCAGAATCCGGTACTTGCCGACTGTTTTTCCTAGCATGGGCCGGGGAGCCTTATGGCTGAGTCTGCCAGTCTAGGGACAGACCCGGCAAATGTCAATTTGGCTGCCCACCGGGCCCCGTCGGCTGTGGCACGTAGCGCAGGTAGGGTTTCTCGGCCCGCCATCCCGCCGGGAACCGCTCCTTCGCCTCGGCGTCGGACACCGCGGTGGTGATGATCACGTCCTCGCCAGGCTTCCAGTTGGCCGGGGTCGCGACCTTGTGGGCGGCCGAGAGCTGCAGCGAGTCGATCACGCGGAGCACCTCGTCGAAATTTCGCCCGACGGTCATCGGGTACGACAGCACCAGCTTGACCTTCTTGTCGGGTCCGATGACGTACACGTTGCGCACCGTCTGGTTATCGACGGCCGTCCGGCCATCGCAACTGTCCCCGGCCTCTGCCGGCAGCATCCCGTACAGCTTGGCCACTCTCAGGTCTGAGTCCGCGATCATGGGGTAATTCGGCGCAAGGCCCTGGGTCTCTTCGATGTCCTTGGACCAGCGTTGGTGGCTCTCGACAGGGTCCACGCTCAGCCCGATGATCTTGACCCTCCGCGAGTCGAAATCCGGCTTGACCTTTGCCATGTACCCGAGTTCGGTCGTGCAGACCGGCGTGAAGTCCTTCGGGTGGGAGAAGAGCACTCCCCAGGAGTTACCGAGCCATTCGTGAAAGCGGATTGGGCCTTCCGTCGTCATCGCCTCGAAGTCGGGCGCATCACTGCCGATGGGAAGCGGTCTGCTCATCGTTCTGCTCCTTCGCTGCATGGGCCGGCCGGCGACGCAACCGCCTCCGCCCGATGGGGGAAAGACGGATCTTACAACTGCTTTGGCAACCATGGTTCTCTTGACGGTGATCGGCGACAATGGACGCTACCTCTACCATGAGTTGCCTATGGAGATCGCCGTACTCGTCGTCATCCTGGCCCTGCTGCTCTTTGGCCCTCGAAGGAGGGGGGGCATGCCAAGTCGTACAGCCATCGTCGCCGGCATTGCCTTCCTCGTCTGGCTGGCGATGGCATTCGGGATTGGGGGGCTGTGGCGCGCGATCGTGGGCGATATCCAGTAGCGGCTTGAAGCCACCCATTTCGATTCCAGGCGGCGAGCACCAGAGGTATCCTAGTTCTCACCATGGCCGCCGGTGACAAACCCGTTCCACTCGATACCTACAGGGCCATCGTCGAGCGATCGCTCGTTGGCGTTTACGTGATCCAGGACGAGCGGCTCGTGTTTGCCAACGAGAAATTCGCCCAGTTGTTCGGCTACCCGCAGGAAGAGCTGCAGCAGTTGCCCTCGATCCTCGAACTGATCGATGACGTGGACCGCCAGCGCGTGCGCGAGGCCATCCGGCAGCGGCTCGCGGGCGAGGTGGACTCGGTCGAGTACACCGTGCACGGCATTCGCAAGAACGGCACGACCATGGTCATGGACATCAAGAGCGTCCGTGACACGTTCGACGGACGGCCGGCCATCTTCGGGACCGTAGTGGACATCACCGCCCGGAGGCAGATGGAAGAGGCGCTGAAGGCGGCGGCACTGCTCGATCCGCTGACCGGCCTCTACAACCGCCGCGGCTTCCTGGCGCTCGCCGAACGACAACTGCTGGTCGCACGGCGCAGGAAGCAGTCGTTGATCCTCCTGTCTGCGGACCTCGACGACCTGAAGACCATCAACGACACCTACGGGCACGCGGTCGGCGACGAGGCGCTCATCGGAGCGGCTACGGTTTTGAAGCAGACCTACCGCGAGGCCGACATCGTTGCCAGGCTGGGAGGGGATGAGTTCACGGTCTTCCCGCTGGATGCCACGGTCAACAGCGTCCCGCTGATGCTGGAGCGCCTCGAGCGCAACCTCGAGCAATGGCGGAACGACCACAGTCTGCCCTACCGGCTGTCGCTGAGCACCGGGAGCGCCGTGCTGAATGCCGAGAACCTATCGCAGAACCTCGAACAGCTCATGGCGACGGCCGATGCGAACCTGTATCGGCAGAAGCGCGACCGCGGTGCGGCCGGGCGGGCGCCGGGCCCCTCCAGGACACTCGATCGGGACTAGCGCGGCCCGCATCCACCCGTCCCGTAGAGACGGGAATGACGGCGGCTACCGCCGCGGGCCCGGGGCCGCGCCCGCGAAGCGCCCGTGGACGTAGGCGCCAGCCGGGATGCCGGCTACCGCGAGCAGCAGCGGCCAATTGCCCGCGCCAATACCGGCAATCGCGGGCCCAGGGCAGACTCCGGAGAGCCCCCAGCCAACGCCGAAGATCCCGGCGCCAACGAGCGTGTCTCGATTCAGCTCGGAAGCATGCGCGCCGAACTCGTTCGCGAACGCTGGCCGGCGCATCAGCCGGGGCATGAGCTGATAGGCGATCATCGTCACGAGCGCCGCACCGCAGAGCACCAGCAGCAGTCCGAAGTCCTGGAGCCGCAGGAAACTCAGCACGACTTCCGGCTGAATCATCGTGGAGAGCGCCAGCCCGAACCCGAACAGCATGCCGCCGGCGATGACCGCAACAAGAGTCATCAGCGCCCCCCCAGGGCGAGCACCAGATTCGCCGTCGCGATGGCGGTCATCAGGAACGTGAGCACTGCGAGTGCGGACGGCACACGCAGCGACGCGAGGCCGCAGATGCCGTGGCCTGAAGTGCACCCGTTGCTCATCCGCGCCCCGTACCCGACGAGAAAGCCTCCGATAACAAGCTGCCAGGCCGGCACAGCGGTCTGGATGCCTCCTGGGGGGCCGAGGAAGAACCACCAGAGCCCGGCGCCCAGCACGAGCCCCAGCGCGAGGACGAGTCGCCACTCGCGCGAACTGACGAACCGGGGCTGCTGGAAGAACGGCGCGCCAGAGAAATAGGACCAGGTCGAGCTGAAGACCGTGCTCATCCCGGTCACGAGGCCGGTCAGCACGAAGATCAACGAGACGCCCAGCCCGAGCAGCAGCCCTCCAGCGAGATAGTGCTGCCAGCCGAACGGAAAGAGGGACTCCATGAAGCCTCCGGTGCAATCATGCGGCGCCGTCAGGGCGGCAGGCCTCAGTGTCGCACAGCGCGCCTTCACCCCGCGGAACTTCGATCCTTTGACCGGTCGGCGCGCCGTTCCTGCGCTACAATCGCCGCGGGATGATCCTCCGTATCGGACTGTGTCTCGCCGTCGCGGCCGTCGTTTCGCTGACTGCCCGTGACGTCTCACCCCCGCAGGCCGGCGAAGTCCTGGTACGGCTCGAGACACCGCTCGGCGTCATCGACCTCGCCGTCGATACCACCCGCGCGCCCGTCACTGCCGCGAACTTTCTGAAGTACGTGGACGGCGGGCTGTACGACGGCGGCCGGTTTCACCGGGCGACCCGGCCTGACAACTACATCCCCGCGCCGCCAAACCGCCCGATGATGGAGGTCATCCAGGCCGGGATCAATCCCGCGCGTCGAAGCGAAGGCTTCCCGCCCGTCGCACTGGAACGCACGTCGGTCACCGGCCTGAGGCACGTCGCCGGCACCGTGTCGATGGCGCGTTCCCCCGACGCGGATTCCGCGCGTTCGGACTTCTTCATCTGCCTGGATGATCAGCCCTCACTCGACTTCGGCGGGATGCGCTTCGATGACGGCCAGGGGGCCGCGGCGTTCGGCAGGGTCGTGGCCGGCATGGACGTCGTGCGGAAGATCCAGCAGCAGCCCGTCGAGAAACAGGCGCTGACACCGCCGGTGACGATCACGAAAGCCAGCCGCGTGACCGACACCGGGCGTTGAGGGTGCCGCCTACAGCTTCCAGCCGCACTCCCGCGCGGATGTCGCGAGCACCCGATCGAGCCCCGAGACCTGGAACGTGGCAGTGGCGGGCGGCGCGTTGTGCGGGGTGAAGCCGAAGCGCAGCGTGCGAGCTTCCGTCAGGCGGCGCGCGAACGCCGAACCTCGAGGCGCGAACAGGGCGTCGTGATCGGCGGAATCCTCCCACCGCTCGATCACCAGGTCCTCGTCGTCGAGACCGAGGGTCACGGTGTGATCGTCGGTCTGAGGTTCGATCTGCGCGGCGGTCTGCGTGAAGACGAATACCTCGGTCCTGCCTCCCTCGCAGCGCACCACGAGGACCGGACGAACCGTGCGCATCCAGATGCCGACCGTGTTGTCCGCCTCGACCTCCCAGGCGGCAGCACCCCGCCGGGTTCCGACCCACGTCGCGCGGTTTGCCGCGCTCCAGGTCCGTATCACGGTCGAGGGCGCTTCGGCTGCGACCTCCGGCTGCTCAGCCGTCCGCTCCGCGGCGGTCGCGTCCGACGCTGGCACAGAGCCTGACGTCAACAAGGCGAATGTGATCACGGCCCCGGCGGCTACCGCAAGCGCGGCCACGAACATGTCGCGGGCCGTGAGCGCGGGTGATGGAGGGAGAACCGGTCCCGTATCGGGCGGATCGGCTGGCGCCTGGGCTCCGGGTTCCAGGCTGCCAGTGCCGGCGGGTCCGGGCTCCGGAGTGAGATCGGCGAGCGCGCCCCCCACGCTGTCGCTGGTCGGCTGTCCACAGGAGGGGCAGACCCCGGCGAGGTCAGGGACCTCCCGTCCACAGGCCGCGCACGGTCTGATGCCCATGACGGACGGCGGGCAAGGTCCATACCAGATGCTGCACCGTCTGTCGCGGCCGGATTTGCACGGAGATCGGCCCGGCAGCCTCCGCCTGGACCAGCACAAACTGAGATCCGCGTAACAGCTCTGTTACCCGCTCGAACCGACCTCGAGTATCCCATCGCCGATGCGAAGCCGATCGCCGGTCACGATCCCGTCAATCGCACACGCCACGATCGGGCAACGGGCGCCGTATAGTGACTCGGCCACCAGGGCGCCAACCGTGAGGATCGGGTCGGGCATGCCGAGCACGATACCGGCCGGCGCCGTTCCGCTCCGAATCGCTTCGGCCAGCACCGATGCGGAGGACGAGGACCCGCGGCCACCCGGCATGACGAGCATCGTGCCGGTGACGCAGGCGCCAAGCTGCGGATGCGAGCGGTCGATGATCCGGCCAGTGGCCGCATCGATGCCGCCCCAGAAACTGATCGGCTCGGCGAGGACGAGCGCCACGCCTGTAGCGTCGCCGCCGGCACAACGCCGCAGCGGACGTGAGGTCAACGCGGCCTCCGCACGACGCGGCCGGCGACAGCGGAGGCCACGCAAGCGTCCAGCTCGCCGAAGGCCACGCCCACACCGAGGTTGCCCGGCGCATAGTACGCCCACTTGCCGGAGTTCGTCATCACGGCGCCGTCCATGCGCTCGAGGATCGGTGTCAGGTAGGTGCAGGTGTCAACGACCACCACGACACGGAACGCGTGGAGACCCTCGAGCAGGCCGTCGGCCTCGAGGTCCTGCAGTGTGGCGCGATCCGTGTTGACGTAGATGGGAACGGCTGGCACCGGCAGATTGGGCGATCGGAGCACACGGAGCAGACTTCCCCACTCCGCACGGGAGAAATGCGGCGTCCCGAGGCACACCGCCGTCAGCGGCGTGCCCTCGGGCACGGTAGTCAGCCGCTCAATCGCACGCTCGATGTCGGCAGGACGAATCTCGATCCGTTGATCTGGAACAGTGCCGCCGAACGCGTCCTCGCGCGTGGCCGCTTCCGGCGTGATGCCGACGGCGTGGAACAGCGCCACGGATCCGGACGACGCAGCCGCCGCACCGAGTGCCTTCAACTGGTCCTCCGATTCGGGCGGAGGAAGGCCTTCGATGACCGGAACGCGCTCGCCAGCGGCCGCACCGACGAGGATCCCGACGGCCACGTAGAGCGAGTCGGTCGGCTCCAGGGAGTTCGGGAAGCCTGCCAGCGAGAAGAGGATCCCGCCGCGGCGCGGCTCATCGAGGTGCAGCCCCCAGGCGGGCGCGCGGCCGGTGATGGCGCAGCACAGGTCGATGAAGTCTCCGTATCGGTTCGTCCTCGCGCCAATCACCGAGTTGGCGAACACGATGGCGTTCGATTCTCCCCAGGCGATCTGCTGGCCGAACGACGGCCGGAACGCGGTCTGGTATGGAGCGCACGTGAACGACGGGACGCAGCCGAGGTCCTCGTGCGCCTTCATCAATCGGCGGGCCGGCGCCCTCTCGGGGTTCGACAGGCGCACTAGCTCGGGATGGATCAGGTCGAGCGCGCCGACGTTCAGCGTCGTCGGCACGCGCACGCGCCCGCCACCGGCGACCATTCGCTCGACGAAGTCGAGGCTCACGCGGCCGTGGTACAGGCAGCCGTCGATGTGAGCGCCAGAAATGTCGAGCAGGGCCGGTGCGCCGATGGACTCGGCGAAGGCCACGAGCAGGCTCATGGCGAATGCCCCGGTCTCGCCGTCGTCGCCTTCCAGCAGGGCACGGTCGGAAGGGCTCAGGCGGCACGGCACGTCACATCGTAGATCAAGCACGTCCCATCGGGCCCGATTGCGATAGCACGCGCCCGCGAGGTTCCCATGCATGCCCGATCGAGAGCCGCGCTGACCGCGGCCGTTCTGCTCGCCACGCTGCCGTTCGGGGCGCACGTCCCCGCGGCACAGGACCGACTGACGCCGGCCGTGCTCGACGCGCTTCCCTTCAGGAACTTCGGCCCATTCCGCGCCGGCGCCTGGATCACCGACTTTGCCGTCCCGGCCGCGCCGGAGCGATCGCACCGTTACACGTTGTACGTCGGCACTCGCAACGGCGGCGTCTGGAAGACCGAGAACGGGGGAACGACGTTCCGGTCCATCTTCGCTGCGAACCTGCCGCTGGGCGAGGTCTATGCCGTGGCGGTGAACATGGACGATCCGTATCACCTGCATGCAGGCCTGCAGGATCACGAGTCATGGCGGGCGCGATCAATGGCTTTGCCGGCAACGTCGGGGTCGAACACTGGGAAACGGTCGGCACCGGGGACGGGATGTACAACGCCGTTGACCCGAGCGACAGCGCCTGGGTCTACAGCACGCTGACGCAGCCGGCCACCGTGAAGCCGCCGGTCATGCCCGGATCTCTGGTTCCGGGCCGCAGCTCGAGCCGGATGCCCGACAGTGAAAACGACGACGGGCCCTAATTCACGGCCATCCGTTTCGCGTCGAGTCGCGCCGAGTTCGCCGTGCCCTTCTCGACACCGTTGATGATGGCGCCGTTCACCGTACCCGTGTGTTCGACGCTGTCAATCGTCACCGAGATGGCACGCCCCCGCAGCCTGCCTGTGACCGCGAGCGGCTGACCGGAGGTCGGCGTATACGTGCCCTCGACTGCCTGATAGCGCTGCGTCAGCGCGAGCACGCCGCCGGGCAATTGCCAGCTCCCCTCTACTTTCGCGGGCACGATGAACAGCCGCGATGTACACCAGTTGTCGCAGTCCGCTTCGAGCGTCCGCGTGTCATCGTCCTCCCACCCGGTGACCCAGTACGTGTTGGCGACGATCCGGGTCCCGGGCGGCAGTTCCAGGAACTTGTCGACGAGCCGGTCGAGATTGGCAGGCAGGAGGAACAGCGCGAGAACGGTGGCCTTCGAGACATCCGCCTCGTACATGTCCCCTTGGACGAACCGCGCCTTGTCGGCGACACCGGCCTCATCCGCCCGGCGTCTGGCGTACTCGACCAGCTCTTCGTTGTACTCGACGCCGAGGCCCCTCGCCCCTCGCTTCGCGGCGGCGATGATCATCCGCCCGTCACCGGAACCGAGGTCCATCACAAAGTCTTGCCCAGTCACCCCGGCATGGTCGAGCATGGCCTCGACCATCGTGTCAGTGGTCGGCACCCAGACGACGTCCTTGCCCTCCTGCCCGACGGTCGGCTTATAGGGATCCTGCTGCGGTGGGGACGGCACGCGGCTCTGGGTTTCGGCGACGAAGCCCAGGCACAACACGCAGGCGAGATACGCCGATCGGGTCAGATTCACGATAAGGGATCTCCAGGGTGTTTCACCGGATCGAGGGGCTTGCGGAGCGCGCGGTGCAGCTCGGCCACGAGATGTTCGGGCTGACAGGGCTTCGCGAGGACCGCGGTGATGCCGGCGCGGGCAGCGCGCTCGTGCACGTCGGTGGTCCAGAAGGCGGTCATCGCGAGGATCGGCGTGTCGCGGAAATCGGGCATCACGCGCAGGTCCTTCGCCAGCTCGAAGCCATTCCGGTCCGGCAGAGCGATATCGGTGACAACGACGTCGGGAATACGCTCGTGGCAGTGGCTGATCGCGTCGTGGACGGAGCCCGCAACCAGCACGCGAAAGCCCCGGCCCTCGAGAAGCTCGACATACCCTCCGCAGGCATTGCTGTCATCGTCCACGAGCAGCACGAGCGGTGGTTGTGCGTCCACGAGACGGGCTTCCTCCCTGCCGAGCGGCTCCTTTGGTCAGCGGCCGTGGCAGGTGGGATCCTATCGGGTGCCGGGGTGCGCGTCAAACAGCGGCGGCAACAACAACAGCGGCGGCAACAAAGCGGCGACCCAGCGGGCACGAGGTCGTCTGTGCCGCGACGGCGCGTCGTAAGCCATCCGGAGGCGTGTCCCGCGGATGGCCGGACGGCGACCGATGACATCTGCCGCCACGGCCAGTCCAAGACTTCGAGGGGGCCCGAAGGACCGCTTGCAGCCTCCCAAGGGCTGGGGATAGGCTTCATCGATCATGGGACTGACGCCGACGATCACACTCCACGTGCCTGGCGCACTGCGCCCCTACTGCGGGGGCGCGGCTGAGCTTTCGCTCGCGGCGTCGAGCGTGCGGGCTGTCTTGCAGGAACTGGAGCGCAGCCAGCCGAGCTTGTATCGCAACATCTGTGACGAGACCGGCACGGTGCGACGACATCTGAACGTATTCGTGAACGCGGACCACGTGCGTCGTCGCGAGGGCATCGACACGCCGCTGGCGGCCGGCGACGAGGTCACGATTCTGCCGGCGGTTTCAGGAGGTTGACACATGGCGGATCGGGTTGTGCTGACGATCGGAACAAAGAAGGGCCTGTTCGTTGCCGAGGCGGCAAAGCCGAGGCGGTCGTTCGCGCTGCGCGGCCCCTTCGGCCCCGGTGTCCCGGTATACGCGACGCTGATCGATACGCGTAGCACTCCGCGCCTGTACGGCTCGAGCTGCGACCCCTTCTTCGGTATGCGGGTCCTGCGCTCGACCGACCTCGGCAAGACCTTCAAGGAAACGAAATCCGCGCCGGCCTTCTCCAAAAACGATGGGCGCGCGCTCGCGAACATCTGGGCGCTGGAGGCCGGCGACGGCCGCAGGGAACTGCTCTGCGGCGTGGAGCCAGCCTCCCTGTTCCGGAGCCGCGACGCCGGCGACACGTGGGAGATCGTGCCCGGCATCAGCAATCACGAGCATGCACGCCAGTGGCAGCCGGGGAACGGTGGTCTCTGCCTGCACACCATCATTCGCGACGGGTCGCGCGTGCACCTCGGCATCTCGACCGGCGGCCACTACCTCAGCGAGGACGGCGGCGAGACGTTCAGCCCCGCCAATCGCGGTGTCGGCGCGGGCTTTGCGCCCGACCCCTACCCGGAGTTCGGTCAGTGCGTGCACAAGATCGCGCGCCATGACGACAAGCCGGGACGGCTGTACATGCAGAACCACGGCGGCTGGGCCGACTGGACCGGCCCGGGCGGGCCGCGGCCGGACATCGGCGTCCTGCGCAGCGACGACCACGGCCACACGTGGCGATCGATCGCCAACGGGCTGCCGTCAGACTTCGGCTTCCCCATCGTCGTGCACCCGCACAATGCCGACACCGTCTACGTCATGCCGCTCGAGCCGGCCACGCGCACCTGTCCCGGGGGCGCACCGGCCGTATGGCGCAGCGAGAATGGCGGCGACTCCTGGAGCCGCGTCGCGCGCGGGCTCCCCAGGAAGCAGACCTACTTCACCGTGCTGCGCGACGGGATGGACGTCGACCGGCTGGGGACGCCCGCTCTGTACTTCGGCACGACCACCGGTCAGCTCTGGATGGGGCGTGACGGCGGTGAGCAGTGGGAGTGCCTGTTCGATTCACTGCCCCCGATTCACAACGTCAAGGTCGCGGTCGTCTGAGCAGCGCCCGCCGGGTCAAGTGAAGCCGGCGATCTGAGAGGAATCGTGTCAGGGATTCGGCTGGAGACGTGGTTCACGCTCGGCGTCCTCGGCATCGGCCTGCTGGTCGCGGCGGTGCTCGGCCTGCATCTGTTCATGACGACCACGGCGACGTCCCTGCATCCGGACCCGCAGGGCGTTCCGTCAGCGACGCGTTCGGCACCGTCGCCGGAATGGACCGATTCGGTGGAACGCGCACGACAGATCGCGCGCGCAGGCATCAGTGAGCAGAACCTGCCCGGGCTCTCGGTGGCCGTCGGCGTCGGGGGCGAAATTGTGTGGGCCGAAGGGTTCGGCTGGGCCGATCTCGACAGCCACGCGCCCGTCACGCCGGACACGCGGTTCCAAATCGGCACCGCATCCATCGCGCTCACCTCGGCCGCCGTCGGCCAGCTGCTGGAGACGGACCAACTGAGGCTGGACGACGTGGTTCAGACGCACGTGCCGGAGTTCCCGGAGAAGGAGTGGCCTGTCACCCTGCGCCAGTTGATGGGGCACGTAGCCGGCGTCAGGAACGACGGCGGCGACGAGGGGCCGCTGCTGTCGAAGCGCTGCGACCTGACGGTCGAAGGGCTGCAGGGCTTCGCGGACCGTCCGCTGCTGTTCGAGCCGGGCACGCGGTACCGCTTCTCGAGCTACGGCTGGATCCTGATGAGCGCGGCCGTCGAGGCTGCCGCGAATGAGCCATTCCTGACGTTCATGCGGAGGCAGGTCTTCGAGCCGCTGGACATGAACGACACCGGGCCGGACAGCGCGATGGATCCGGCCCACGATCGGGCGACGCCCTACTTTCCGCGGTACGCGGCTGATCCCCGATACGGCCTGCACCCCATGCGCCCGCTCGATCACTCCTGCTATTCGGGCTCGAGTGCGTTCCTCTCGACACCGTCCGACCTGGTGCGGTTCGGCATGGCGATCATCGGCGGCAGGCTGCTGCAACTCGCGACGGTGCAGGTGCTGCAGACGCCGCAGCGGCTGGCGTCGGGGGAGGAGACAGGCTACGGCCTGGGCTGGGACCTCGAGACCGTGGAGCTCGGGGGCGAACAGACGCGCTGGGTCGGCCACGACGGGACGTCCCTGGGCGGAATGGTGGCGTCGCTCATCACGTTCCCCGACCGAGGCCTCGTCGTGTCGGTGCTATCGAACATCTCGTACGCCGACACGGAGACTCTGGCGGAGGCCATCGCGTCAGCCTTTGTGCTCACTTCGGCAGAGAGGCAGGCGTTCCCGGGACAGGCGGGCGGCCCTGCGCGGAAATGAATGACCGGTGGCGATTGCCGTTGACGAGCAGCGTTGAAGCGTGCGCCGCGCCCTCACGTATAATCCCTCAACGGTGACGTTGGGACCCGGGCACCCACATCGGACCATAGAGGTTCTGGAGCCGCTCGGGGCGGGCGGGATGGGCGAAGTCTACCGCGCCCGTGACACGCGCCTCAACCGCGACGTTGCGATCAAGGCGCCGCCTGCGTCGGTCAGCGACGACCCGGCCGCGATTGCGCGCTTCGAGGCCGAGGCTCGAGCGGCCTCCGCGCTGAACCACCCGAACATCCTGCACATCTATGATGTGGGGGAGACGGCCGGCATCCATACATCGCGATGGAACTCGTGGATGGCCAGACATTGCGCCGACTGATGATGTCTGGGCTCACGGGCGAATCGATCATCCCATGGCTGCTCCAGACAGCCAAGGCACTCGCCCGAGCCCACGAGGCCGGAATCGTCCATCGCGACCTGAAGCCGGAGAACGTCATGGTCACTCGCGACGGCGACGTCAAGGTCGTGGATTTTGGCCGTGGATCTGCAAGGCCCCCTCGGAACGGTTCGCCTCGATGCGGCAGGTCGTCGAGGAGCTTCGCGCGGCGCAGGCCGTCGCGCCTGTCCCGGGACCGCCGGAGGCGCAGCGGTCGATCGCCATCTTGCCGTTCGAGTTCATGGCCATGGCGGACGGCCGCTTCGACGAGGCGGTCCAGCTCCTCGATCGTGTGCAGGTGCAGGGATCGTTCGAGAACATCCTTCCGTGTGATGGGGCTCTGCCTCGCCCGCCGGTTTGCAGAAGCCGAAGGCGTTGCCGACGAGTTCCTGCGCCGGGCACCGGACGATCCCTTCGCGTGGATTGCCGCGATGTACCATTTCGCGGTTTCCGGAGATCGGGCGAAGGTCGAGGAGCTGTTGAACGACGCGGTGAGGACCGTCGCGCGCAACGACCTCCAGTACTCCAGCTGGATCGCCGAAGTGTTCGCCCTCCTCGGCGACGCGTCTCAGGCTGCCGAATGGCTGCGCCACGCCGTCTCGCGCGGGTACTTGGCGTATCCGTACGTCTCGACCCACGACTGGTTCTTCGACCGGGTCCGCGACGAGCCCGCCATGCGCGAGATGCTCGACGACATGCGCGCGCGGTGGATGGCCTCCACGTCCTCAGCTCAGTAGGGCCGGCGGCTGTGCAGAGGCTCGCTCCAGAGTACGGTATCCTCCCGCCGGGCCCGGCGGCAGCTCCCGGGCGATCTGGAGGATCTGAATGCGCACACGCCTGGCTATCGTCTCGACCGGTTTCGCAGCAATCGCAACGCTCCTCGCGGGGTGTCGTTCTGAGCCAGCGACGCACGAGGGAACGCGAGCTGCCGAGACCGGTGCCTTCGAGGTGTGGATCGCGGACCAGTCGGACACGCGAAAAGGGTACGGCGGCCAGCTCCTGATCTACGACGGCGACGGGCTGGCCGGCCCCGAGGCGGCACGGGCGGTGCCGATCGCCCGCGTCGACCTTGGCGCCGAGGCCTCCGACCTCTGCCATGAGGCGACCGGGCGCCATCCGGTGCGTCCCCACATGGTTCTCTTCAACGAGGAACATACGCACGCCATTCTGTCGTTCGTGGCCAGCGGGCACGTCGTCATCTTCGACGCGATCGGCCGCACACCGCTGACCTGCATGGAGATGACCGAGCGCGTCACCGAGCAGGGCACGTTCCGACAGGCGCACGCGGCATTCGCCGCCCCAGACGGCTCGTTCATTGTCGTGGCCAATCAGAACGGCAAGCGGCTCGAGCGGATCGATACGGATTTCGCGGCCAACACGTTCGTCCACAACCGCGAGGCATCGCTCGACCTGATGAACTGTACGACGCCGAGCGGGCAGCCGTGCGAGAGCGAGGAGCTACGACCGATCAACTGGCCCATCTGCCCGGTCGTCGATGCGAGCAGCCGCTACGCCTTCGTCACGCTGCGCGGCGGCGGCCTGTTCGTCGTGGACGCCAGGGCGACGCCGATGACCATCGTCGGCGAGTACGACAGGACGACGGTTCGCGGCAACGGGTGCGGCGGCGCGGAGGTGGGCGGCTACATGTACCTCAATTCCGGTGGCAGCCCGGTGAACGTGTCCGGTGCCGACCCGCACCACGATGCGCTGTACGGCTTCGACGTCTACCGGTTCCCGCTCACCGGCTATTCGGCCGGGAACGCGGCGAACACACCGGCGCCGGAGGTGCTGTTCAGCAAGGACGGCGCAGCCGACTCGCACGGTGTTGCCCCAGCCGGCAACGGCCGCTACCTCTGGGTGATGGACCGTCACAACGACGTGGCAGAGATCCTCGACCTTCAGTCGGGCGAGCGGGTACACACGGTCGATTTGAACGGGCCGCTGACCGACAATGCGGCGCCGGACCTGATCGACACCGCGCCGGGTGGAGACCGGCTGTTCGTCGCGCTGCGAGGCCCGGTGCCGCTCAGCGGTGACCCCCACAACGCGATCGGCAGCACGCCCGGCATGGGCATCATCGACATTACCGACGATGGGAGGAGCGGCGCGCTCGTGGCGATCGTGCCGATGGTCAACGAGCAGCTACAGACGGGACAGGCGCCCGATCCGCATGGGCTGCGCGTACGGCGGGTGCGGTAACCGGAAGCGTCGTGGTCACAGGCGCGCCGCTGGCGTCAGCGACCGGCGCAGTCGCGGGTGGTCCGGGTGAAATCGAAGCGTACAGGCCCTTCCACCTTCGTCGCGCGCGACATCACCACGGGCGTGGTGACGACCATCGCCACGACACAGCCGGCCCCCGGTGCCGTCGTCCGGACGTGAACGGTCAAGCCGCCGTCCCTCGAGGCCGCCACGCCCGTGATCTCGATGGCAAACCCAGCGGTGGGCTGCTGCCCCATCGTCGCGACGACTACCATGTGGCGTGAAAAGTCGACCGCCGGCACTCCACGGTAGGAGCCAAAGAACTGGCGCCAGAGACGCTCGAACGTCCCTGCGTCGCGGGCCACGAAAGTGGCCTCACCGCGAATGTCGCCAGAGGCGTCCGTGGACCCGATGAGCGGCGTGAGCTGGACGTCCCCTGGCGCCGCCGGCGACGCGCAACCCGCCGAGGCGGCCGAGACCAGCCCGAGCACCAGCAGCCACGACAGCATCCTCGCACTGAGCATGACACCCTCCGAAGAGTATTGTAGCCCTGTCAGGCCGGCGGCTTCTGCGCAATCAGGCGCACGAGGCGTGTCACATGCGGGTCCCACTCGGACACGTCGTCCACGTCCTCGAAGCGGACGATGCGGTAGGACTGGAAGAGCCGCAGCAGGTCGGCCGGATCCAGGTCCACGGGCCGGCGTGTCGTCGCTGATCGATCGGATGCGAAGCTCTCCATGACGAGCAGTCCACCCGGACGCAGCGCCGTCTTGAGACGCTCGGCGAACGGCGGATCGGCGACGAACCCGGGGCCGTAGGTAATGACGATGAGGTCCCAGGCGTCGCGGCCGTAGTCGAACGCCGCCGCATCGGCGAGTACGGCGTGCACCGAAGTCCCGGCGCGCGTGGCGTGTGCCCTCGCGGCAGAGAGTCCCTCCTCAGCCAGGTCGATGCCGGTCACGCTCCACCCCGTCATCGCCAGGAACACGGCGTTGCGCCCCTGGCCCATCCCGACATCCAGCGCGCGCCCGGGCGTCCGCCCCGCGACGGCGCTCACCAGCAACGGTGTCGGCTCCGTGCGGAACGTCTTCCCGCTCGTCGTGTAAATCCGGTTGAACATGGGACGCCAGGCATCGGGCCGGTCACGCATCAGCCGCAGCAAGCGGTCGATGGTGAGCTTCGCGTCGCCCTGGGTCAGGCCCTGCCGGGTGAGTTCCCTGCCGTACAGTTCGATGACGCTGACGACCTGTGTCACGGGCGGCAGCGTGTCCAGCCACGCCACGAAATCCCTCCACAGCGTGTCGTCGCTCGCGGCGGACCGAACCTGCGCGCCCGGCGAGGTGATGAGGAGAACGGCGAGCGTCAGCGACGCGAGCACACGAGTCATAGAGGTACCATTCCGTCACGAGAGGAGATCGACGATCCGTCCTCCACCACAGCGGCGTCTCACCTCGTCATGAAACTAGATGAGAAACCACCGCCGCCGGCAACGCGCCCGGTCATCTCAGCCTGCAGCCGCGCGCTCCGCGCGATCACGCGCTGGAGTATAGCCGGATAGTGGGTCACGCGTCCGGACTCCCCCTTCACTGAGACGCATGCCACGCGGCCGCCGGACACCGACGGCAGGTTCGCGCTGCCAATCGCGAAGAACCCGTGGCCGAGACCCAAATCGGTCATGGGCGCAATGAACACGCGCGCGTCCCGGATGATGGTGATGCACAGCGAGCCGAACGTGTCGTCGAGCGCGGCGGGATCCGAGCGCACGACCACCGAGTGCGCCCAGGCCGGCAGCAGGCCCGCCGTCT
>CAZDLW010000107.1:0-16726 GCA_964505975.1 uncultured Bifidobacteriaceae bacterium | reverse complement strand
CCACGGCGCACGTCACGCGGATCGCGTCCGGCCGTCCCGCCGCGGAGGGAAGCGCGCCGGTCCCAGTCGATCACCGTCGTGGCAGCAGGCGCAGGTCGACTGGCGTGGGCCGTGAATCGCCCACGACGATGCGGGCGAAGTCGTCATGTTGACGAGGCAATACGCGCGTCTGGCGGGCTCAGGCTGGGAGCCCATGGAGGCCTCGTTCGATAGCCTCTTCGACCTCGCGCCGCCGATCACCGATGCCGGGTCGCGGACGGATCGCCTCCAGGAGCAAGCTTGACGACTGAGCTAACATCCGTTAGCATCAGGACGCCTATGCCGGCCCCGGAACACGCCACGACGTTGTATCTGCGGAACGTGCCGGCCGGGCTCGTGCGGCAGGCGAAGATGAAGGCCGCCCGCGACGGCACCACGCTCACGGCGGTCGTCATCGACGCGCTGGCACGCGCGGTCGATCCCCACGGCGGGGAGGCGGCGTCGACCGTGGATCCCCTGCACGACAGCCGCGTCTGGTACGAGGACCAGCAGACGCGTCTCCTGCAGCGCTACGCGAACGAGTACGTCGCCATCGTCGACCGCACGGTCATCGATCACGATGCCGACTTCGACGCACTGGCGACGCGCGTCTTCGACCGGGTCGGGGTGCGGCCGGTGTTCATGCCGCGGGTCGTGGCGCACCGTGAGCCGGTCCGTGTCCGTTCACCCCGCCGCAGTTCGTGAGCACGTCCTTCGCCTACGACGACGCGTTCGATCCGCCGGCGCCTGTCGCGCACCTGCGCCTGGCCGGTCTGGATGGCGGGGCCGCGCTGCTCGTCCAGGGCCTGATCGACACCGGAGCCGATTGCACGCTGATTCCCGCACGGCTCGCCCGCGTGCTGAACTTGCCGGAAGTGGACTGGATCGAGATTGCCGGCGTCGCCGGCGGCCGGGCGAGCGTGCCCGTCCACGCGGGGCGCGTCGAGCTTGCCGGTCGCGGATGCCTGGCGCGGCTGGTGGCCTGCGAGGACGAGGTCATCGTCGGGCGCGACATCCTGAACCAGCTCGTCACGCGCCTGGATGGCCCCGGGTTGCGGGCCCGGCTGTCTGCGAAATGACCTCCACGTGCGTTGCCATAATCCGCGCCAGCGCAGGCTGTGTCGTCATCGCGGTCCAGCGCTGGATTTGACCGCGGCCATCGGCGATGGCAGGATGGTCGCATGGCTTCGGTGACGGCTGTACCGGCTGGCGAATACGTGCCGACGGCCGATCAGCGCCTCGTGACCTACAACGTGCCGTGGTCCCACTATGAGGCCCAGCTCGCGTTGCGCGGCGATGCGCCCGTGCCCCGCATGGCGTACCTGGAAGGAGCGATGGAGCTCATGAGCCCATCGAAGGCTCACGAGCGCATCAAGTCGTACCTCGGTCGCCTCCTCGAAGCCTACGCGCTGGAGCGTGGTCTCGACCTGTCGCCGTACGGCGCCTGGACGCTGAAGGACGCCCCGAAGGAAGCGGGCGCCGAGCCGGATGAGTGCTACCTGGTCGGCCCCGATCAGGGCCGGGACAGGCCCGATCTCGTCATCGAAGTCGTCTGGACCAGCGGCGGTCTCGACAAGCTGGAAATCTATCGGCGCCTGAACGTGGCGGAAGTGTGGTTCTGGCGGGACGATCGAATCGCCGTCCACGTGCTTCACGAGGGCCGATATCAGCAGGTCGATCGCAGCCGTCTGTTCCCCGATCTCGACCTGCCTCTGATCTGCTCGCTCCTGGATCGGCCGACCGCGCTCCAGGCCGTCAGGGCGCTTCTCGATCATCTCCGGCGCTGAAGCCACACTAGTGCCGAATCTGCGTCTCGACCTCTCCCAGTTCAACCTCCGTGCAATTACCTCGCTCCGCCACGAGGCCCGCGTCGGGGTTGGTGGCGGGTCGCAGGACCCGCGGCGTCATCACCCACGGCTCGACGAGTACTTCCGGATCCTCAACCGTGACTTCGTACAGGATTTCGTTCCCGGTCCGGGTGAATCGCTCCACGACCCGCTTCTGATCGGAATGAAAGAAGCCGCCGCGCGCCAGCCAGGTCTCATCGCTGAACCCGACGGAGTCGAGCACCAGCGTATCGCCCTCCCAGTGGCCCACCGTGTACCCGTTGTACGTGTACTCGAGCGCCCGCTGGGGGTCGTGCGTGCGGCCGTCGGTCGGGATCACGCGAAACTCCGCATACCCGCCGCCGCCGTCGATGCTGCCGCGGTAGAGCAGCGTGATGTCCTGTGGCGTATGAAAGATACGTGTGGGCGGTCCCTGCCGCGGGATTCCGAGAGGCAGGCAGGTCATGACCGGATCGTACTTGTTGGTCCACATGTCGAGCTCCTGGATCCTGTCCCAGTGCTCGGGCTTGTACAGCGGACGATTCGGCCCCCGTCGTGATGGCGCCTCGAACGCGAAGTCCGCGCTCTGATTGGTCCATTCCATACAGTTCTGCTGCCATGGACTGCACCGCCGGAACCCGTAAGGGAGTCCGCCGCCGGTGGCCTGCCAGGCGCCTGTCAGATCCGGTTTCCCGTTCGACAGCCGGGGGGTCTGCTGATCCGCCGCGCCGCTCTGTGCGGCCGCGGAGACGACGACGATGAGACCGAGGAGTATCGCCACGGACGTCACGAGCCGCGTCCACATGACTCGTTGTTCACTCATAGTCGAACCCTCTTCGAGCCGACCGGTGCTGTTCCTGAAGGCACCAGTCAATTGCGAGCCGTGCCCGTGCCCGCCTTCCGCACACTGTCCGGGACCGGCACGACGACGTACACCTGGCCTACTTCCGTGACCACCGTCTTCAGGTCGCGGACCGTCACGCCGTTCCGGCGCTCGACGATCGTGCCGGCGTACAGGGCTTCAATCTTGTGCAGGGGGTTGTTCCAGTCCGCGTAGTCGCCGTACACGAACTCCGTGGTGTCGGATCGGTGTCTCACCACGACGCGCTCCGCGAGGAAGCCGTCATTGAGCGTGGCGGTCGCCGTGGCGCCGGGCACTCCCGGGATTGGAAACGTCACGACGGCTCGTCCTGTCTGCCAGGACACGGTCGTTGCCGCCTGGCGTCCGGCCGCGCGTGCGTTATCGAGCAGCACGGCGGGGTTCTGCGCGAACGTCTCGCTCAGCGGCAGGCCCGCGGCGCCGGCAATCGCGGCCTTGGGCGCACCGTGAGGACTGGCCCACAGACGAATCAGCCGCTCGTGAAGGGCGGCCGGCCGGGGCGTGGCCGTGCCTTCGCCGGGGATGATCTCCGCGCCTGGCATGTCTTCGTCCCAGGCGAATTCCCCGCTCACGGTCTCGATGTTCGAGTAAGTCTGGCCGTTGGCGCGCGTACACTCGATCTGCGTCCGCTGTCCCGGTGTCTGGTAGTTGGCGCTGATTCGATACTTCGTCACCGTGCAGGGCTGCCCGTCCATCTGGATGGTGCCCTCCCCCTGGTATTCGAGTGTGGCGACGATCTCGGGTTCGGTGACGCCGCGCAGCATCCCCATATGCCATGTCCAGCTGAAGAGCACCGCCTTCAGATCTCTGGCACCCCCCTCGGGCGTGTATGGCGCTCCCCCCCGGCCGAACTGCGCCTCGGCTGGCAGCACGCCGCTCATCGCGACGACAACGAACACCGCGGCTGTCCGGACGAATCGTCGAAAGACCATGGCGAACTCCCAGCGCGTCAGCTACCCGTCTCGACCGTCTCGATGGTCGACACGTGCGTCACGTGTTCCCGGCAAGACGGCTCGCCCTCGGAGCAGGGCACACGGGCGAGCGTGACTAATTCGGACCGTCCTCGAAGAAGAGCTGGACCTCGCGGTCGCCGAGCTCGAGCGATCGGATGAACCCCATCGGGTTCCCGTTCCTCGCTGGCAGGACGGTGATCTTGAGAATGTCGCCGGGCTTGATGGAATTTCTGGTGACCCCTTGCCGGGTCAGCACGCGGTTGGACGCCGTCACCAGGACCCATTCCGTTGTCGAGCCATCCGTGTTCTCGACGTCGAGATGAAGGCTCGAGTGGGGATTCGTGAAGTTCAACTTCGACAGCGCGCCCGTCAGGACGATTTCCTTGTTCAGATCGTACACACCAGCCAGCGCATGATGGGCCTGCAGACCGGCGCCGGCCATCACGAATCCGCACAGTGCGACCAAGCCAATAGCCCATCTCGTCATCGTTGCTGCTCCTGTTGGAGTTGCGGTTGGATCGTAGCAGTATGCCGCGCCGTGCCGCAAGTTTCGCGCAAGTCGTAGGTCGCGTCGCCGCAGGGGCACATCGGCATGCCATGTCCCACCAAGTGATTACTGGCACGAGCTGACACAACCAGCCAAGGCGCTCTGCCGCTTGATATCCCGTTGCCAGTAGTTGCTTGGCGCGCTTCGCGCGCCTAGGACCGCTAAGCGGCGTCGCTTGACACGCGCCACAAGGAGTACAAAATTCTCGTTGTGGGCCGCATAGCGGTCCAGACAAGCACAAGCCGTCTTTGGAGACCGTGCGCATGGCCTGTGACACGGCCCGCCCGGGTCCACCGCAACGACGAGAAAAGACACAAACGCCACGTGCATCCCGGCGCAATCCGTTATTGCGGACCCATGGCTCGACGCTGTAGGCTGTGCACGGCTCGACACCTCACCTGATCTCGTCACGGCACCGAACAGACGCGCGGGGGTTGCAGGCCGCCCGGCAGAGCCGAACGCCTCGAGAGCCGGGTGCAGCGGCCGGAGTATCACGTATGGATTGGCTGGTATGGCTCGAAGAGACCCGGCTCGCGGGATTCGTCCGTGAGTCGGATTCGATCCTGGCCTATCCGACGATTCTCTTCATGCATACGCTCGGACTCGCCACCGTCGCCGGCCTGAGCGCATTGCTCAATCTGCGCGTGCTCGGGTTCGCCCGCACGGTGCCGATCGCTGCCCTGACACCGTTCATCACCGCCATCTGGGTGGGGTTCGCCGTGACCGCCGCCTCGGGCACCGCGTTGCTCGTCGCGGACGCCTCGAACAAGATGCGGAGCCCCGTCTTCTACATCAAGCTCGTGTTCGTGGCGCTCGCCCTCGTCAACCTGCACGTGCTCACGACGCGCGTCTTCCGCAATCCGCTGGCCGAGCGTACGCCGCTGTCACGCGAGGTCCTGATCCTGGCTGCCTCGTCACTGCTGTTCTGGGCGGGGGCGACGACGGCCGGCCGGCTGATGGCGTACCTCGGGTAGGCCAGGCAGGCAG
The DNA here is from genome assembly GCA_964505975.1 of uncultured Bifidobacteriaceae bacterium. Lineage (GTDB taxonomy): Bacteria > Acidobacteriota > Vicinamibacteria > Vicinamibacterales > UBA2999 > Gp6-AA40. Next base: position 11,515 of record CAZDLW010000107.1, on the reverse strand, counting down.
GCAGGCAGGCAGGCGGCATGTTCCGACCAGCCAAGGGGCTCTGCCCCGTTGCTGTCCCCGCAGAGCCCCTTGGCTGGTTGCCAGTATCTCTTTGCCGCGCTCCGCGCGGCTAGGACCGCTATGCGGACCGACAAACCAGTACAGAATTCGCGTTTCGGGCCGCATAGCGGTCCAGATCGACGCGCTCGAGGATCCGCATGACACTCTCGCAGCTCCATCTCGTGCTGAACCACCTGCCGGTCATCGGCGCGGTGATTGCCGTTGGTCTGCTGCTCATTGGCCTGCGCCGGCACAGCGCCGATCTGCGCCGCGCCGGTCTCGAAGTCCTCTTCCTGGTTGGACTCCTGACGCTGCCCGTGTATCTCAGCGGTGTCGGTGCCGAGCGCCAGATCGCCGACCGTTCCGAGGTGTCGATGGCCGTGATCGACGCCCATCACGACGCGGCGCTGCTCGGCTCGATTCTCATGCTGCTCACCGGCATGGCGGCCTGGATGTGCCTCTGGCAGATCCGCCGGATCACCCGGCCGGCCCGGGGCGCCTTTGCCGCCGTCGTGGTGCTCGCGATTGCGACGCTCGCGCTGATGGGCCGCGCCGCGAACTTAGGTGGACAGATCCGTCACCCGGACGTGTCGGCTTTTCAGCCGATTGGCGAGCGTTCGGGCTGGTTGACGGCCGAATCCATCGCCGAGGTCGCCAACACCCAGATCTGGGCCTGGCCGGCCGCCGAAACGCTCCACTTCATCGGCCTGTGGCTGCTGTTCGGCGTCGTGCTCGTCGTGAACCTCCGGCTGCTGGGGGTCATGACGCAGGCGTCGTTCCCGGCCCTGCACCGGCTGCTGCCCTGGGCCATGCTCGGTCTGACCATCAACATCGTCACGGGAATGGTCTTCGCGATCGCCATGCCCGGTCAGTACATTGGATGGCCGTTCTACTGGAAAATCGGACTCCTGATGGTGGCCGGGTTCAACCTGCTCTATCTCACGAACGTCGATGCGCCCTGGAGGCTGGGCCCAGGGGACCATGCGCCGGTGCTCGCCAGGACGGTGGCGGGCACGGGGATCGTCGCGTGGCTGGGTGTGATGTATTTCGGGAGGATGCTGCCGTTCCTGGGCCAGGCGTTCTGACGGGCGGAACGCGACGTCGCACGCGGAACCGGGATGGCCCAGTGGGCGGCCGCTCGAACTCGCGTCGTCACGAACGTGAGGTGAGCGCCGCCTGGAAATCCCGGATGGCGTCGTACGCGCTGGGACGATCGAGAAACTGCACCAGCAAGTCCAGATCGAGTCCGGGAAGTCTGGCGCTGCGCTCGATCGGTACGTAGCGGTCGTCGCCGAGCGCGTACGGCTGAATGCGGCCCTTGCGCCAGTACCAGACTTCGGCGACGCCCAGGTTCCGGTAGACGTCGAGTCCCGCTTCGAGCTCATCCGCGCCTTGACACGCCGCAACCTGATGCACTAAGTACTCATGCTCAACGCACAAATCCTCGACATGCGAAAGGGCCTGACCGGATCCGGCGCCAGCGGAACGGCAGTACCAGATCATCACACAAGCGGGCCAGAGCCAGTTCCCGAACAATATCCTGACGAATGCGCCGGCCAAGGACATCTACTACTGGCACGGCGTGGACGTCACCGTCAATGCGCGCATGCGCAACGGTCTGACGATACAGGGCGGCACCAGCTCCGGCAAGGGCCGGCGGGAGTTCTGCGGCGTCTGGCAGGCCTTCCCGAACCTGGTTGGCAACAACCGGCTCGACGCCTGCGACATCGACGAGAACTGGACGACCAACCTTCGTTTCCTCGGTTCGTACACGGTTCCGAAGATCGACGTCCTCGTGAGCGGCATCGCGCGGTCGACGCTCAACGCGACCGCCGGCGGCGGGTTTACCGGCTTCGCGTCGAACGGCTTCTCGCTGAACGCGAACTACGTCGTTCCGGCGGCGGTGATCACACCGATCCTGGGCCGGCCGCTCGCGAACAATGCCGCGAACGTCACGCTCAACCTGGTGAAGCCGGGCGACATCTACGGCCCGCGCCTCAACGCGGTCGACTTCAGGTTTGCCAAGATCCTGCGGTTCGGGCGCACGCGAACGACCGTCGGCGTCGATCTCTTCAATGCGTTGAACTCGAACACGCCAACTGGGTTCTCGCAGACGTTCAACCCGAACAACCCGAACGCCTACCTCCAGCCGACCACCGTGCTGAACCCGCGCTTCACGCGGTTCCAGTTCACGGTGGACTTCTAAGGTCGGGACGCCGCGGAGGAGCTCTGACGGAGCTCCTCCGCGCGTCATCTGTGCCCCGACTCCATCGTGTCCCGCGTCGCCCAGACGCTCGCTCGAAAGGACCGCATCGTGCGCGCATGCATTCTGATCGCCGCTCTGTCCGCGATGGCCACGCCGGCTCTCGCGCAGCCGTTTGCCAACGCGACATCCTCGCTGGCGAACTACACGCTCGCCGACACCTCGCCGCAGAGGCCGTGCGACAGCCTCGCGTCGTTCACCGGTCACGGCGTGATCTCTGTACAGGCGCGCGTGGTCGCGGCCACCGCGGACACGCCGCAGCACTGCCGGGTCACGGGCGTGATCACGCCCGAGGTCGCCTTCGAAGTGAACCTGCCGGACCGGTGGAACCGGCGCTTCTACATGACGGGCAACGGCGGCCTGGCTGGCGACCCCATCGACACGCCGACCAACGGCGATCGCACGGCCGCGCTCTCCCACGGCTTCGTGCACGCGCGCACGAACACGGGGCACGACGCACGCACGGAGCCGAGCGGAAGCTTCATCCTGAGCAACCCGCAGAAGGCGATCGACTACGCCTACCGCGCCGTGCACGTCACGGCCGCCACGGCCAAGAAGATTGCCAACGAGTACTACGGGCGTTCGATCCGGTACTCGTACTGGAACTCCTGCTCGAACGGCGGGCGGCAGGGGCTGCTCGAGGCCCAGCGTTACCCCAGCGACTTCGACGGCATCGTCGCCGTAGCGCCGTGGGTCGATCAGACCGGATTCGCCATCGGCGCGATCTGGAACCACAAGGCGCTGAGCGAGGCGCCGGTGACTCCGGCCCAAATGGCGCTGGTGGCCCAGAGGGTAATGGACAAGTGCGACGCGGTGGACGGTCTGATCGACGGGCTGATCGACGACCCGCGGGCGTGCCGGTTCGACGCCACGCGTGACGTTCCCGCATGCAGCGCCGGCACGGACGGCGCCGACTGCCTCACGGCGGCGCAGGCCGCCGCGGTCAACAAGGTGTACAACGGGCCCGTCAGCCACGGACGGCCGCTCATCGCCGGCTTCATGCCCGGAAGCGAAGCCGTGACGACGGCGCCCAACGGCACCACGAACAGCGGGTGGGTCGGCGCGATCGTGCCGGCGCAGCCTGGCGCCAGGCCGGCGGACTTCAACCTCGCCGAAGGCGTCCTGCGGTACCTGATCCTGGACCCTCCGCAGCCGGACTACGACACGATGACCCTCGACTTCGACCGCGCCGCAAGCCTCGTCAGTCGATGGAGCAGGCAGGCGGACGCCAAGCAGGCCGATCTCTCCGCGTTCCGGCAGAGCGGCGGAAAACTCATCATCACCTATGGGTGGGCCGATCAGATTCTGCAGCCGATGATGGGTGTGGACTACTACGAGCAGGTGATGGCGAACAATTCGAACGCACAGGAGTTCGCGCGCCTCTTCATGATGCCCGGCGTTGCGCACTGCGGTGGGGGCGTCGGTCCCGACCGCAACGACGCGGTGACGGCCGTGATCGACTGGGTGGAGACCGGAACGGCGCCAGACACACTGCTGGCCACCAAGGTCACGAACGGCACGGTCGTGCGCACGCGGCCGCTGTGCCCGTATCCGCAGGTCGCCCGCTACAGGGGGCAGGGCAGCATCGACGACGCTGCGAACTTCAGTTGCGTGGCGCCACGCTGACCAGCCACGGGGCTCTGCCCCTTGATATCCCGCAGAGCCCCGTGGCTGGTTGCCAGTATCCCTTTGCCGCGCTCGCGGCTGGGACCGGGTATGCGGGCAGACAGACGAGCACGAAATTCGCGTTCCGGGCCGCATAGCGGTCCAGTAACGAGACACTGCCGATGCTGCGCCGAGCAACGTCGGCAGTGACCGAGCTGCCCGCACGTTGTCGCTCTGCTGAGGAATATCGCTAGGATCCCGCAAATGCTGAGGTATAAGCTTGGCTGTTCGTGCGAGGCCCTTGTTGAAGGCCCAGACGCTACCAGGTGATGCGGGCTCCACGAACGAGGCTCACTCGACCACCAAGGAGACGAACATGCCAAGAGTCCTGGTCACTGCAGAAGTCAACGATCTGGCGGCGTGGGAGAAGGGGTTCCGAACCCACGGTGACCTCTTCAGACAGATGGGTGTCTCACGTATGGAGTTCGGCACGGCGGCAGGCAATCGCGTTGCTGTCTGCGGCGACACTGCCGATCTCAATGCCTACATGACCGTTCTCAACTCACCGGCCACCGCCGAGGCGATGGCGTTCGATGGAGTGAAGCGGGACACCGTGCAGGTGTTCGTCCTGGACAAGGAGGTCTGACGTCGCGGACGGTCATGGCAGCGCAAAGACCCAGAGCATCGCGCGGCGATCGGGCGGACTCCTCAGCTCGGGCACGAGCACGGAGTAGCTCGCGGCATGAAAGCCGCCTTGTCCGGTGGCAATGACGATGTACTGCCGGCCGTCCACGCTATACGACATCAGCATGGCGCTGCTCACGTCGTTGAGCCGCGTCTCCCAGAGCAGGCGGCCCGTCGCCTCGTCGTGCGCCCGGAAGTACCGGTCGAAGGTTGCGGCAAAGACCACGCCGCCGGCGGTGGCCAGCACACCGGAGGTGTACGGCGCGCGCCCGCGCACGGTCCAGACGGGCTGTCGTTTCTCGAGATCGATCGCCTGCAGGCGGCCGTACAGGCCGTCGCTCTCGGGCCGCGGACGGATTCCCCAGTTCACGCCGGAGGAGAGCGCACCGCGCCCTGCGCCCCCGGGAATCGGGAAGACATCCATGCAGGCCTCGGTCATCGGTACGACGATCCGCCGCGCCGCGGCGTTGTACGACGCGAATTGGTCGTTCTTCACGCCCGCCCCGTGCGGGCAGACCATCTGTACCGTCCCGTCGCCCGGGATCAGCCGCTCGTCAATCGTCTTGTGCCCGGTTTCGAGATCGATATCGGTGACGAGGTTCTGCAGGCCCAGGTCGTGCGAGAAGATGAACTGCCCCGTGCGGGCGTCCACGGCGTCGTAGATGCCGATCTTCCCAGCCGTAATCACCAGCCGGCGCATCTGCCCGCGCACGGGCAGCTCGACGATCTGCCGCTCGAATGCCCAGTCGAGGTCCCACTGGTCGTTCGGATGGTGCTGAAAGTGCCAGACGAGCCGCCCCGTATCGGGGTCGATTGCCATCGTCGTGTTCGTGTAGAGCGCGTCATTTGTGACGCCGGGCTCGTTCGACGGCGGCCAGAGCGGCCCGGTGTCGTAGGTGTTGCCGGTGCCGAAGTAGGCGAGACCGGTCACTGGATCGTAGGTGCCGGTGGTCCAGACCGACGCGCCCGTGCGCTCGTTCCCGGGCATACCGTTCCAGCTGTCGCCGCCCGGTGCACCGGGTTGCGCGATGGTGTGCACGCGCCAGGCAATCCGTCCCGTGTCGGCGTCGAGGCCGACGATCTGCGGGCCGCCGGGCCTGGCCCCGACGCCGGTCGCGGTGGTGCCGACCATCACTTTTCCACGGGCCACGAGCACGCCGCTATTGACGGTCTCGCGTTCGTGGACGTCGCCCACCTGAACGTCCCAGACCGCCACGCCGCTCTTCACGTCGAGCGCGACGACGTGCGAGTCCGACGTGCCGATGTAGAGGCGTCCGCCATACAGCGCCATGCCACGTTTCACCGTTGGCGACACGCCCTGTGGGAGCCGCCGCCGGTACTCCCAGAGCAGATCCCCCGACGGTTGCGGCGTGATGCCGACGGGCGCGGCTTCTCCGGCGAGCGGCGCGAGAAAAAGCGGCATCGGAGTTCCCGTCTGGAGTGTTTCTCCCGCGTGCGTACGCTGCGCGCGGAAAGACCAGCTTACACTCGACATCACATGGCATCCGAGGCCGTACCCGACCTGCAGGCGGCGCTCCAGCGCTACTTCGGCCATGCCTCCTTCCGCGAGGGGCAGCACGACCTCGTGCGCGCCGTGGTCGATGGGTGTGACCTTCTTGCTGTCATGCCCACGGGATCGGGTAAATCGCTGGGCTTTCAATTGCCGGCGCTGCTGCTGCCCGGCCTCACCGTGGTGGTGTCACCCCTCATCTCCCTCATGAAAGACCAGGTCGACGAGCTGGGGGCACGCGGGATCGCGGCTGCGGCGCTCCATTCGCAGATCGGTCCGGGTGATCGACAACACATCTGGCGGCGCGTTCGGGGCGGAACGTTGCGCCTGCTGTACGTCGCGCCCGAGCGGTTCGCCTCCGAGCGGTTCGTCTCGTTCCTTGGCGAGGTGCCGGTGTCTCGATTCGTCGTCGACGAGGCGCACTGTGTCTCGGAGTGGGGCCACGACTTCCGGCCGGACTACCGGCGTCTGAAAGCGGCGGCCGAATGCTGTTGCCGTGCCGACGCGCGGCCAGGACGGCCGCCGTTGGCGGCATTCACGGCCACCGCCACGCCGGAAGTGCGCGCGGACATTGTCACGCTGCTGGGGCTTCGGGATCCGCGCGTTGTCGTAGCCGGTTTCGACCGGCCAAATATCCGTCTCTTCGTGCAGCCGGTCTCGGGCGACACCGACAAGCACTCTCGTCTGTCGCAGCTCGTGGCCGAGGGGCGATCGCTCGTCTATGCGGCGACACGCAGGAACGCGGAAGCGGCTGCGGCGACTTTGCGCGCTGCTGGCCGGGCAGCCGAGGCCTATCACGCCGGATTGCCCGCGGCCGAGCGCTCGCGCGTGCAGGACGCCTTCGCCTCCGGCGATCTCCCCATCGTCTGTGCGACCAATGCCTTCGGCATGGGGATCGATCGCCCGGACGTCGAGACCGTCGTCCACGTGGATCTGCCAGGGTCGCTCGAGGCCTATTACCAGGAGATCGGTCGTGCCGGACGCGACGGCCGGCCAGCGACGGCGACGCTCCTCTGGCACTACGCCGACGTCAAGACGCGCGAGTTCCTGATCGATCACGGCCGGGACGAGACGAGTCGAAGGACGGCCGTGCTCGATGCGGAGGAGCTGGCCCGGCGGAAGGCGCTCGACCATGCGAAGCTGCGGCGGATGGTCGGGTACGCCGACAGCGCCGGCTGTCTGCGAGCCACGATCCTCCGGTACTTCGGCGACCCCGCGGCGCTGGAGCCGTGCGGCGCCTGCGGGAATTGCGACCGCCTGACTTCACTCGACGAGTCGTCGCGGCTGCTCGTGCGGAAGATCCTGTCGGGCATTGCGCGGGCCGGTGAGCGGTACGGACGCCGGCGAATTGTGGCCATGCTCGTCGGAGACGTCGACGAACTGCCGGCGCCGCTGACGCGGCTGTCGACGACGGGCTTGCTTCGAGACAAGCCGCCGCGCACACTCGAGCGCTGGATCGAGGCGGCGTGCGCGGCCGGGCTGGTTCGCGTGTCGAACGATCGGTATCGAACACTCAGTCTGACGCCGCTCGGGCGCGATGTGATGGCAGGCCGCGTCGAGCAGATCGTATTGGCCCCGCCGGTGCAGCGCCCGTCATCGTCACGCCGCACGCGGCGGTCACGCGGCGCATTCCGCCGCCGGCGTCAATGAGCCGTGGCTCGAGCGCGTCGAACGGCGCGACGCGAACGACATCGCGAAGGGACGCTCTTCGTCAACGGCATGGGCGAAGGGCGCTCGACCCGCGCACGGCCCGGGCAGCGCAAAGGCCCGGAGCCGCCCCCTGAGCGCATCGGCCGGTAGGGTCGTCGTGCCTCGATGTCGAGGGCCTGCCGAGCAGAGCGAACGTCGCGGATCGGAGCGTCAACCGCAAGGGGCCCATTCAGCTGAAGCGTGGACGATCAGCTGGTCGCGGTTGCAGGTCGCGAGAAGAACCACTGGTTGCCCAGCGGATCTTCGACGCCGCCGATGCGGCCGTATGGCTGGTCGGTCGGTGGCATCACCGGCGTGGCCCCGGCGGCCACCGCCTGCTGATAGCGCGCATCTGGATCGCCAACGTAGAGCAGGAACGATGCAGGCATCGGCTCGCCTCCGCCGAGTTCGATCGCGCCGTCGCCGATGCGCAGCCTCGCGTAGCGCAGCACGCCGCCCTCGTCGTGCCGTGCCTGTTCGACCGCGCCGAGCGCTCGTTTCAGGAATTCGGCGTACGCCGCGTCGCCCCGTGCATGAAGGAAGGGCGTCACTGTGCGAAGGCCCGCGACAGACTGGGGACCGAGCGGCGTGGCGATGTACCAGTGATTACCAAACGGATCGGCAACGAAGCCGGCGCGCTCCCCGTACGGACGGTCGGCGGGCTCGCCGAGCGACGTTGCGCCTGCCGCAAGCGCCCGACTGAACGTGGCGTCGGCGTCCTTCACGAACACGTGAAGCGCGGCGGGCCTGACCGGCATCACACCACCTGCGCCGGCCACTCCCTCCCCAATCATGAGCATCGAGTCACCAAGCTGCACTTCACGGTGCATACCGCCGCCTCCTCCACGTCCGGCGAATGTCTCACGGGCGTCGAACACCTGCGCGAGGAACTCGACGAGTCCTTCCTCAGGCACCCGGATGTACGGGGTCACCGTCGTGAACCCTTCGCGAATCGCTGTCGAAGTCACCACTGTTGTCATCGTCGTTCTCCGTTGAAGGTCATCCCTCAGCCGCACCTTGAACTCCGGGTCAGGGTAGTGCCGCAGATGCGCCGCAATGCGGGCGAGCGGCGCCAGTTCGGGATCGCGCAGCGCGGCGGTCGCATCGCCGCGCGCGACGATCGCGTCGACGATTTCGTCCAGACGATCGGTCAGGTCGCGTTCAGCCATGGCCGCCCATGCTCTTCCGCAGGTTCTCCAACGCGCGGAGCTGGAGTTGCTTGACGGCGCCCTCTGAGCGGTCGAGCGCGGCCGCCACCTCGCGGATGCTCTTCTCGTCGACGAACCGCATCCTGATCACCTGCCGCTGCAGGTCGGGCAGCCGCTCCACGTGCCGATACAGCGCAATCCGCCGGTCGATGTCGTCCAGTTCGCGCGTATCGGGCACGTCCGGGGGCGTCTCGTGCACGTGGTGGGCCCGTTCGCGCCAGTGGTCCGCAAGCGCGTTCGACGCGATCCGGAACAGCCAGGCCGACACTGGGACGCCTCGCCACTCGAACCGCCCGAGCGCGCCGAGCGCCTGCTCGAACACCTGCGAGGTGATGTCCTCGGCAGCGGCCCGACTCTCCGTCCGCCGGCTGACGAAGGCGTAGATCCGGTCGACGTATCGCTCGTACACCTCGACAAATCGGGCCGGATCGGCCTGCGCCGCCTCGATCAGAAGCCGGTCGTCGTCAGTCGTCTGCGTCAATCCGGTCCGCGCGTCTCGATACTGATAACCGTGGCGAGGGGAAAAAGTTATGGCACATTCACGACTTCCATGGTCCGCATTCCAGTGCGGCATCGAATCGAAACGGAGCGTCGAACCCGACCATGGCACGTCAGGTACGTGGGCGACCGTGTTGCCACGTATGCCGCAGGAACTGCATCGGGTTGGCGGCCGGCCGCGGCGGTGAGTGCGCCCTGCTACACGGCGTGCACGAGCGTCAGGCCGGCGATGTGCGTCCATCGGGACCTGCATCGGCGGCCTGGTGCCACGTTCCAATCAGCGCTGCGCCGCGAACCGGGCCCGTAAGTCCGCCTCGAGCTCTCGTTGGAGCTCGTCGCCCGTAATACCGAACGCCGTGACGAAGGGATCGTCCTGGTTGCGGCCGAGTGCGCGCTGGCGGAGCGCAAGCAGAAAACGCCGCGTGCCGTCTTTGCCCCAGCGCGACTCGATCAGCTCGAACGCCGCGTGGCCGACGGCATAGTGCAGGCGTGCGGGTCCGGCGGGGCTCGACGGTTCGAGCCTGCCGATGCCCGGCAGCGTGCCGGCACGGGCGGCGCTGCGAAGCAGCTCCACGTCCCCCTCGTCCCACGTGCCGCGCTCGTGTTCGGGCAGTCCCTCGGTGATCCAGCGTGGCAGTTCCGACGACTGCGGCAGGACGTCGAACAGGAATGCGTGCGTCAGCTCGTGCGTGAGATCGGCGGCGAAGCGCCCGGCTGGCACATCGATGGGCAGCAGAATCAGCGGCTGCGCTGCTGCCGTCGGTACCGCTCCCGACACCACCGTCCGATCGAGATCGGATCGCGCCGCGAAGAGGACGAGCCGCGGTCTGTTCGCTAGCGAGTGCCTGAAGCTGGCGCTGACCCGCTCGTAGACGCGGTCCGCGTCGCGTGCCATGCGATCCACGTCGATAGAGACATCCGGCGTGACATAGAGGTCGAGATGCACGGCCTCATGACGCTGCCAGCCGAGCGGCGCCTGGCCCGCGAACAGACGTACCAGTGGACGCAGGTACGGCCACCAGGGCGCGGGCTTCACGTCGATGTGCGTCTCGAGAGGATCGAGCTGCGGCTCTGGTCCAAGCCGTCCATAGGCCGGGGAAGGTACGGGCGTCTGCTCCTGGGGCAAACGGGACAAGCCGGCCGCCGCGGCCACCGACAGCAGCGCCAGCGTGGCGGTCAGTGCCGCACTCATGAATGGGGGCCCGACATGGGTTGGCGGCTGCAACACACGACGTACGCGCTCGAGCAGCGCCCCGCTCGTGGCGGCAGGCGCCAGGCCGGTGCTCGACGTCCGCCACGCTTCGAGCTCGGCGAGTGCCGACGCGTACCCGACAGCGTCGCCGCACACCTGAACGGCGACGTCGTCGCAGCAGTGTTCGCGTTCGGTGCGGATGCGCGCCGAGACCCACCACACTGCAGGGTGGTAGAAGAGCAGCGTCTCGGCAGCAGACTGCAGCAGGTTCACGAGGAAGTCGTGCCGGCGCACGTGAGCGATCTCGTGGGCGAGGATGGCCTCGACCTGCGCGGGCGAGAGGTTCGCCAGCGCGGCAAGGGGCAGGAGAACGACAGGTCTGAGGCAACCCACAACAGTGGGAGTGTCGACGAGCGAGCTATCGACGAGGCGCACGTGTTGCTGGTGCCGGAGGCGCCGGGCGATGCGTTCTCCGGTGATCTGCCAGCGCGACGGGAGGGCGACGACGGCAACGCGGTGCAGACGCCGCACGCGCCACCAGCCGCTCATGAGGCGCATGAGCAGGATGCCGACGCCGACGGCCCATGCCGACACGATGATCCGCAGGAACGCATCCGGGCTGCGCTCCACGGACGGCGCAGCGGTTACGACCGGCGCCGGTGCCGGAGATGCGGACGGTGACGCCGCGATGCCACCGGAGAGGGAAGTGGTGGTCGACGCGCGTGCAGCGGCAGGCGAGCGGCCAGGGCCGGACGACGCCAGCAGATACGCCGTCACGACCGGCGCCGCCAGCATGGCGGCCAGGGCGGTGCAGGCCGCGATGTAGC
>CAZDLW010000106.1:0-16816 GCA_964505975.1 uncultured Bifidobacteriaceae bacterium | reverse complement strand
GCGCCAGCGCCTCGAGCAGCTTCGGCGTCGTGAACATGCAGCGGATGTCGTGGTTGGCCTGCAGGATGGTGATGGCCTGATCGATGACGTGGTCCTTGTAGGCCTGCAGATGCTCGGTCCAACCCTTCTTGATCAGCTTGATGACCCAGCGAGGATCCAGGTCCACGCAGAAGCTGATGCCTCCCCGGTACTGCGCCAGATGCTCCACCGACAGCCGGAGGCGCCGCGGACCGGACGGCCCGAGCATGAGCCAGTTGGACCCCCGTGGAAAGTACTCGTCGGGCAGCGTCCCGCTGAAGATCTCGTAGTCGATGCGAAAGTCGTCGCACGCGATACGCGTCTTGGGCGTCCCCGTCGTTCCGCCGGTCTCGAAGACATAGACGGGTTTGCCCGCCAGTCCCTTGGGCACCCAACGCTGGACCGGACCACCGCGGAGCCACTCGTCCTCGAACGCGCCCAGACGCCGGAGGTCGCTGAACCCCTGAATCTCGCGTCGGGGATCCCACCCGAGCTTCTGTGCGTAGTCCAGCCAGAACGGACTCCCCGTTGCTGGATCGAAATGCCAGCTCACGATCTCGCGCACGTGCGCATCCAGCGCCTCGCGCGCCGCCTGCGCCTGTGCCGGCGCGGCTGAAGGAGCAGAAGACTGCGATACCTGCATAAGAGTGGCAGTATATTCCAGCTGGCCGCCGGAGTAGACTGTGCCCGGGGCCGCCTCTCGCGTACGCCGGTCACGGCGCAGACGAAGCCACCGATGCGGCTTCACGCGGGGCCGGAGGCCACCACCGCGGACATGACCGGACTTGTCGCAGCGATCGTGGGAGCGACCATCTTGCCGCCGTGAGCACGCTCGGGAACTTCATCTGGGCGACCTGAATACCCAGACATCGGCCGCTGCGGGCTCGTGCACGGAGCCCTGCTGTTTCTCTTCATTGGGCGTTCCAGGGTTGGGGGACCCAGCTCGGGTCGCCAGCCGCGGGTGGAGGACGCGTTTTACCGCGCTACGTCGTCGAGAGCCCGCCCGTCGCCACTCGAGTGAGCTCCGGACTATGCGGAAGGAGGACAATCAATGGCCGTCTCGCCAATCCCTGCGGGATACCACACCGTGACGCCGTATCTGATCGTGAACGACGCGGCAGCCGCCATCGACTACTACAAACGAGCGTTCGGGGCCACCGAGCTCTTCCGCATGGACCATGAGGGCAAGATCGTTCATGCGGAGATCAAGATTGGCGACTCACCCGTCATGCTCGCGGACGAATTCCCCGATATGGGGTTTCGGCGCCCGGACGCGGCCACCGGGACGTCCGTGAGCCTGATGGCGTACGTCGAATCCGTGGACACCGTGTTCAAACAAGCCATCGACGCGGGTGCCGTGCAACTGCGGCCGGTCAAGAATCAGTTCTACGGCGACCGCTCGGGTACCCTGAGAGATCCGTTCGGCCATGTGTGGACGATCAGTACGCACGTGGAGGATGTCTCACCAGAGGAGATGGAGCGGCGAAACGCGGAAGCCATGCAGCAGCAAGGCACCTGAGCTTCGCGAACCTCCACCGGCTTGCGGACCTTTGTCCGCTTCCGCACGTGGCTTCGATGCCACGACTGCCGACGCCGAATCGCGCCGTAGGGGGCGGGCACGCGCGCCATGCCGCGTGCCAGCCGTTGTGACATCACTCGGACGATCCAGCCGTGCCAATCGCAATGAGATGCTCGTCGCTGCGGATGAAGATCTGGCCCGGCACGATTGCCGGCGAGGACACCACTCGCTCGCCGAGATCGTTACGGGCGATCACCTCCGGCGTACGCCCGGACCGGAGCACGATGGTCTCGCCGGTCTCGCTGACGAAGTAGATTCTCCCGTCGGCCGCGACGGGCGAGGCGGAGAAGACGCCGTCGATGCGCTGCTGCCAGACGCGTTCCCCGGTCTTCGCGTCCACGACCGTCACTGCACCGACATCGGTTGCCATGTAGATCAACCCGGCATCGTAGACGAGCGAGGAGATGTACGGCGCCCCCGTGGCCGACTCCCACACCACGTGCGTCGCCGCGACGTCTCCGCGCCCGCCAGGCCTGACGGCCATGTACGGACTGCTCCGGTACCCTCGACTCATGTAGATGACGCCGTCGTGGAACACCGGCACGGGAATCGGAAAGCGATTCGTATCGCCGGTGTACCAGAGCAGTGTTCCGGTTCTCGGATCGTAGGCGTCGACCCGTTCGCTGGAGTTCACGATGAGTTCCGGGCCCGAGGGGCCATCGACGACGAGCGGTGTGCTGTAGGACATGCGACCCTGTCCACGATCGGCCTTCCACCGCTCCGTCCCGGTGCGCTTGTCCAGCGCGAGCAAGTACGACGAGGGCTCGTGGTCGCACAGCAGGATCAGCAGATCCTCGTACAGCATAGGTGAGCTGCTGTGTCCCCACAGCACGTCGAACGGTGAGATCTCCTGCCCGAGATGCCGCTGCCAGACGAGCGTCCCGTCCATGTCGAGCGCCACGATCTGCCCGGTGGCAAACCATGCATAGACCATCTCGCCATCCGTCACCGGACTGGGCGACGCCATGTTGTGCTTGTCGTGCACGCCGGGCAGCGACCCCACGGCGTCAATCCGGTACTCCCACAGCCGCCGGCCATCGGCGCGGTGAAACGCTTCGACCAGGAACACGACGCGATCGTCCTCCGGTGCGGCATCGGCCGGGCGGGCCGTCCCGAGCGCCCGCTCGCCTGCGGCTCCCGGGTCGCTCCCCTGGACGAGGCGCGGGTGATTGCCCGGGCGCCGCGCACCAGTGCCGATCTGCGAGGTCACGAACACGCGATCGCCCACGACGATGGGACTGGAGACGCCCAGCCCGGTAATCGGTGCCTTCCACGCCACGTTCTCCGTCCGGCTCCACCGCTCCGGCACGTTGCCGGCGTCCGAGGTCCCGGTGCCATGAGGACCGCGCCACTGCGGCCAGTCGGCGGCGGCCGCGGCCGGGACGATGAGCAATGCCACGATCGTTGCTGGTCCAGCGATATGCATCATGTCGTGTCCTCCGTGTATGAAAGAGCCTGGCACGCTAATCCGACGCTAATCCCGGAGCTCAGTTGGGTTGCGACGGGCGGCGACCTACGACTCGCGCGACATCAGTCGGGCAAAACGCATCCGGAGCATGAGACCGAGCTGGGTTGCGGGACCCAGCTCGGGTCGCCGACCGCAGGTGGAGGATGCGTTTTACCGCGCAATGTCGTCGGGAGCTCGCCCCGTCACAACCCAACTGAGCTCCGGGATCAATTTCAATCGTCCCGGGCGCTCGCTCGCCGGAGCCAACGCCAGCTCGAGCGGACGTCAAAACGCCTGCTCGTACAGGACCCGCGCAGCCCTCACGTCGAACGGCCGCGGATTGAACGTGCCCGTCCATTGCGTAGACGCATCGCTCGCCAGTTGGTCGAGCGAGTCGTACGACACGCCGAGGTCTCGAAGTGTCGCGGGCAGGCCCCCTGCGCGCGCCAGAGCCTCGAGTCTCGCTGCCAGCTGCGCAGCAGCGTTGCCGACGGGTCGATGGCCGGAGACGCGGAGCAGTTCAGCGTAACGGTCGCCGGCGACGGCCGCATTCCAGCGCACCACGTGCGGCAGTATCACGGATATCGCCACGCCGTGCGTCGTGCCGTAGTGCGCCGTCAACGGGTTGGCACAGGCATGCGTGGCGCCGAGCATCGATTGCTCGATCGCGATGCCCGCTTCGTGCGCGCCGAGCAGCATGGCCGCGCGGGCGTCGAGATCCTCGGGATGCGAGAGCACGCGTTCGTAGTTCGCCTCGAGGAGGCGCCAGGCCGACGCAGCGAACAGATCCGAAACATGGGACCGCCGCGTCGTCACGTAGGACTCGACCGCGTGGGAGATGGCGTCGTAGCCGGCCACGGCGGTGAGCTCGTGCGGTTGCGACGCGGTCAGCACGGGGTCGAGAATGGCCACACGGAACGCGGCCTTGGGATCGCCGCACGCCATCTTCACGTGCGTGTCCGGATCCGAGATGATGGCGTAGCACTGGGCTTCGCTGCCCGTCCCGGCCGTCGTGGGAACGGCAATCGCCGGGAGCATCGGGCGCGACGCCTTTCCGTGTCCCCAGTAGTCGCGCATCGTGCCGCCGTTGGTGAGCACGAAATTAATCCCCTTGGCGCAATCCAGCGAGCTGCCCCCGCCCAGCGCGACGATGGAATCGATGGCCCACGCCGAGGCCTGCGCCCGCCCGGCCTCGACCATCGCCGCGTCGGGATTGGCGCCGAAATCACTGAAGACGAACGGCGTGACACCCGCGTCGCGCAGCACCTGCGCTGCAGGCTCGACCTTGCCGGCCGCCAGGATTCCCGGGTCTGCCACGATCAGAGTACGGGTAAAGGACAGCTCGTCGGCGAGCCCACCGAGACGGGCCAGAGCGCCTTCCCCAAAGACAACGCGGGTCCTGATCTGAAAATCGAATGCGTGCATCGCAGCTATGCCATGGGGCCCCGTGTCCTTCGACTGTCGCTCGATCAGCGTCTATACATGGCCCGGCCGCAGAGGCACCTGCCGGTTGACGAAGCGCGCCGCAAGCAGCGCCAACTGTTCGTCTCCAAGGCGCAGATCGTCGAGACCCTGCTGCAGCAGGGCCGCCGCGTGCACGTACCCCAGTGTCTCCGCCTGTGCCGCCATCGCCCCATACGCGGCGATCTGATGATGCAGCATCTGGCGGACCGTGGTGATGACTGCAAGGTCTCGCACCTCGGCTGTGGCCGGGCGGCGAGCCAGTCCTTCCAGTTCTGCAGCAATGCCTCTGATGCCCGCCCCGGCTCGCGCGTACGGCCCGGCGCCAATCGCGAGAAACACGCGCTTCAACCTGCTCAACCGTTCTTCCGACTGCCGGGAGTGCTGCACCAGTGTCGTGTGCAGCTCCGGTGCGGACATCTGGCTCTGCACGCCTGCCAGGGCACGAGCGACTCGCTCTTCGGCACCGAACACCTGGCGGACGCCCTCGACCAGCAGGTCCGCCGGCGACTCCAATCGGCGCCGGCGCCTGGCCCAGAGCCACAGGGCCGCGGCCACGGCTACCAACGGCGCAACCGCACCTGCCGACGGCCCAATCGTCACGCGGCGCGGACCCGCCCGCTCCATCCGCACGCGCATCAGCCCGAGGCGGTCGTCGATCGACTTGCGCTTCGCGCGCACCTCCGCTACGACGGCGTCCGGGTTCGCATCCATTCGAGATTCTCCTTGAGGGTATCGACGGTCCGCGGCATGTGGCGTTGCCCGACGAGGCGCCGCCGACCAACGAGTCCCAGCACGATGGTGCAGAGGGCGAGTCCCGCCGTGACCACGGCGAATCCCGCCCACACGGGCCAGTCGAGGGCTGCCGACAGGCCCCACGCAACAGCCAGCATCAGAGAGAGGAGTGCAAGCGTCGCCGTAATGGCGGCCACGACGAGCACTGCCACACCGGCGCGGATCCGCACGATCTCGTCCTGCAGCTCGGCGCGCGCCAGCGCCACTTCGGCGTGAATCAGATCGCGAGCATCCGCGATGGCGCCTTTGATGAGTTCCGCGAGCGAGTCATCTGATGCAGCCATCCCTCTTCTTCCTTCCCTTCCTGGCCCCGATCGCCCCGCCCCGCTTTGCGAGTTCCTGCATGCTGAATCTTGAATTCTGCATTGACGCCGAGGCGTCATGCATCAGCGTGAGTCATATCACGGCTGGAGCTCTGCAGCCGATGGCACACGCCGGGGTGCCGTCAGGAAGTTGAGCGCTCCCATCACGGCAAACAGCACGACGCCGCCCACGTCCACCACCGGCACGGGCAGGCCGAGCAGCACGACCTCTGGCCCCGGAGCCAGCAGCAATCCGGCCGCAACAAAGGCCATCGCACGCATGGGCGGCGACATCGGCCGGAACAGGAAGCCGGCCAGTCCGGCGGCGAACGCAACAATCCCCAGCAGGGCGACCAGCAACGGCCCCATCACCGACAGCAGCGGCGCCAGCTGGCCCGTGGCCGGATCCAGCAGGAGCAACTGCGGCCGGTACACGAAGATGAACGGCAGCGTGAAGCCGACGAGCGCTACCCGAAAGGCCGCCATGCTCGTCTGCATGACCGGCGTCCCGGCAATGGACGCGGCGGCATAGCCAGCCAGCGCCACCGGCGGCGTCACCATGGACATCATTGCGAAGTAGAAGATGAATAGGTGCCCGGCCAGCGGGATCACGCCGAGCTGTCCAAGTACCGGGCCGATGAGCGTCGCCAGGAGCAGATACGACACGGTCGACGGCAGCCCCATGCCCAGGATGATCGACGAGATCATGATGATGATGAGCGCCAGGAACAGGCTCTCCTGTGCCAGTGGCAACAGTGCCGAGGGAAAGCGGCTGCCCACACCGGTGAGCGTGACCACGCCGATGATGATGCCCACGCACGCCGATGCGCCGATGAGTGGCACCGCGTCCCGCGCCGATCGCACCAGGGCCTCCTGCAGCCCGTCCCAGTTGATCCGCGTGCGCGGGCTGAGAGCGGCCAGCACGGCAATCGTCAGCAGCGAGAACGTGACGGCGCGGAAGGGCGTATAGCCGAGCGCCAGCAGGAGCATCAGCACAGCCAAGGCCCCGACGAAGATGACGCCCTCGAGCCGCCCGACCGCGGACGCGCCCTCGGGCGCCACCGGCGGAAGATCGACGTTTCCGATGCGCGATCGCCGGGCGTAGAAATGCACGTACAGGAACAGGGACAGGTAGTAGAGCAGCGCGGGAATCACCGCCGCACGGATGATCTCGAGATACGTCACCGGCGGATCGACAATCTCGAGCATCATGTAGGCGGCGGCGCCCATGACCGGCGGCACGAGCGCACCTCCCGAGCTGGCCGCGGCCTGAACCCCGGCCGCCGTCGAGGGCTTGAACCCGGCGCTCCGCATCATGGGGATCGTGAACGTGCCGCACGCGGCGGTGTTTGCCACCGCGCTGCCAGACAACGTTCCCATCAGGCCCGCGCTCAGAACTCCGACCTTTGCCGGGCCACCAGCCGTCCGCCTGAACGTGCGGGTGGCCAGGTTCATGATGAACTCGGTGGCACGCGTCAGGTTGAGCAGCGCGCCGAGCACCACGAACAGGAACACGTAGGTGAACATGACCCCGAGCGCCACCCCGAACACGCCCTGCGCCTGCAGGAAGGTCTGCGCCACGATGCGTTCCGGCGAGTAGCCGCGATGCGGGAACAGCCAGTCGGGCATGGCGTATCCCCAGTACGCATACGCCACGAACAGCAGGGAGAGCACCGGAAGCGCCGCCCCAATCGTGCGCCGTGTGGCCTCCAGGACGAGCAGAAGGCCCATGACACCGAGGAGTATGTCGGTACCCGTCTCGAAGGCTGCGCGATTCCCGAGCGACCGGCCGCCCGACCACCAGGCCTCGAAGAACGGCTCCGTCTGGATGACGATGTACAGGCAGACCACCACGGTTGCCGCTGCGAGACCCCAGTCCATGAAGCGGGCCGGGTTACGCGTCTTCCAGTCCCGTCTTGCCGGCGTCGTGAGAAACGCGATGACCAGCCCCAGCATCGCAAAGATGGCGAGCTGGGAATGGGGCGTCAGATGTGGATAGTTCACCTCCACGAGCGTGAAGGCGCAGAGGATCAGACTGAGCGAGCGAACGAGAAGCCGAATCATGACGGACCGGCTACTCCGGCCAGATTCCGATCTCCCTGTAGTACCGGATTGCACCGGGATGGAACTCCGTGCCCGTGTCGCGGATGACGTTCTTCGGATTGATCGCGGCGCCGGCGGCATGCCGTTGGACCACCTGTTCCCGGTTCTCGTACAGCGCCCGCGTCACACGGTAGACGAGGTCTTCGTCCTGATCGAGCGACGTGACGAGGTGCATGGAACCAACGTCGAGCCCGTGGAAGTCCGTGGTCTGCCCACGATACGTATTGGCCGGAATGACGGCCCGGTCGAAGAACACATACTCGTTCACGAGCTTCTCCATGCTCTGTTCCTCGAATGGCAGGAAGTGGACGTCCATGGACGCCGCCGCCTGCGTGATCGAGGCCGTGGGGATCGCCCCGCCGATGAGCGTCGCCGCGGCGGCACCATCGGCCAGCATGTCAACCGACGCCGATTGGGTCGCGTTGAGCGGTGTGAAGTCCGCGTAGCTCAGCCCATGCGCCGCGAGCAGGGGGCGGATGAAGTACTCGAAGCCCGCACCGGCAGGGCCAACCACGACTCTGCGGCCCCTCAAGTCCGCAATCGTCCGTACGCCGGAGTCGGCGCGCGACAGAAAGACGGTGACGTTCGGCGCGAGCGTCATCAGCGAACGCACGGAATACGCGCGATCCCACCCTTCCCCGCCGCGCACGGCGAAGAAGGTGATGGCGGCGTTCGACAGGGCGAAGTCGAGCTCGCCCGAGGCCAGACGCCGGATGTTCTCCTGCGAACCGCTCGTAGCCTCGGGGGTCACGTTCCAGCTCTCGTCGGCAGCGGCGTTCAACACTTCCACCAGCGCGCCGCCGACCACGAAGAACGCGCCGCCGGGTGGTGCCGTCCCGAAGCTCAGAAAGCTCCGCGAGGACCGGGAGCCGTCCGATCCGCCACAGGCCGCCACCAATACCGCCAGCACCAGCACGCCGATCCCGATGACAGCGGCCGAATTCCACCGGACTCCGCCGCGCCGGCCGCCGCCCTGCCGGGCCGCCATGTGCGTCCTCTCCCCCAGATGTCCCTTCCGCATGCGATATCCTTCGTGCACCGGGAGGCCTGCGCTTCGACGGCTCGTAATACCTGAGCTTCGCCGACATGAAAGCTTCCGGCAGACAGTGGCGTATTAACGGAGACCCTTGGTTGCTTACGCCGATCACCAGGACTCGTGCTTACGTAGCGCCATATTACAACCTCGCGAGGCTTTGCCTCGCGAGGTGGCACCATCTCCGGCCCGCACTCCGTGCGGGCGAGACGCCTTGAACGGTCGCGGGATTGACGCGTGCACAGTGGATTCCGACCGGTCAAGCCGGCTGGCGAGGCTTTGCCTCGCGAGGTGGCACCATCTCCGGCCCGCACTCCGTGCGGGCGAGACGCCTTGAACGGTCGCGGGATTGACGCGTGCACAGTGGATTCCGACCGGTCAAGCCGTCTCGGGAAGCGATTTCTCTCGTGTGAGGAGGCACCTCGTGATGCACGTACGCCCGTTCGCCACAGCAGTGCTGGGGTTCGTCGCCCTTGCGTTTCTGTCCATCCCAACGGCACAGGAGTCCCCCGCTCTCGGCTATTGGGCGCAATGGCGAGGCCCGCTGGGGACGGGCGTCTCCCCCACCGCCAATCCTCCGCTCGAATGGAATGAAACCAGGAACATCCGCTGGAAAGTACCGATTCCAGGTCGCGGCTTCGCCTCTCCCGTTGGATGGGGAGACCGCCTGTTCCTGCTGACCGCCGTCCCGGTCGGCGTGCCGGACGAGGCCCAGCACGTCCCCCGTGGGGGACAGCAGCCCCGAGGTGTGCACCGCTTTACCGTGATGGCCATCGACCGCGCCACCGGCCGCACGCTCTGGGAGCACGTGGCCCGCGAGGCGGAACCACACGAGGGATCGCACTTCGAGAACGGCACCTGGGCGTCCAGCTCTCCCATCACCGATGGTGAGCGTGTCTATGCCTACTTCGAGTCGTTCGGGTTGTATGCGTTCGACATGAACGGCGCGCTCCTGTGGGAAACGGACTTTGGCGACAAACACATGCGGAACGAGTTCGGCGA
The DNA here is from genome assembly GCA_964505975.1 of uncultured Bifidobacteriaceae bacterium. Taxonomy (GTDB): domain Bacteria; phylum Acidobacteriota; class Vicinamibacteria; order Vicinamibacterales; family UBA2999; genus Gp6-AA40. The sequence goes on along the minus strand of CAZDLW010000106.1, from coordinate 7,076 downwards.
GGGATCGACTCCTGCGCTCCACGGGAACACGCTGGTTGTCGTGTGGGATCACCTTGGCGGCGATTCCTTCGTGATCGCCGTGGACGCGCGAGACGGTTCCGAGCTCTGGCGTCAGCCCAGGGACGAGATCGACACGTGGGCCACTCCACTCATCCTCGAGGTGAACGGCCGCCCGCAGGTCATCGTCCCGGCCATGGAGCGCGTCCGAAGCTACGACCTCGCAACCGGGGCCCTCGTCTGGGAAAGTGCCGGGCTCACGATGAACGCCATACCATCTCCGGTGTACGGCGACGGCCTGGTCTTTCTCATGAGCGGCTTCCGGGGAAACGATCTCAAGGCCATCCGCGTGGCCGACGCGCGCGGGAACATCGACGGCACGGCTGCCATCGTATGGTCGCTGGACCGCGACACCCCCTACGTGCCGTCGCCCGTGCTGGTCGACGGGATTCTCTATTTCTTGAAGACGAACTCGGGCATTTTGTCGGCCTTCGATGCCAACACCGGGACGCCCCACTATCAGAATCAACGTCTGGATGATGTGCCGAACGTGTTCGCATCGCCCGTCGCCGCTCGTGGACGCGTCTACGTCCCGGGACGTGAGGGCACGACTGTCGTCATCCGCTCAGGACCTACCTTCGAGATGCTTGCCCAGAACACGCTGGATGACAGCTTCGATGCCTCACCGGCCTTGATGGACGACACGATTTATCTGCGCGGCCACAGGCACCTCTATGCCATAGCCGAGCGGTAGGAACGGCTCCGGACGAGCAGGCCGTCCCTGCTTCTCTGCTTGCCTCAGGAACGCCTGCACCAGCGGCGGGCGCGTCCCTCGGGGAGAGCGACCTACGACTCGCGCGACACCGATCAGGCAAAACGCGTCCGCAACGTGACGGCCGCGCTGGGTTGCGGGACCCAGCGCGGGTCGCGGATCGTCGGGCGGAGGACAGGTTCTGCCGCGCGATGTCGTCGGGAGCCCGCCACGAGGGACGCGCCCGCCGCGACGGCGACTAGTCCTGAGGCAAGCGGAGAGCAGGAGCCGTCTCCAGGAAGGGCTGCTACCGCGGTGAGGGCACCAGATTGATCTGCACGAGCTTTCGGAACTTCACTGGCATGCCATTGATGGTCGCAGGCAGGTACATCCACGTCCAGGCCGCCGTCACGATCAGCCGGTCGTACTGTGGCGCCAGCGCCTCGCGCATTGCGACGGATTCCACGGCCCCGGTTTCGTCAATCACCACCTCTACGACTCCGCGCATCGGCACCGCGATGCGGCCCTGAAACGGCGGAATGGCCTGGCGAACCGTCGTCGGGAGGACTACGTCCCGGTCCTCCACTGTATAGAGCCGCCCCACCGGCACGGGCGCCGGCGCAACCGGGGCCGCCGGCGGCATGGCCCCAGGTGCAGGATCGGGTGCCATGGCGGGCGCCGGTGGCAACGGCACCGGGGCCATCGCCTTCTCGCTCAGATCGAGGAACCCGACGGCGAGCGTACGGAGGTCCGAGAGCGGTGAGTGCTTCGCTGCCTCCGCGATGTCTGGATCGGCCAGCCCGTCCAGGGTTGCCTTGAAACCGCTCGCCGCACCAGCGAAATCCTTCTGGTCGAACGCCTCTTTCGCGTCGGCATACGTCTGCTGGACGATGGACGGCAGCAGCCGTTTGCGGGTGTCGCTGAACGCGACGCGCATGCGCGGCGGGATGTCGTCGTCCAGCGGACGAAACAGCGGGTCGCGCGCGACCATTGCCTCGATGGCCTTGTCGGCTTCGGCGGACCGGCCAATCGCCACGAGGCAGAGCGTGCGGTACAGCTCCATCTCCCGACGTTCGTCGCTGGCGGGTCCCCCCGCCAGCAGTCTGTTGAGAATGGCGAGCGCGTCATCGTACGCCGCTGACGCGTACAGATCCTTCGCCGTCGTCAAGGTATCGGCGGCGCTGACCCGCGGCGCCATCGTGACGACGGCGACCGTAACAGCCACGGCGACAATCAATCGGAGTCCCTGCATTTAGTTCCTCATGTCCACGCTGACGCGCGCCGGCGCGCCCGGCCGCACGAGCACGTTGACGCGCCGCTCACCCAGATCCGGGTGACGGAACACGATCTCCTGCGAGCCGATCGGAACGGAGACGCTGCCGATGGGCGTTTCTCCGATTCGCTGGTTGCCGATCCAGACTTCCGCCCAGGGCACGGCGTTGATGGCCACCGTCCCCTTCGGCCAATCGAGCGTAATCGGCGACACGCGGCCTGGCGCCACCTGGACGACGTGTGTCGATCGATATCCGATGGCGTCGTTCACGATCTCGAGCTGGTGCCGGCCCGCCGCCACCATGATCCGCTCGCTCCGGCTGCTGCCGAGCAGGCGCCCGCCCTCGTACACCTGCACATCAGCCGGTGCGTTCACCGAGATCCACCCTGAGACCGGTGCTCCCTGCGGGACGGTGATTGGAACGACCAGGGAGGCCGTTGCCCCAGCTTCAATCGTCACCTGGTGCGTCAACGAGCCCAGACCGGTCTCCAGTACGACCGTGTGCGTCCCGGGCGTGAGCCGCTCAACGGTCACCGGAGCCGTGCCGACGACCGTCCCGCCGACGCTGACCCTCGCCCCCGGAGGCTCCGTGCGCACCAGGAGTCGTCCGACGCTCACGGGGGCGTCAGGCATCTCGATGAACTGTGACACTTGGGCACCAGCCGCAATCGTGACTGGAATCGTTCGGCGTTCCTCGTTGTGCACGATTTCCAGCGTGTGCTGGCCGGGCGGCAGCGAGAGCTCGATGGGCGTCGTGCCGCGCATCTCGCCATCGATGAGCACACGGGCGCCAACCGGGTTCGTGTTCACGGACAGCGTTCCCAGGGGTACGATCACCGGCGGCGCCGGGAGCGCGCGGCGTACTGCCATCGCGCCACCGGCCAGCACCGCCAGAGCGACACCGGCCGCAATGAGATGACGAGCGGCCCGACGTGCAGGCCTCGGGCGGCTGGCGCGGCTTGGCCTCGCTTCCGGTGCGTCCTCCTCGCGCGGCAGGAAGAAATCCTCCGGCTTGACAGGAGCGCTCGACGCTGGCGCAGCGGCGATGTCCGAGGATGTATCCGGGGTCGGGGATGGCGTCGGGGCCATCGGCACCGAGGCAAACGGTCGATTCGTGCGATCGATTTCCGCGGCCGCGGCGGCTTGTCGTGGTTGTGTGGGATGCTGCGGCCGATCTCCAGCGGGCCGCTCATCGTCGGCTGCCGCGTGCGGGATGTCGGCGGCAGGCTCGGGATCCGCCCAGTCGCGCTCGACAACTCTCACAGCCTCGCGTGAGGTCACCGGCACCGGCGCCGCTGGTTTCAACGTCGCTGGCGCCGGGGACGGAACCGGCTCTGGCGCGAAGGATACCGCGCGGAGCGGCTCGGGCGTTGCCGGCCGCACCGGGTCTGCGGTGGCGCGCACCGGAGAGGGTGCCGCTGGACGCTGCGTCGCCCTGAGCGGGGGAACAACAGCCTTCTGCGGCGGGGACCATTCATCCGGTTCGATCAGCCCGTGGTACCGGGTCAGGAACGACTGCAGTGCGTTGCGCTCGATGGCAGGGTCGCTGCCTGCCAGTACTTTCTCCAGCTCTTCACGGGCTTCCACGGCAGACGAAAACGACGCGCGCGGGTCGAGCTGCAGTGCTCGGAACAGCCAGGAGCGCAGAGCGGACGGCAGCGGCTCCACGCTGCCCGTCGTTGAAATGGCCATGGCGCCGCCTGCCACTTCGCTGACGCGTCCGGGATACTCGTCGCCCCCGAGCGGCCGGCCGAGAATCAGCGCCAGCGCAACAGTCCCGATCTGCGTGACATCGACGCGGCGATCGAAACGAGGCACACTGGCCGATCTCGGCAATGGAATGCGCAGGTCTGCCCAATACTGCTGATGGGAGTACCGCAGCTGTTCGAGCGCCGCGCCAAGCACGTGTTCGACCACCATCAGCCGCCCATCGGTCGTAATGATCAGGCGCTCGGGGCCGATGGCGCCGTGGCACACGTCGGAAACCTTCTCGTGCAGCGACGCGATTGCCGCGACGAGTTGTCGCAACAGGCACAGGGCCGCGTCGATCTCGAGCGCCAACAACTGCTCGTCGGCAACGGCCAGCACGCGGGACAGCCTCGACCCGGTGACGTGCTCCGACACAATGCCGAGGGTCGATGTGCGATCGTCGAGCCGCTCGACGCCCAACACACGTCCGAATGCCTCGTGCTGGAACCCTGCGAGGCGGCTCACACGCTCCCGCAAGGCGAATTCGAACGACGACACCGCGGCGAGGTCGTCGCGAAGGGTCAGGACTTCCAGTGGCGTGTCACGGACCACCGTGTAGTAACGCTCGCCAAGACCGTCGGCAAACGTCGCTGGTGTCGAGACGGGCTCGGGAGTGCGTGCAGTCGCGGATTCCATAAAGCGTCCTTGTCAGCGGACGGGTGTGCGATTTCTGTACCCGGATCGCAGTGCGCGCCCAGAATGTGCAGAAATCGCTCACTGGCGGGGAATTTGCCGTTGTGGGAGCCTTCGAAATCAGGCCGGCCGCGCGATTCGCAGCGGTAGCGAATTACAAGATCGTGGTTCGCCTGACAATCCTGGTAGATGGTGGAGCGACGCCATGGGCCGTCCTTGGCAACGGAGCAACGTCGCCAAGGATCGTTGCCACCTGTTGTACGGCCTCCTCCATTCCTCCGCTACGACGTGAACCCGTGCCCGGCCTCCTCCGTCCGCAGCAGGAAGTCAGTCAGACGGTCGCGGATTGGATACAAGGTGTGTGTCCGATCGTATGAATGCTGCGCTTCTCAGCCCGGCACCTGTGTCCTGTACCGCGCTTCGTCCGCGTAATACTCGGGAAACCCGACGGCAGTTTTCAGGGCGTCGAAGTCCATCGCCGCCGATGCGGGCTTGCCGGTCCTGAGGCTCTTCAGCGCTTCGCGCATTGCGCGGATCGACACATTGAGTAGCGTCAATGGAAAGACGGCAATCGTGTAGCCAATTTCCTCGAGGAGCGCCGGCGGCAGGATCGGCGTCTTGCCGCCCTCGATCATGTTCGCCATCTTCGGGCCGTCTACCTCTGTGCAGTAGCGCCGCATCTCGTCCTCGCTCGTGGGCGCTTCGAAAAACGTGATGTCTGCGCCGAGTGCGCGGAACATCTGGCAGCGAACGATGGCCTCCTCCAGGCCGTCCGTCGCACGCGCGTCGGTGCGGGCCATGATCAGGATGTCCGCGCCTGCATCGCGGGCGTCGATTGCCGCACGCACGCGCACCAGAGCTTCCTCGCGCCCGACCACCGACTTGCCCTCGGTGTGGCCGCACCGTTTCGGCGAGACCTGATCCTCGAGCATGATCCCGGCAAAGCCCGCACGGGCATATCCCTGTACCGTGCGTTTGATGTTCTGGGCGCTGCCGAATCCGGTATCGCCATCGCCAATCAGCGGAATGGACACCGCCTCGCAGATGTTCCGGCCCTGATCCACCAGTTCGCCATAGGAAATCAAACCGGTGTCGGGCATGCCCAGGCGTGCCGCGGACACGGCAAAGCCGCTCATGAACCCGAGTTCGAATCCCGCCTCCTCGATCAGGCGCGCGGACACGGCGTCGTGACAACCCGGCATCGTCAGGATGCCAGGACGCTGCAACAGCGCACGAAGGTGCTGGACTGGGGTCGGCATGGCACGTAAAGGGTACGTGGAAAACGTGGGCGTGGATAGTGGTCCGGCGCTCAGTCGACACGAGACAGCGTGAGGCCGCGCAGGGCACGCGCACCCCGCACGAGCTCGTCTCGAAAGCCGACCAGATCGCTGCGAGCAGATGGTGTAAACGGAGGCCGCGGACACTGCCTGAGCCCCTCTCACTCGTAGAGCTGGACGAGACCGAACGTCTGCATCGACGCGAAGTCCCGGTCGAGCGTCCACACCAGGGCACCGAGCTCGTGCGCCAGGCCGGCAATCAGCAGATCGGTCACCGCGAAGTCGAAGCCGGCATCGGCCGCAGGATCCACCCAGCTTTCGATCAGGCGCCACGTCTCGTCGGTGGGCCGTAAAACCGGCACGGCGGACAAGCCCCTCTTGAATGCGGATCGATCCTTCCTGGCGATGCCACTCAGCAGTTCGAGCCGCACGGGAAGGGCCAGCGCGACCTCGTCGGCGTCGAGCAGCTGCCGAAACGTCCCGGTCCGCATCGATACAGGCCGGCGCAGCACGTCGACCCAGACGGAGGTGTCGACGACGATCACGTCCGGCGACGTTCCTTCTTCCGTAACGTCGTGGGATCGAATTCGAAGTCGACCTTGCCCATCAGCGATTTCAGCTCGTCCAGGCGGCTGCGTCGGACGACCTCTCTGAGGGCGAAGATCACGGTATCGGTCTTCGACGTGAATCCGAGGGCGGATCGAGCTTCGTCGACCAGGCGCTCCGGCAGGTCGAGAGTCGTGCGCATACGATAGAGCTTATGTCATATGCTTTAAAGCATCAATATGACAGCTATACGTATGACGGCCGAAGCGGGGACCAACGGCAGGTGCTGCCGCCGGGCAGCACGTGCGAAGCCAGACCTGATTGGCGAACTGAGGTCCGATGCCGTTGCTCTGGATCGCGAACCAGCGCGATGCGTAGCTTCACCAAGACGTGGTGGCTTACCGACCGGGGCTCACCGGTACGATCGGCGTCCTGCCGGGCGGCGGTTGGACGGCGGAGCCAGTACCTGGTCCCCAGACATCGATGCCCTCGGAGCTGTTCCCTCTCGTGCTCTCGGGCGCAATGGGCCCGACGAGTGTGAAACCGCGTCCCGCAGGTGGCGCAGGGGGATTGGCGGGGTCGATGACGACGCCATTCCCGAGAATGCCGGCGAGCATCTCGTTCTGTACGACCTGCGCGACGATACTCCGATCGAAGATCGGCGGATCGATCTCGCCCCAGTCCTGGTGGACGATGTCGAAGTACAGCCTGTCGCCGAGGATGAGGATGTGCTCGATCGCCCCGATCGTGTAGGGATTGTCGCAGCGCCCGCACACCACGCCCCGCAGCTGGTCACCGACCAGGAGAAAGGTGAAGAGCTGCCTGTTCATGCCCAGACCGAACGAGGCGA
>CAZDLW010000105.1:0-16982 GCA_964505975.1 uncultured Bifidobacteriaceae bacterium | reverse complement strand
CGTGGCCCCGTCCCCCTGCGGCGTGTTGACGTCGGCGCCCTGCGCCAGCAGCGTGCGCACCGCGGCGACGTCGTTGCGCATGGCGGCATCCGCGACGTCGCTCGGCCCCGCGGCGCGGGAGGACGCCACGCAGACCGCGAAGATCGCGAGCCCTGCCACGAGCGCACGTGAGGAGGCGCAGATGCTCACAGGTCCTCCAGCCGTCCCGTGCTGTCGCCGAAGCTCTCGCGGTGTATGTCGAACCGGTCCATGACGCTCAGAAGCAGATTGCCGGTGGGGACCTCTCTGGTTGGGTACGCCAGGTGACGGCCGCCCTTCAGTTTGCCGCTCGCCCCGCCCACCAGCACGTGCGGCACGTCGTAGTGCACGTGCTGATTGGAGTTCCCCATGTTGCTGCCGTAGAGAATAAGCGAGTGGTCGAGCAGTGTGCCGTCACCCTCCTGGACGTTCGCCAGCCGACTCGCGAGATGGGCCACCATCTTGACGTGATACTGATTGATCCTTGCCAGCTCCACGATACGTCTCGGGTCTTCCCCGTGATGTGACACACCATGGAAGCCCGCGGTCGGCGCCTCGCTGGCCGGATAGGTTCGTCCCGTCAGATCGCGGGCGAAGAGCAGCGTACCGACGCGTGTGATATCGCCCTGGAAGGCGAGCGCCAGCAGGTCGAATTGCAGCTTGATGTGCTCGTCGAACGTCTGAGGCACGCCCACCGGCACCGCGATGTTCTCGGGTGCGACGGCCGAGGCCTTCATGGCAATCTGCAGCCGGCGCTCGATTTCGCGGACGTTCTCCGCGTACTCGTCGAGTCGGGCCTGATCCGCGGCGCCCAGATCACTGCGCAGCCGCGAGAGCCCGGCTCCGAGCGAGTCGAGAATGCTCTGGTCCCGTTTGCGGCGCGCCGCACGCTGCTCGGCCGTGGTGCCGTCGCCGAACATGCGCTCGAAGACCACCTGCGGGTTCAGCTCCATCGGCAGCGGCGAGGTGGGCGTCGCCCACGAGATCGTGTTCGTGTAGACGCAGCTGTACCCCTCGCCGCAGTTGCTCGAGTTCGCCCCGGGATCCTCCACGGCCAGCTGCAGCGACGGCAGCAGGCTGTCGCGCCCGATTTTCTGGGCGATGGCTTGATCGATCGTCGTGCCCGCCCGAACGTCCGCCCCCGCAGTTTTCTTGGGCTTCTCGGCGCACAGAAACGCTGCGGCGACCCAGTGATCGGCCCCCGTCACGCCTGGGGGGGGCTCCGCCGATCGCGAATGCAGGCCGCTCAGAATCACCGTGTGATCGCGGAACGGCTCCAGCGGCTTCCAGTTGAAGGGCAGCTCGTCGGCCAGAGGCCCTTCGGTCTCGGGCACCCAGTAGCCGGGCGCAGCGCCGTGCGGCACGAAGAGCCCGACGAACCGCGTCTTCGGGTTCGCAGCCGTTTGCGCCAGGGCGGTCGCCGCCGGCACCATGGCCTCCAGAAAGGGCAACGCGAGCGCGGCGCCAGCGCCGCGCAGGATGGTCCGCCGGGGAATGTGCTTCTTCTCGATAAACATGGTTGCCCTCTGTTCGTCAGCGGGATGCACGCTGTTCGCCGTGTGCCGCCTCTTTCATGTTCATCTGGAACGCTGCGCTCTTCACGATTCCCATCACGAGCGTCGAGAAGCGATGGCCGTCGGCGGCGGTGTCCCGTACGATGGCGCGCACGACCGGCATGTCCTCGTACTCGACGCCGCGGCCCAGCGCATAGATCAGCAGCTTCTCGGCGACAACGCGCACGAACTGGTCGGAGTAGCGCACCAGCGCCTCGCGCAGACTCTCCACGCCGTCGAGCTTCGTCCCGTCCGGCAGCTCGCCGCTGGCATCGATCGGCTCCCCCTCGTCGAGCGTGCGATACGCGCCAACCGCATCGAAGTGCTCCAGCGCAATGCCCACCGGTTCGAAAATGTTGTGGCACGAGGCGCAGACCGGGTTCGCGCGATGCACCTCCAGCGTCTGTCGCATTGTCATGGTCCGCACGTTGCCGGCGTTGTCCGGGGGCTTCTCCTCGATGCCTTCGACGCCCGGCGGCGGATCCGGTGGCGCCACGCCCAGCAGCGTCTGCTGGAACCACTTGCCTCGCGTGACCGGAGACGTGCGTGCCGGATTCGAGGTCACCGTCAGCAGCGCGCCCTTGCCGAGCAGACCCCGGCGGATGTCGAACTCCGGGCCAAGCGTGACGCGGCGGAAGTGTGGACCGTAGATGTGCGGGATGCCGTAGTGCTTCGCCAGACGCTCGTTGACGAACGTGTAGTCCGCGGTCAACAGGTCGACGACGCTTCGATCTTCCTGCACGATGCTCTCGAAGAAGAGCTCGATTTCCCGCTGAAAGGCGTTCCGGAGGTTGTCGTCGAAATCCGGGAACAGCTCCACCACCGGTTCGGCGGTCCGGAGCGACCGTACGCTCAGCCACTGGCCGGTGAAGTTGCTGACGAAGGCCTGGGACTTCGGGTCCGCCAGCATCCGCCGCACCTGCTGCTCGAGCACCACCGGATCGCTCAAACGACCGTCCGCGGCAATGTCGATCAGCTCGTCATCGGGGATGCTGCTCCAGAGAAAGAACGAGAGCCGCGACGCCAGCTCGAGGTCGGTGATGCGGTAGCTCCGGCCGGCGACAAGTGCGGCGGGCTCGCGTTCCCCGCGGTAGATGAACTCCGGGTCTGCGAGAATGCGCTGCAGCGCCGCTTCAATCCCGTCGTCGAAGCGCCCGCCTTCGTGCCGCCCTGCCCGATAGAACTCCATCAGCATGTCGAGATCGGCGTTCGTCGTGGAGCGGCGGAAGGCCCGCTTCGCCAGCGTCGACACAATCGTGCGGGCGCACAGCTCCTCGTCACGGGAGTCGGCCCCACCGCTGCTGCCGGGCTCGGTGTCGGGGCGGCACACGAGGATCTTGCGGCGGCTGGCCGTGTCGCTGGCGCCTGCCGGATCGAAGGGGCCCTCGATCGTCACCTGCCCCACGTGCGGATAGAAGATGAAGCCCGGGATCGAGCCGGGCGTGTTCATGGTCCGCTGGAACGGCCGGTTGAGCTCGCTGCCCGGCACGTCGTTGGTGGCAAGGAACGTGACGCCGACGGTATGCAGCCCCGCCGTGATAGGGACGCGCGGTGTCCAACGTCCCAGTCCCGTGGTGTTGGCGATCTCCCTGTCCCAGTCGAACAAATGCACGCGTTCCCCGTCGACGGTAATCTCGAGCTGCTCGCCCGTGATCCCTCCCAGGACAGCCTGGAAGTAGCCAGTCACGCCCTTCACGTTGAAGGAGTACTCGCCGTCGACCGGAAACTGATGCCTGATGAGAATCCCGCCGCGCGTGCCAAAGGGCAATCCTTCGATGTGATGGTTCTGCGCCGTGTCGGCCGGGACCTCGAAGACGGCCTGTGTCGGGGCCGTGACGTTGCCAATGGCCAGGCGGCTTATCTTTCCGGCGGCCGAGAGGTACGCCTCCATGAGGGCGGGCGACATGGTGAGCGCACCGGCGATGTTGTCGAACCCGCGCGTCGAATCATCCGGGGGCAGGAACATCGTCGGGTCCACCTCGAGTGCGAGCAGGTCGCGAATGGCGTTTCCGTACTCGGTACGGTTGAGGCGGTGCAAACCCGGTGCGGGCAGATGTGTCACCGCGCTGCGGTCGAGCTCGTCCTCCATCCAGCGGATGAGCGACTCCAGCGTGGCCGCATCCGGTCTGGGCATGCCTGTCGGCGGCATCAGCCCTGCGCGGAGCTTGCGGACGACTTTTTCAGCGACCTCTGCATGGTTGCCAAGTCGTGTGAAGTCCAGCTCGTCCAGGAGCAGGTCCGCCGTCCTCAGCCGGCTGTTGTGGCACGTGACGCAGTAGCGCCCAACAAGCGCCTGCTGCGGGGGAACGGCACCGGAACCACCACTGGATTGCGACTCAGGGCGAAGGGATGTGAAGACAGTGGACGGAAGAGCTGGTTCAGATGAAGCCAACAGAGCGCCCGCGGCGAGGTCTGGAGGCCGAGGACTCGAGCCCGATCCGGCGGACAACGCGATACCCATGACCACCACGGAGCCGGCCACTAACAGTTTCGTCATCAGGTCCGCGGCGCGACGGTTGTTCGGATGACTCGACAAAGCAGCTCTGGATCTACGCGGATCGGCCACTCCTGTCAAGAATTCTTTGCGCTCAGAGCAGCGTTGACAGCCTGTCGATCAGGTGGATATTCTTCGGATCATGGCGAAAATCCAAACCAAGTCTGCGTTGGAGCGCCTCGATGCGGCCCGCGCGGCGGTGGTGGCGGTCCGTCTCGGCGATCTGATGGGGCTGGTGGCGCATCAACCAGGGTCGCTGATCGACGCGCCCACGCTTGCCCGTCTGGCCGCCGCCGCTCGCCACGCCGGCATTGCCGAGGGGCTTGCCGCGAGCGGTGCAATGAATCCGCATCGTCTGCTGGAGGCGCTCGAGTCCTCCCCTCTGCCCGACCGTGAGATCGCCCGGCTGGCCGCCGTGCTCGGGTATCCGCGTCTCGCGGAATTGGCTGCAGTCTCGGAGCCTTCGCTCCGCCGCTACGCGGCTGGTGAGCGGCAGGTTCCCGATCCGGCGGCGGAGCGGTTGCATTTCCTCGCGCGGCTGTTTGCGATTCTGCGGGGCAGCTTCAACGACTTCGGCGTCCGGCGCTGGTTCGACCGTCCGCGACAGGCGCTCGGCGGCCGGACGCCAGCTGCCGTACTGCGCGGCGACTGGTCGCCTGACGATCCTGGCGCCGATACGGTCATGCAGTTGGCGGTCGAGCTGCTGTCATGATCGTGTTCCGCAATACTGATGTCGACGTTCCGTTCGTGTGGGAGACACGCGTACAATCGCCGGCTCGCTGGCACGGCGCGGGCGAGGGACCGGTTCAGTATTTTTCGTCGACGCCAGAGGCGGCCTGGGCTGAATTCCTACGCCGCGAGGAGATTCGCAATCCGGCGGATCTGGTGGGAGTCGAGCGTGCGCTGTGGGCTGTGGACGTTGACGATCACGAACCCGTGGTCGAGCCCGATCTGCCTCGCGCTACGTTGACCGGACATCCTTACCGCCCCTGCCAGATGGAGGCCGCGCGGCTGCGGAGGGAGGGTGCCGTCCGCCTCTCCGCGCCCTCGGCGGCGGTCGATCCAGGCTCCCCGTCGGGATGGCGCGTGGAGGGCGGCCTGCGCCGCGGCCCGCGCCGGCTGGAAATCACAATCGTGCTCTTCGGATCCCGTCCACAGCTGGTCGGCTGGCGCGCATGCGCCCAAGGCGCGCCAGGACCCGAAGTGCTCGCGCGCGTCCGCTATCGGAAGTGAGGGAGAAAACGGTTCGTGGGCGAGCGCCGTCATACCATGAGCACCGACGGCGCTTCTCTGGACTCGAATACACGCTACGGGGTCAGCGTGAAGTGGACGCGCACCCGGATAGGCACTTCAACCGCGACACCGTTCAGCAGGGTCTCGGTCCACTGCCATTCATGGATGGCGCCGAGGGCGGCGGTGGACAGGTCGGGATGTGGCGCGCTGACGACCTGAATGTCCCGGATGAAGCCGTCCAACCCGATGCATCCGTCGAGCACTACGAGTCCGGCCACGTCGATGGGCGGATAGACTGGGTTCACGCGCGCGGTCGGACGGGGCACTTTGATATTGCCCCCGATTGGCCGATCCGCCCGGGATGGCGGGTCACCGCATTCGATATGTGCAGGACCCGCTTGGCGGCCTGGCGTCGGCGAAGGCTCGGAGGCCGATCCAGGGGATCTGCGCGCCACCGTCACGGTCTCCTCGAGTGAGCCGAGCTTCAGCGTGAGATCCTGCTCCACGTCCTGCCCAACCATTACGACCGTCCCGTGAAGGATCGCGAAACCCGGCAATTGCGCCTGGAGTTGATAGCGGCCAGGCGGCAGTCCGACGAACTCGAAGCGACCGGTGCGGTCCGTCTGCACCTCGTGTTTCGCCCGGCTCTGCTCGTTCGTGAGGACGAGCGTGGTGGCCGGCAGCACACCATGCATGGGATCCAGCACGGAGCCGGAGAACGACGCAAACGTGGCCTGGGCATATCCGGCGACGGGCAAGGCGATGCCGAGCACGCCGATAGCAATGGCGGCCCGCATCGGTCGAGTTACCGGCTGACGATGAACACGAGCGTCCAACATGGCGCGGATCCTCCTTTCGAGGCTCGAGTGACGGACAATGGCTGGCGCCGGAATCGAGAGGCGGCGGCTGTCGCTGGAGCGCCGGGCCAGCTCCAGCACGTGCGAGGCATAGAGGGGGGCATCGACGACCCCGGAGTTCAACACCGCATCGTCGCAGGCGTGCTCGCTTTCCTGGCGCAGCCGCCGGCAGACGAGCCACAGCAGCGGGTTGAACCAATGCGCGCAGCGCAGGATCTCGGCCAGCATCTGCACGGCCCAGTCGTTGCGGAAGATGTGCGCGATCTCGTGGCGCATCACGACGTGCATGCGGTCCGCGGGCCACTCATCCGCGCCTGTCGGCAGGAGCACCTTCGGTCGGACGAGGCCCCAAGTGACGAGCAAGTGCGGATGCTGGCTGCTCAGCAACGTGATGGGCCGCGTGATTCCAGATGCCTGGCGAGCGTCCTCGAGCGCATCCGCCCAGGGCCCGCGTCGGATACTCCCGGAGCGCGAGGCGAGCCAGGCGAGCCGCCTCCAGCCGATCGCCAGTATCGACATGCTCCAGATGAACCCGGCGCCCCAGAGTGCGCCAAGCAGGAGTCCGAGGTCTCGAGCTTGCGCGGTGCTCACCTCGGCGTCAGCCATTGACGTGGCGGTCACCGCCGGTTCGGCTGCCCCCGTCAGTGAGTGCGCTCCCGATGCAGCGGGATGGAATGACAAAAGGGACGTTAGAGTACCGGGTGGCATGTGCCAGGACGGTGCCACGCGCTCCAGCGCGGGCAGCACCGCCGCGCACACGACTGCCGCCGCGAGTACCCAGTGACGCAGTGCGGCCGAACGCCGGTGCAGCAGGCGCGTGGCCGTCAGGGCGATGAGCAGCACGATAGACACCTTGACCGTGCTGTCGAACAGGAAGTCAATCATCGGTCCCCCTTGCCGGTGCCCTTGCGTGCGCTGGCAATCAGATCGGCGAGGCGGTCGAGCTCGTCCTGGGAGAGGCGCGTGCCCTCGCCGCCGAGCAGCGCCGCCACGGCCTTTTCCGCCGATCCGTCGAAGAAGGTCTCGACGAGGTGCTTCAGTGCGGACCTGCGCGCGGCGTGGCGTGGCACGGCCGGCAGGTATACGTAGCGCAGGCCCTCTTCCTCGTGGCGGACATGTCCCTTCTCTTCCAGGACGCGGAGCTGGGTGCGCACGGTGGAGTAGCTGGAGCTGCCCGGCAGCGCGTCCATGACTTCGGCGGCAGTGGCCCGGCCCAGCCGATACAGGATGTCCATGATCTGCCGTTCACGGCGGGCGAGTGCGGGAGCGAGCCGCTTCGTCATCGGCGAGTTTTATAGCATAAGTGCTATAAAAATAGCAAGTGCGGAGAAGGCCGCCCGATCGAGGTCTGAATGGGACCGGCTTCTGGGGCCGGAACTGCGCGCCAAGGCCGTGGACCGTTGGGACAAGGGCTCCCGGGCGGTTCAGCGACAACGGGGCTGGTTGCGCAGCCGATTCGTGTCGCTAGCCTGTGAATGCTCGCGCCGCCGGCACGGGCGTGCGGGATGGCGCCGAGATTCAAAGCACGCGCTTCAGCGTTGCCGCGTCGATATTGCCTCCCGTCATGACACACACGACGACCTTGTCGCGAAGGGATGCGCGCAGCTTCATGGCCGCCACGAGCGACGCTGCGCCGGCGCCTTCGGCCAGATTGTGCGTGGTGCGCAGCGCGAGGCGCACGCCGTCGCCCAGTTCTTCTTCGCTCAGCGTCACCACCTCGTCCAGCCGCCGCTCGAGAATGCCAAACGTCAGGTCGAAGGTGACTCGCGTGGCGAGACCTTCGGCGAACGTGTCGGCGCGATCGCCCGCCACGCGACTGCCGCGTCGCCACGAGCGGGCGAACGCATCCGCCCGCTCGGCCTGCACGCCGACGATTCGTGTCTGCGCACCCAGAGCGTCGCGAACGAGAACCGCCCCGCTGGCACCGCTGCCCCCGCCAATGGGCACGAAGATGACATCGGGCGCCGGCAGCTCCTCGAACACTTCCAGTGCATACGTGGCGACGCCGGCAACGAGCAGCGGTTCGTTGGCCGAGTGGACGTATCGAAGGCCTCGCGCCGCCGCCAGCGCCTCGACGTGCATCCGCGCTTCGTCGTAGTCGCGTCCGTGCTCGATGACAATGGCGCCGTATGCCCGGATGGCCGCCACCTTGTCCGGGTTGCTGTCGATCGGCACACAGATCTCACACGGCACGCCTTCACGCTGACAGGCAAACGCAATCGACTGCCCATGGTTGCCCGTGCTGGCCGCAATGACGCCCCGCCGGCGCTCGTCGGCGTCGAGGGACGCGACGAGATTCAGGCCGCCGCGCACCTTGAACGCGCCCGTGGGGTTCTGATTCTCGTGCTTGACCAGCACATCACAGTCGAGTGCCCGGGAGAGGAGCGGATGGCGCAGCAGCGGCGTGGGCGTGATGACGGGCTGGATGCGCCGTCGCGCGGCGTACACGTCACGCAGTGTCGGTGGGACCTGGCTGGGCATAGCTGACCTGTGCAAGGATGGCCGTCTTCACGCCCTTCGTCGGGTACTTTCCGCAGCACGTTCCGGCGCCCAGAGCTGAAAGATGTTTCCTTCCGGGTCCACCCCGTCCCAGGAGCCCCACGGCCGTTGCACCGTGACTACCCCGAGCGCTGCCCCTCGACGTCTGCAGCACTCAATGCGTCTTCGAACAGGCGGTCCAGCTCTTCGGGTGTGCGTGCGGGCATTGGCGTCCCCCAGCGGATCAATTGTAGGAGCTTGCGCCTCCGGCGCACCCTCCGTTGAGGCATAATCGAACTCTCTTCGAGGAGTCCACGTGATGCAACCACGAACCGCAACGGCAATGGCGGCGGTGGTGCTGCTGGCCTCGCTGGCCACCCATGGCCAGGCGCCGCTGCGACAGCCCGCCAGCGAACCCAAAGCCATCTGGTACTTCTACACGGTCAAGTGGGGCTTTCAGGACGAGTTCCTGGACTTGTTCCAGCGCAATCACTATCCCGTGCTCAAGGCGCGCGAGAGAGCGGGGCGCTACGTGTCGGTGCGGACGTTCGTACCGGAATATCACGGCGACGGCCGCGCCGACTGGACGTTCGCGGTGGAGCTCGTTGTGCCGCCCAGCCCGCCGACGACGCCGACCGACGAGGAGATCATCGCGAAGCTCTATCCCGACAGGGACACGTTCAACCGTGAGGAACAGCGCCGCTTCGAAATCCTCGTGGCGCACTGGGACGTCCCGCTCAACCAGGTGGACTTCGAGACGCGCAGCCTTGCGCGATAGGTAGGCACCAAGAACCGCGCAATCGACGAGGGCGCTCACCATGGCACGCAGGGCAGCACTGGTCGTGGCCGTGATTGGCAGCATCGCGCTGTTTGCCGAACGCGCGCGCTCCATCGACGGGTTCTCCGCTGTTCAGACCACCAGCAGCTCGGTGCCGTTGGGGCCGGTCGTCGTCGGGCCGACGGGCACGGCGTCTATCGCTGGCCGCGTGTTCGTGGCAGAGACGGGCGAGCCTGTACGGGGCGCGGACATTCGCGCGCGGGGCGACTACGGCGTCCGGGATACCGTGACCGACGAGAATGGTCGCTTCGACTTGCGGGATCTGCCGTCCGGTGCATGGCGAGTGACCGCGTCGAAGGGTGGTTTCATCGCCTGGCAGGCCGGACAACGGCGGCCCTTCGAGACGCCACCCCCGATCGCACTGGCAGCCGGCCGGCGCGCGGCAGTCGAGATTCCACTGTGGCGCGGCGGCGTCATCGCCGGCCGCATCTACGACGAGTTCAGTGAACCGGTGGCGGCCGTGCGGGTGAACGTGTATCGGACGCGCACGGTCCAGGGTCGTCGGCGACTGCAGAGTATCGGCAGCGGCGACTACACGGACGACACGGGCGCCTTTCGCGTATATGGTTTGCCGCCGGGCGACTACTACGTGGCCGCCAGCATGCGCGTGGCGCCGGCCGGCTCCGTCATCGAGACCACGTACGCGCCCACGTATCATCCCGGGACCGGAAACCTCGCCGAAGCGCAGCGCGTGCCGATTGGATACGGAACGGAGGCGCACGCGGACTTTCAACTGCTTCCCGTTCGCGCCGTGAGCATCGAGGGGACGGTGTTCACGTCGGCGGGGACGGCCGCCGATGCGTTCCTCTCGCTCTCGTCCGAAGCCGCCGAGTTGGGGGCTCCACACGGTGCTGGAGGGGCAACGCGCCCGGATGGGACGTTTACGCTTCCAGACGTCGCGCCCGGCCACTACGTTCTCACCGCGACGCTTCGTGGGAGCGGAAGCGCAGAGACGGCGGAGATCCCGGTGACCGTCGGACACGAGCCGGTTGCCGGCGTCACGCTCGTCACCGCACGTGGCGCGACCGTGCGCGGATCCTTCGTGCCCGCCGATGGCGTGACGCGCCCCCTGCCGAGAGGACTCGGGATTGCGGCACGCAGCGCGCGGTCCGATGGCCGCGTGGTGAGAGGTACCACGTCGGAGAGCAGGTTCGAGATCACCGATGTGAGCGGCCCGCTGTCTTTCTCGATCGACGGCGTGCCCGACGGGTGGACCGTTCATCGTATTGTCGTCAACGGCATCGACGCGACCGACGAACCAATTGCCGTATCGTCGGGCCAGGATGCCACGGCCCGAGTGGAACTCTCGGATCGCGTCACCGAGGTCAGTGGCGCGATTGATTCGCTCGGCTCTCCTGGAGACGTCAGCGTTGTCGTGTTTCCCGAGGACTCGTCGAAGTGGGTCTACCCGTCGCGCTACGTTCGCACCGTACGCGCAGACGCCCAGGGCCGGTATCGCATTCTGGGTCTTCCGCGTGGCGAGCAGTATCGAGCCGTCGCCGTGGACTATCTCGAGGAGGGAGAGGGAGACGATCCGGACTTTCTGGCGCGAGTGCGACCGTTCTCGATGGGCTTCTCGTTCGCGGAGCAGGAGGGGAGGGCCCTCGATCTGCCGCTCCTCGTGCGTTGATGAGCCAAGGAGACGTTCCATGATTCGCCATGTCGTCATCCTGCTGCTGGCCGGGACCATGGTGTCGATCCCGTTGAGCGCGCAGCGGCCAGATGCGCGCGACCCGGCGGGCCGGCCCAGGATTGATCCGCTCACGGCTGTCATTCGTGGCCGCGTCACGATGGTGGACACCGGCACGCCCGTCCGCGGCGCGGAAGTACGCGCCATGAGCGAGAACGGGGTGAACCGGCTGGTGACGACCGATGGCGACGGGTATTTCGAGTTGCGGAATCTGCCCGCCGCGCAATACCGCTTGACGGCGTCCAAGGCCGGTTTCGTGTCGTTGCAGTTCGGGCAGCGCGTGCCATTCGACGCATCCGTGCCGATTGGCCTCGCAGAAGGGCAGCGGTTCACCGCCAACCTCGCGTTGACGAGGAGCGGGGCGATTACAGGACTCGTCTACGACGAGCGCGGCGAGCCGGCCACCGGAGTTCGCGTGCAGGTGCTCCGGGCGCGAATGGTACAGGGGCGCCGCCAGCTGCAACCGGCCGGCGTGAGCGACACGACAGACGATCTTGGTGCCTACCGCGTGTACGGGCTTGCGCCGGGCGACTACTACGTCGCTGCCACAGCTGCTATGCCCAGTGGCCCCATCCCCGGGCGTGGCGTGCCCATCTACTACCCGGGTACGGTGGATTTCACGCTCGCTCAGCGCATCTCCCTTGGGGCAGGCGGCGAGGCCGCCGCCGACATTCCGCTCGTGCCCATGCGCGCGGCGAGGGTAGCGGGCGTCGTGCTGGGATCCTCTGGCGCACCCGTCGCGGCCATGGTGAACCTCGTGTCGGACGCAGTGGGGCTCGGCTACGTGAACGCAGCGGCTGGCCACGTTCCGCTCACGATTGCCGGCGACGCATTCGAGGATGGCCGGTTCACGCTCCGCGACGTACCGCCGGGTCCGTACTCGCTCAACGCGGCCTACAACGCTGGCAACGGCCTCATGGAGACGGCATCTCTTCCTCTCGTCGTCGGCAGCGAGGACGTGACGGGCATCACACTGGTGGTCAGCCCCGGTGGATCGATGGTGGGTACGTTCGTGCGCGACGCCGGAGTCGTGCAGCCGCTGCCAGTGGGGCTTGGCGTGAGCACGCGCCCTGTGCGCGCCGGGGGCGGCTCGATGCACTCCCGCGGCGGTGCAAGCTTCCGCATCGCAGGGTTGAGCACGCCCTTCTTCCTGCAGGTCGACGGACTACCGGACGGTTGGGCCGTCAAGGCCATCATCGTCGACGATGCCGACGTGACGGACACAGCGATTGATCTGAGGCACCGGCAGAATGCGAGTGCCCGAATCGTGCTCACCGACCGACTCACCGATGTGAGCGGCGTCCTGTCTTCCCGGTCCGCATCCCGGTCCACCAGTGTCATCGTGTTTCCGGACGATGCGGAGAAGTGGGCGTATCCGTCGCGCTACGTTCGCGCGGTGCGGGTGGACGAGCAGGGTCGCTTCCGCATTCGCGGGCTCCCGCCGCTCGATCGATACCTTGCTGCGGCAGTCGACTATCTCGAAGACGGTGAAGCGGAGGATCCCGGGCTGCTGGACCGCCTGCGCCCGCGGACGGTCAGCTTCTCGCTGCGGGAAGGAGAGGCCCGGGCGCTGGAGGTAACGCTGGTGCGGCGGTAGTTTTCACAGCGCATGGCAAGCCGCCGGAAGGCTATCGGGTCAGCGGCTCGCCAGGCGCGTCGACGGAGGTTCGAGGCGGCACCGGGCGCCCCGAAGCAATACACCCATCCCGCCAGCGCCGATTCTAGAGGTGTGTCCACGAAATGGCTGGTGCACCGAGGGCGCCAATGCGCCCGGCCGACAAGGCGCGACGACCGAGCATATTGGGCATATGTAAGGGAGGAGCAACGCCGCCAGCCGGGATGCCCCGCCCGGCGCATCGGCAAGTTTTACGCGGGACAGGACACTACGTCAGGCCCTTCGCACTTGAGCGATGCGCGCAGGACGATAGGCGGTATGAACGAGGTTTTGGTGACCGCTTCGCCCGTGGAGGATTCAACGGAGGTGAACGGATTCCGGATTATGCGACCTCGGGCACGGACCGAGGGCCACCTGTGGCTCGGCCGATGGCCGCCCCCGTGGCCCGGCGCGCTACCGCCAGCGCTGGTTCGGTTCATCGGCGTGTCCGAGCTTGCTGGCGCTGTGGGTCTGCTCCTACCTGCGGTCATGCGTATCAAGCCGATCCTGATGCCCCTCGCCACCGCTGGCCTGGTGCTCGTGATGGTATTGGCGGCAGCGTTTCACATCTCGCGCAGCGAGTGGACGTTCTCGCGATTAAAGTGACAGTGGGGCTCTTGCCGCACCTGTCGCCTGGGGACGGCTGCGTCGAGTACCGATTGCACCGCGTTGATCGATCGCATCGATCTCACCCCGCTGTCCATGGAGCCACGTCACGTCATCGCGCCGGCGACACGCCCCGCGGGACACCGAGCTGGAACCACACGTGCGGACGTAGTGAAGTTTCTGCGTACATGGACATTGCCGTCGCACACGGATTCCGCAGCGGTGGGCCGCCGGTGCGTGCGATTCCGAACAAACCGAGACCCTCATGACGTGGCATGATCCGCGCCTCCTGCGCGGCTGTGACTCCCTCCCGCATCTACGAGCCGCGCCGAGCGGCCGACAGCGTCCTTTATCAGGTCGTGCGCGATCACAACGAAACGTTCCGCGCATCGGCGGGCTCCTGGGGGGAGGGCGCGGGGCTGCCGCGATTCATCGACGAGAAGTTTCGTGGCTTCCTCTCGTGTGGGTGGCTCGCCGGTGGCTTCGCCCGGTTCCAGTGTGAAGGCTGTCGGCTGGATCGGCTGGTTCCCGCGGTGTTCGGGTTCCTCCGGCGTCGGGCGCGGGCCGCCGGGATTCCGGACGGTCGGAGCGGGGCGGTCGCGATCATTCAGCGGTTTGGGGCGGCGCTCAACACGAACGTGCACACGCATGCTCTCGTCCTCGACGGGGTGTTCGCGGACGAGAGGACGGGGCGACTGCAGTTTCATCCGGCGCGGCCGCCGAGTGAGGACGACATGCACCACGTGCTCGCGACTGTTGCGCGGCGCGTGCACCGGCTCCTGGAGCGGCGACGCGTGACGGCCAATCAGGGTGAGCCAGATCCCTTCGCAGCGGAGGCGCCGGTGTTGGCCGGGCTCACGGCGGCCTCCATCGAGGGTCGCACGGCAACAGGGCCCCGGCCCGGGACCCAGGTCCGGCGGTGTGGCACGTGGACCGAGGCGGAGCCGTGGCCTGCGCGGCGCGGACCGTGTCACGCCGCCGGTGACGGGTTCGATCTCGACGCAGCTGTCGTCGTGCCCGGGGGCGATCGGGCGCGGCTGGAGCGCGTGTGCCGCTATGCGCTGCGGCCCCCGATCGCCCACGACCGGATCCACAGGACCGCCGGTGGTACTGCTGGCGCTACGCCACCGCTGGTCGGATGGCACGACGCACCTCCGATTTCACCCGCTGAAGCTACTGGAGCGACTGGCGTCGCTCACCCCGCGCCCGCGGATCAATCTGGTCCTGTATTACGGCGTGCTGTCTGCGCATGCCGCGTGGCGGTCGCGCCTGTCGGCCCCGGCGGGTGACCCGCAGCTGCCGACGGTGGACGCAGTGTCACCAGGCCGGTCGTCACCGGCGTCCCCGCCGGCTCCCGCCGCGGGCCTCGAACTACCTGTGGGCGCAATTGACGCGGCGGAGCTTTGGCTTCGACATGCTGGCGTGCCCTCGGTGCGGCGGGCGGTTCAAGCTCCTTGCCCTCATCGAAGGCCCGGCGGTAGTTCGACGGATCCTGACGCATCGTGGGCTACCGATGGAGGTGCCTCGGCCGCAGCCGCCACGTGCGCCCCCGCGTGTGGTCGGCTCCTTCCCTCCGGACGACGACCCGCTGCTCGAGATCGCCTGATAGGCGCGTGGCTCGTCCTTCCTGCGGCTCGTGAATCGCCACGGGAGGCGTGTCGCCTGCGCGTGACGATCACCGCGCAACGACTGTCGCGCGACCGGCGCCCGTGATAGGCGGAAAGAACACACCGATCATCTGCGCTGTGCACCCCCGAGCCGGGCTGTGAACCGCACCGTCGCAAGAGGCCGCCTCGTCTGCGCCGTGCCCGGGGGGAACGACGTCGTATAAGGGGTGATCGATTAACCTTCGCAGCCGGAGCCTAGAGGCGAATAGGGCGTTCGTCGTTCTTATCGTCACGGCGTGGTCGACGAGGTCGATGACGTCTTCTTCCTCACGACGGAGGAGGCGCTCGCGGCCGATGACCTGATCTGCCATGGCGTCTCCCATCGTTCGCTCGTCGCGGGACGCAAGGCAGACCTCGACCGCTGCCGCCGGCTCAACCCGCCGCCCGCACTCGGCACCGACTACGGACCACCACCCGACGACATAATCGGCCGCTTCCTGACGAAGTTCTTCGGGGCCCCCCGCCCGCGTCCGATGTTCCAGGCGTCCTCAGAGGACACGCGGGATCGCCGGGCCGCGTACGCGGACGCGCCCGCGTGATCCGGTCGCTCGAAGAGGCCGGCAGACTCCAGGAAGGAGACATCCGGTGACCGAGACCACGGCGCCGCCATGGACTCCCCTCTTCGCCACGGCCGGAGGGATTGTGACCGACGCGGGAGGCATCCTGTGCCACTGCGCGGTCGTCGCACGGGAGTATCGCATCCCGGCCGTCGTGGGTACCGGGGCGGTACAGCCGTGATCCTCGACGGCCAGATGATCGAGGTGGACGGCGATGCGGGCACGGTCCGGATCGTCGGCGACTGAGTCGGCGACGCGCGTGCGCCCGCAGCGTCAGGGACTCGGACGCTGCGCACGTGAATCTGGCTGGCGGTGATTCGGATGGGCGCGACGAAGCTGTTCCGCCGGAATCCCGGCGCGCACGTGCTGCTATTCGATGCCGGGCGATTCCTCGTGTCGGAGCGCGAGCAGAACCTCGCGCACATCGGCCTGAACGTCCCGGCGCCGATCGCGCCGGCGGCCGACCCCGGCGTGGCGCGCGAGCTCGTCTGGGGCATGCCGTGGCGCGGCAACGTGGAGTTCCCGGACCTCGCGTATTGCACCGGCGGCAAGTCGATCTACTGGTGTGGTTGGTGCCCGCGGCTCACGCCCGGCGACCTCCATGGCTGGCCGGCTGCCACAGCGCAGTATTTTCGGTGAATCCCGTGCTGACGGGGTTGACGCTGGCGCGGCGGTTGGCTGAGAGCCTGTGAGGGATAGGCCCGCAGGCCTTGGGCCTCAGGGTTGCAGAAGGAATCCCGGACATTGGAATCCCTTCCGATCCGGCTCAGGTGATCGATGTCCAGCACGTCCTGCGCCCGTCCAGCGCGGCGCTTCATCTCGAGCAGGTCGTCCAGCCCGACGAACGTGACCGGGATTCCCGCCTCAATCTCCTGGATCTCGCGTTTTGCATACGCCGTGGGGAAGTCGAACGGAGTCTCAACGAAGATGTAGAGCTCCGTCGCGGGGGCTGTAGAGCGAGAACACCATCATGCCCTTCTCGCGCACCCAGGATGCACGCATCTCCGGATCGAGGAAGTCATCGAGGTCCACAGGAGGGCGCGGGCGATAGTCGAGCGTACGCAGCACGTCGAGAGCCGCACGGAGGTTGTCTGCCTCAGGCGCGAGCACGAGGTCCACGTCGGCGGTGAACCGGACGTAGCCGTGGGCGACGACGGCCAGGCCGCCGGCGACGAGGTAGCGGACGCCCCTCTCATGGAGCGCACGGAACAGGGTCTGGACGCTGCCGCGCTGCACAGAGACATTGTAGGGCCGTCACCACTCGGTCGCCCGGCCAGAGCGCGTTAGGCGTGGCCGCACCACGACGCGGGGATCGAGATCACGAACTTCGCCGTCCA
>CAZDLW010000104.1:0-17017 GCA_964505975.1 uncultured Bifidobacteriaceae bacterium | reverse complement strand
GGTCGGAGTCGCTGAGAGCCACGAGCGGCGAGCGCCGTTCGTGGCTCTTGCCGTGTCGGGCCTGACCGCCAGGGTCCCCCGGACGCGTCCAAGAGGCCGGAGGCCCAATGCCTGGTCAGAACGCGACGTTGGCGCCGGCGTAGATTCTGTGCACAGTCGACTGCAGCGGTTCGCCGCGCAGGGCGAAGACACGGTAATCGAGGCGCACGCGGATGGGCCCGATCACCGAGACCTTGACCCCTCCTCCCGTGTTGAATCCCAGGTGCGTCTCATGTTGCTCCTGCCCGAGCTGCTCACGATATCCGCCGAGCCCTGCCGTGACGTACGGCTGGAAGCCGGCGATGACCGGCGTTTGCAGGAGGGCGTTTCCCATCACGGTGGTGAGTGCAGGCGCTGCCCCGGCGAGCTCTTCCGACGAAGACGCGTACTCGAACTCGAATCCCAGGATGATGAGGCCGAAGCCGAGCGCCGCGCCCCTCGCCGGTCGATTCGCCGGCGTCGGGCTCGTGCCGATGAAGAGCGTGGCATCGGCGAAACCCGGGCTGGGAAGGGCCGCGAGGACGCACGCGGCCATCACGACGCACAGGACGTGTCTCATACCGAATGATACGATCGAGCGGACGCTGGTCATGCCTCGAAACGTCTCGATCGGCCAGAACCCATGCGAATGAGTCGAGGTCCGGGACGAGCGGTCGATCGGGGCAGGGAGATATTGCCACCGGGCGAGGCGGAGCCGACAATCGCGTAGTCGTCTCGGCGGTCTGAGGCGCAGCCTCGCATTCGTTCGGTCTCTATGCAGATCCGGTTCACCGAAGATCAGGAGCTGTTGCGCCGAAGCATCCGCGAGTTCGCGGAGGCCGAACTCCGTCCGCACGTGAGGGAGTGGGACAAGGGCCAGCACTTTCCGCGGGAGCTGCTCGAGAAGTTCGCAGCCCTGGGCTTGATGGGGATCCAGGTTCCCGAGACCTACGGCGGCGCGGGCATGCCATCCGTTGATTACTGCATCTGCCTCGAGGAGCTGGCTCGGGTCGACCCCTCCATCTGCCTGTCGGTGGCGGCACACAACGGGCTCGGTGTCGCGCACATCGCCATGTTCGGATCCGAGGCCCAGAAGCGGGCGCATCTCGTGCCGTTGGCGACCGGCCGGCGGCTGGCGGCCTGGGGACTCACGGAGGCCACGTCCGGCAGCGACGCGGCGGCGATGCGGACCACCGCCAGGCGTGATGGCGATGGCTGGGTGATCGACGGCACCAAACAGTTCATCACCCATGGCAGCACCGGCGACGTCATCGTCGTCATGGCGATCACGAATCGGGCCAAGGGCAATCGCGGCATCTCCGCGTTCATCGTCGAACGTGGGACGCCGGGATTTCGCTCCGGGAGGAAGGAAGACAAGCTCGGGATGCGGGCGAGCGAGACGAGCGAAGTCGTCTTCGAGAACTGCCGCGTGCCGGAGACGCAACTGCTGGGTGCAGAGGGGCAAGGTTTCATCAATGCCCTGCAGGTGCTCGATGCCGGTCGCATCGGGATAGCAGCCCTGGCCGTGGGCCTGGCGCAGGGGGCCTACGACGCGGCCCGGCAGTACGCGTTCGAGCGGAGGCAGTTCGGCCAGGCCATCGGCACCTTCCAGAGCATTCGCGCCAAGCTGGTGGACAACGCCATGCGCATCGAAGCCGCGCGTCTCCTCACGTATCGGGCGGCCGCCATGAAGGATCGGGGGCAGCGCACGACGCTCGAGGCTGCCATGGCGAAGCTGTACTCCAGCGAGATTGCCGTGCGTGCGGCCGAGGATGGTGTGCAGATTCACGGCGGCTACGGGTTCGTGAAGGACTATCCCGCGGAGAAGTACTTCCGGGATGTGAAACTCACCACCATTGGCGAGGGCACGAGCGAGATTCAGCGGCTCGTCATCGCGCGACACCTGCTTGCCAGCTGAACACACGCTCGCCGATCGTGTCCTGGCGGGCGATCCGCGGGCCGTCGCGCGCGCGATGTCCCTCGTCGAGGACGACGCACCGGAGAGCGCCGCGCTCATCGGCCGCATCTTCGGGCACACGGGCCGCGCGTACTTTGTGGGCGTCACCGGCGCCCCGGGCGCGGGGAAGAGCACGCTCGTGGACCGGCTGACCACCCTGATTCGAAGTGGCGGTCAGACGGTGGGTGTCGTGGCCGTGGACCCGACGAGCCCTTTCACCGGAGGAGCCATCCTGGGTGACCGCGTCCGCATGATGGCGCACACGGGTGACGACGGCGTCTTCATTCGCAGCATGGCCACACGGGGGCACCTGGGTGGCCTTGCGCGGGCCACGAGCGATGTGGCGCTCATCCTGGACGCGGCCGGGAGCGACATCGTCATCATCGAGACGGTCGGGGTGGGGCAGGACGAGATTGAGATCGTTCGTGCCGCGGACGTGTCCGTCGTGGTGCTCGTGCCCGGCACGGGAGACGATGTGCAGGCGATCAAGGCCGGGATCATGGAGATTGCCGACATCTTCGTGGTGAACAAGGCAGACCGCGAAGGTGCCGATCGAGCCGTCGACGCCGTGGCGGTCAGTCTCTCGCTGCAGGCGTTCGAACCGGAGCAGTGGCGTCCGCCAATTCTCAAGACCGACGCGGTGGCAGGCGTCGGGATCGACGAGTTGTGGGCCTCGATCCGTCGGTTCCGGGACGAGACGGCGCCGCAGCGCATCAGTCGCGGGCGGGAGCGCATCATCTCGCGCCTCGAGGAGTTGCTCACCGAGCGCTGTCGCGCACACGTGCGCGAGGTGCTGCTGCGCCCGGGCGAGTTCGATGCGCTCGTGGATGCGGTCGTCGCTCGCCGGACCGATCCGTATTCCGCGGTCGCCGAGGTGATGCATCGGACGATGGGCATGGACGCCAGGCCGGCTGAGACAGGAACGGGGACGGAACAGCCATGAGAGCAGTGCTCGACCATATCGGCGTTGCCGTTCGGGATCTCGAGTCGGCGCTTGTCTTCTATCGGGACGCCCTTGGTCTCGAGGTCGAGGCGCCCGAAGACGTACCGTCCCAGGGCGTGCGAGCCAGCCACATTCAGGTCGGGGCATCGGCCCTCGAACTGCTGGAGGCGACGAGGCCCGAGTCGCCGATTGCCAGATTCATCGACAGGCGAGGGCCTGGCCTTCACCACGTGACATTGCGCGTCGAGGATCTACGTGCGGCGCTGGTACAGCTCGCGGCGAGAGGGGTTCGGCTGGTGGATGCGGAGCCGCGCCCCGGGGCCGCTGGCGCACTGGTCGCCTTCGTTCACCCTTCATCAGCGCACGGCGTGCTCGTGGAGCTCAGGCAGCCGGCAGCGACGGGTCCGCATCTCGAGGTGCGGACGATCGAGTGGGGCGACCTGCGGCTGACCACGCTTCACGACGGGCCGTTTCGGCTCGACGGGGGCGCGATGTTCGGGGTCGTACCCCGTCCGCTCTGGGAGAAGAAGGCGCCGCCCGACGATCGCCATCGCATCCAGTTGACGATGCGACCGCTGCTCGTAGAGGCATGCTGGGGGAGGATGATCGTCGACTGTGGCGCCGGCGACAAGATGGACGCGAAGCAGCGTGACATCTACGCGCTCGATCGCACCTGCCAGTTGGATCACGCGCTGACGGCAGCCGGCATCTCGGCCGACGCAATCGACGTCGTGCTGGCTACGCACCTGCATTTCGACCATTTCGGTGGAGCGACGATTCGACAGGATGGCCGCCTTCGTCCCCGCTTTCCACGCGCACAGTGTGTGATCCGTACCGCGGAGTGGGAGGATGCCACGCACCCGCACGAGCGGAACCGCGCCAGTTACCTGCAGGACGATTTCGTGCCGCTGAAGGATGCAGGGGTTGTGGCCTTCGTCGATGGAGACGAGATCATCCGGCCCGGCGTACGTGTGGTGCGGACTGGAGGGCATACGGGCCAGCACCAGATCGTGTATCTGGAATCCGCGGGCAGGACGGCTGTGTTCACTGCGGATCTCGTCCCGACGACGGCGCATCTGCCGGATCCGTGGATCATGGGATACGACCTTTTTCCGGTGGAGACGTTGATGTTCAAGAAGCGCTTCATCCGAGAGGCAATCGAGCGCGAGTACTTGATCTTCTTCGAGCACGACCCGCATGTGGCAGCCGGGTACGTCCGGGAGCGGGACGGACGGCGGTACGTGGAGGCGGTGCTGTAGCGGGGAGGCCGTCCAGACGGCACTGAGACGAAGAGCATGGAGCAGGTGAGCATCGGCATCATTGGCGGAAGTGGGCTGTACGACATGGCCGAGGTGAGCGACCGCCGCGAAGTGACGATCGAGACGCCGTTCGGTGAGCCGTCCGGTCCCTTTCTCCTCGGTACGCTTCGCGGACGGCGGGTGGCGTTCCTCGCACGACACGGGGCGGGACACCGACTCCTGCCGTCCGAGTTGAATTTCCGCGCGAACCTCTACGGCATGAAGCTGCTGGGCGTGGAGTACATCCTGTCCGCCAGCGCGGTTGGAAGCCTCAAAGAGGCCTTCGAACCACTCGATATCGTGATTCCCGATCAGTTCATCGATCGGACGTTCGGCCGCCAGGGAACGTTCTTCGGCAACGGCCTGGCCGCGCACGTCGGGTTTGCCCACCCGTTCTGCCGGGTACTGAGCGAGATTGTCTTCGAGAGCGGCCGGCGCGCCGGGGCGACGGTGCATCGCGGCGGCACCTACGTCTGCATGGAGGGCCCGCAGTTCTCGACGCTGGCGGAATCCAGGCTGTACCGGTCCTGGGACGCCGACGTCATCGGCATGACGAACCTGCAGGAGGCCAAGCTCGCGCGCGAGGCCGAGATATGTTACACGACCATTGCGCTCGTCACCGACTACGATTCCTGGCACCCGGACCACGACCATGTGACCGTGGACATGATCGTGAACAATCTGATCCAGAACGCGAAGACAGCGCAGGAGGTCATTGCCGCTGCGGTGGCTCGTCTCCCGTATGCGCGGACCTGCGAGTGCGCCACGGCGCTGAAGTACGCGCTCATCACACGCCCCGACGCCGTTCCGGATCAGGTCAAGAAGGATCTCGCGCCGATTATCGGCAAGTACCTGGCTGTCACGGGCTGACGTCCGGAACTCCAGCGAAGCTGCGCCTCGCCGGGGTGGCACTGTGCGCCACCCGCACTCCGGCGCGAGATGGGCGGCTGAAGCCGGCCCCCACGAGTGAGGAAACCACTCGTTCGTGCGTGGGGGCCACCTCGAGGTGGCCCTCCATCCGCACTCGTGAGGCCGACACGTCTCGCTCAGCCGTCTCCCGCTCGACGTTGCCCAGGGTGGCCCCGCAGGAGAGGCAACGCCGCGGGCTACGAGGCAACGCCTCCGGCCATGACCTGTATCTCCTCCGCCGTGAACTTTCGCTCGAGACGGGCGCCCATCTGAGCGACGATGCGAGCGGCGGCGTGGGATCCCAGGTGACCGGCCTGCTGCCACGACAGCCCGTGCGTGAGGCCGTACAGGACGCCGGCCGCGTACATGTCGCCCGCACCGGTGGTGTCCACCGCTGTCGTCTGCACCCCTCCGATGGGATACACCTGGTCGCCGTGCATGAGCAGGGACCCGTTCGGGCCGAACGTCAGCGCCACGTTGGTGGCATGGCGGTGGATCATGCGGGCGGCCTCGATCGGGTCCTGGGTGCCCGTGAGGGCCCGCGATTCCTCGAGGTTTGCAAACAGCAGATCTACAGGGCCTTCAATCAACTGCCACAGCAGCTCGCGCTGTAGGTTCACCACGAACGGGTCGGAAATCGTCAGCGCAACCTTCACGCCATGCTGCTTGGCAATCTCGATGGCCCGCAGAGCCGTGGCCCGCGTCGTGTCCCCCGGAAAGAGGTAGCCTTCCACGTACAGGTAGTGGGCCTTGGCAATCTCGTGTTCCGGCACGTCGGCGGGCGCGAGTGTCGACGAGATACCGAGGTGTGTGAGCATCGTCCGCTGCGCGTCCGGCGTGATCAGGATGACGGACGTGCCGGTCGTGCCAGCGCCGGGCGGGACGGGCACCGAGACGCCGACCTCGCGCAAGTCCTCCACATAGAAGTGCCCGAGCTCATCGTCGGCTGTCTTGCAGGCATAGGCCGCGGTGCCGCCGAGATCCGCCACGCCCACGACGGTATTGCAGGCGGATCCGCCGGAGCAGCGGAAGGTCGCCCGTCCCGCAAGGGCCGCCAGCACCTCCACTTGTCGTTCCGCATCGACGAGAGTCATCATGCCCTTGGCCACGTCGATCTGATTCAGGAACGATTCGTCCACCTTGAGCTGGATATCGACGATCGCGTTGCCGACGCCGAACACGTCATAAGCCATCCGTCCTCTGCCCCTTCCTGTGTGGCGAGCCCGCCGCACTCGTCGGCTCCAACACGCCATCGTGCGGAGCCCGCGCCATGTCGGTTGCTGATGCGTTGTCAATCTTAATGGAGTCCTGCTCAATGGAGTCTCGGAGTCCGTCCCGCAGGTGAAGGGCCTGCGGCCCCCGGGGGCTGCGGAAGAGCGTGGCGTCGTCACCGCTCGAACGATTCCCGTCGGCCCGATTCGCCGAGCGGGATCGCATACCGCGCAGGGTCGCGACGGAACAGTTCCTGCAGTTCGGACAGGCTGCGGGCGCCGCCATAGCTGACGGCCGAGCACAGGTGCTTGAGCATGTCTCGTAGGACGGGCCGGACCGAGCCACGCGCCGGTACGCTGACCTCGATGCCTTCGGCGCCGAGCGCCTCCACGTCCGCAGACTCCGCATCCTCGACGTCCAGCCTGTCGACGATGGCTTCGAGGGACGCCATGCCGCGGAAGACCTTGAAGGGCACCTTGACACTCCTGTGAGATTCGGGAATCACGACCGTCTTCTGCACGGTGTCGCCCGGCGTCTCGAGAGTTCCGGCCAGGGCGCTGCCGAGCATCACGGTGTCGCCTCCGAACAGAAGCGCCAGGACGAGTGCCCCGTCGCGCTTGATACCGCCGTCGGCAATCAGGGGCACCCGTCCGTCGGCGGCGGCGCGGCATTCCGCGAGCGCATGCACCTGCGGCACGCCGAAGTTGGTGTTCAGGCGCGTCGTGCACCCCCCGCCCGGACCGATGCCGATCTTGATGCCGTTGACGCCCCGCGCCAGCAGGAAGTTCACGCCTTCGGCCGTGGCGACGTTGCCGGCCAGCAGGTCCACGTCGCCGAAGCGGGCACGAAAGCTCTCGATGGCGCGGGCCATGACGACCGAGTGTCCGTGGGCGATGTCGATGACGATGAGATCCGCGCCGGCGCGAAGGAGCTCGGCTGCACGCTCGAGATAGTCCCCGGTGGCACCGATCGCGGCCCCGACCCGCAGGCGTCCTTGCGCGTCACGAGTGGCGAACGGCAGATCGCGCTGCTTCAGCAGATCCTTGGCCGTGACCAGGCCGGCCAGTGTGCCGTCGGGCTCGAGAAGCGGGAGCTTCTTGATCTTGTGTGCGCGCATGATCGCCTCGGCGGCGCTGGCCTCGATCGCACCTTCGTGGACGACGAGGCGGTTGCGAGGCGTCATGCGGTCGGCGACGGTGCCGATTGGATCGGTGAAGCGCAGATCCCGCGCAGTGACGAGACCGGCCACGCGCCGCTGTGCATCCAGGACGACCAGCGTTCCAACGCCCGTGCGCTGCATCATGGCGGCTGCCTCCGCCACAGGAGCCGAGGCCGCTATCGTGTACGGATCCGGAATGATTCCGTGCTGCCGCCGTTTGACCGTTGCGACTTCGCGCACCTGCGGCTCGATGTCGCCGGCCCGGAACCCTCGGTCGATGATGCCGATCCCGCCTTCCTCCGCTACCGCGATGGCCATTTCGGCACGTGTGATGGTGTCCATGTTGGCCGAGACAACAGGGCGCTTCAGCGTGACGTGGTGCGACAGGCGGCACGACAGATCGATGGCGGCCGGGTCGCGCCGTTCGACGACGCCGTATTGTGGTGTGAGGAGGAAGTCGTCGAACGTGCGACCGCGCGCGAGATCCAGGACGTTCACGGTGCTCAGCATATCGCGATCGCGAGGCTGCGGGCGCGTGCGCTACACTACCGTCAATGCGCGCTACGACCGTCGATCGGACCCGGCCGCTCGGGACGACGTCTCTCATCTGCGCGGCTGCCTGGGCCGTCCCCGGAGCGGGTCATCTCTGGCTGGGCCGCCGCCAGAAGGGCCTGACGTTCATCGTCGTGATTCCCCTCATGTTCCTGTTCGGGCTCTGGCTCGATGGGCGCCTGTTCCCGTTCTCCTTGACGATGACCGAACCGCTCGTGCCAATCATGGCCACGGCGGAACTCGGCATCGGCCTGCTGTACGTCGCGGCGAAGGCACTTGGCGCGGGAGGCGGCGATGTCGTGGCGATGACCTACGAATACGGCAACACGTTCCTCATTGTCGGCGGCCTCCTGAACATGCTCGTCGTCCTCGACGCGTTCGATATCGCCCAGGGGCGCAAGTGACGAGCCATCTGCTCCTCATGATTGTGTTCGCGCTGTCGGTCTCTGTCGTGTTCGCGACGCTCATGCGAGAGGAACCACGCGAGCAACTTCGCTTCGGCGCGCGGGTCTTTGCCGGCTTCGTCGTCGCAGGGCTCGCGCTCGGCTGGCTGCTGTATCCGCTGCCCGTGTGACTCGCCCGCTACGGTTCGCGCGTGACCGACCGGCCTCCAGATAACGCCCCTGGCACCCCACGTCCTCTCCTTCGGGGCGTGTGGCTCTGGGCGCCCGTTGTTGTCTACATGGCGGCGATCTTCCATGTGTCGTCTCTTTCGGACGCGCCGATACCGGATGGCGTCTCGGATCGTTCGGGTCACACGCTTGCGTACCTGCTGCTGGCGGTCCTCGTCGTCCGTGCGATTGCCGGAGGGCTGCCGGCCCGGGTCGGCAGACGCACGGCGACGCTGTCGCTCGTCGTCACGGTCGGATACGGGCTGACTGACGAGATCCATCAGATGTTCGTCCCGGGCCGATTCGCCGAGCTGGGGGATGTGTACGCGAACACCGTCGGCGCCGTCCTTGGCGTGGCACTCTGCTGGGCGTGGGGTATAATCGCGGACCGCCGCCGTGCATCGATTGGCGATGAGTGATGCCGGTCCGGACCACGGGTCGAGCGATCCGCGAAGGAGTCGGCGGTGCGCCCGGCGGACCATCACTGAAGAGCTGCTTCCATCATCGATGACCCCACTTGTGCGATCATCGAACATCGCCTGTCGATGATCATGGATGCCGCCGGCTCCGCGACCGCGTGCCGGTTCGCGATTGTCGTCTCGCGCTTCAACGAGGAGATCACGGCCGGGCTGCTGCAGGGGGCTCGTGCGGCCCTGGCAGAGGCGGCCGTTCACGACGACGACATCACGATTGTTCATGTGCCAGGTGCCTTCGAGATTCCGGTGACGGCGCTCCGGCTGGCCGAGAGCGCGCGGTTCGACGCCGTGATCTGTATCGGGTGTCTCATCAAGGGCGACACCATGCACTTCGAGTACATCGCGTCGGCGGCAGCTCACGGCATCATGCACGCATCCATCGCCACGAGAGTTCCCATCGCGTTCGGCGTGTTGACGGTGCTCACAGAGGAGCAGGCCGTGGAGCGGGCCGCAGACGGGCCCGGGAACAAGGGGCGGGAGGCCGCTCGGGCGGCGATCGAGATGGCCGTGCTATTCCGCCGGATCGGGCCAGGGGGCATGCAAGGCTCGCCCGTCCGAGGCGAAGCGCCGCCAGGTGCCGGGGAATGACCGTCCGTGCCGAGCGCCTGGGGCCGTCGCGAGCACAGCGAGAGGTACGCCACAAGGGGCGAGAAGCGGCGCTGCAGATGCTCTATCAGTGGGAGGTCGGTCGCCTTTCCATGCACGAGGTGCGACAGACCTTCTGGAACCATGTGAACGGGGAACACGCGCCGATTGAAGAGGACCTTCGGATGTTTGCGACCGCGCTGGCCGAGGGCGTGGCGGCGCGCGTGGGGGAAATCGACCCGATTGTGGCCGACGCGGCCGAACACTGGCGGCTGGATCGGATGAACGTCATGGATCGGCTGATTCTCCGCCTCGCGGTGTACGAGCTCCTCCACGAACCGGAGACACCCGCGAAGGTGATCATCAACGAAGCACTCGAACTGGCTCACGCATTCAGCGGCGACGAGGCGGTACGGTTCGTCAACGGAGTGCTCGACGCCATTCGGCGACGGCTCGATCGCGCATGACACGCGTGCAGGACGAGTCCGATCAGGTCGTCCAGCGCCGGGCGAACCTCGAGGAGCTCCGGAGGCTCGGGGTGGACCTCTATCCCCGACGATTCGACGCACACGCCTCGGTCGACGCAATCGTCTCGGTACACGGGGCGAAGACCGGTGAAGAGCTCGCAGCGACGCAGGTATCCACGCGCACCGCCGGGCGCATTCTCGTGATTCGCAGCTTCGGCAAGGCCAATTTCCTGGTGCTCTCGGACGGCAAGGCGCGCCTCCAGGTCTACGTACGGCACGACTCGCTGCCGGAGCTCGACTTCAAGGTGTTCGCGCTCCTGGATTTCGGCGACTGGATCGGCGTGGAGGGGCGGCTGTTCCGCACGAAGACGAACGAGTTGACCATCTGGGCGTCCAGGTTGGAGTTCCTGGCCAAGTGCCTTCTGCCGCTACCCGAAAAGTGGCACGGACTGCAGGATGTCGAAATCCGGTACCGACAGCGCTATCTCGATCTGATCGTCAATCCCGACTCGAGGCGCACGTTCGAAGTCCGCAGCCGCGTGGTGGCGGCCATGCGCGACTTCCTGAACCGACGCGGGTTTCTCGAGGTCGAGACGCCGATGATGCAGGCGGTGGCGGGTGGCGCGTTGGCTCGGCCATTCGTGACGCATCACAACGCGCTCGACATGCGTCTCTATATGCGAATCGCGCCGGAGCTGTATCTGAAACGGCTTGCGGTGGGTGGGATGGAGCGCGTCTTCGAGATCAATCGAAACTTCCGCAACGAGGGGATCTCGACGCAGCACAATCCCGAGTTCACGATGCTGGAGTTCTACTGGGCGTACGCCGACTACCAGGATCTCATGACGCTCACCGAAGCCATGCTGAGCGACGTGGCACGGGCCGCCGTCGGCACGGACACGGTAACGTTCGGCGGCCGGACGGTCGCCTTCGTTGCGCCGTTCCCTCGCCTCGCCCTCCGCGAAGCCGTACGCGCGGCAGCCGCCAGGCGGCTCGGGGCGGAGGTGAGCGAGGCCGATCTGCGCTCGCGCGATCGGGCGGCAGCTTTGGCTCGGCGTCTGGGCGTCGAGGTGACGGCCGGGATGGGTGCGGGCAGGATGACGGCGGAGCTCTTCGAAGCCCTCTGCGAAGACGATCTCGTGCAGCCGACGTTCGTGTTCGACTTCCCGACCGAGGTGTCGCCACTCGCGAAACAGAAGCCCGACGACCCGGAGACCGTCGAGCGATTCGAGCTGTACGTCGGCGGGTTCGAACTCGCGAACGCCTTCAGCGAGCTCAACGATCCGGTGGAGCAGCGGCAGCGCTTCGAAGAGCAGTTGCGCAGCCGCGCGGGTGGCGACGAGGAGGCGCACGTCATGGACGAGGACTACCTCCGAGCCCTCGAATACGGCTTGCCTCCGACGGGCGGGGAAGGCGTGGGGATCGATCGGCTGGTGATGGTCCTGACGGATAGCGCGTCGATTCGCGACGTCATCCTCTTTCCGCTGATGAAGCCACGATGAACGAGGTTGGCCTCCTGACCTGGTGACCGAGCGATGAGATTCGAGCTGTTCGTCGCCGTCCGCTACCTGCTGGCGAAGCGCCGGCAGGCGTTCATCTCGTTGATCTCCCTCATCTCGACGATTGGCGTGGCCGTCGGCGTGATGGCGCTCGTCATCGCCCTTGCGCTGATGACCGGCCTGCAGCGCGAGCTGCGAGACCGGATCCTGGGTTCGACGGCCCACGTATACGTGTGGAAGACCGGAGGCATCGACGACTACGAAGCCGAAGTCCGGCGGCTCGAGGCGTTCCCGCGTGTCGTGGGCGCCGGACCAGCCGTGCTGGGAAAGGCGATCATCTCCACGGACTACGACGACTCGTTCATCAGCATCAAAGGCATCGACCCCGCGCTCGAGCCTCGCGTGACGGATATCGAGCGCGCCATGCGCCAGGGGAGCGTGGCTGCCCTGGCGGCGTCCAGGGAGGACGAGCGGCCCGGCATTCTGCTGGGCCGGGACCTGGCTCGGCGACTTGGTGTCCGTGTGGGCGATCAGGTGACGCTCCTCACGCCCCAGGTCACGCTGTCGCCGATGGGGTTGATTCCACGCCGCATCAGCGCCCGCGTCGCCGGTGTGTACGAGCTTGGATTCCTCGAGTACGACTCCGCGTACGGCTTCGTCTCGCTCGACGTTGGGAAGCGGCTCATGGGCAAGAGCACGGTCGATCTCATCCAGTTGAAGGTGGACGACCTGTTCGCCGCGCGTGGCATCTCTCGGGCGCTGTCGGACAGCCTGGGCGTCGAGTACATCGTGCAGGACTGGCAGCAGATGAACCAGTCGCTCTTTTCGGCGCTGTGGCTCGAGAAGATGGGGTTGTCGATCGCGATCGGGCTCATCATCACGGTGGCGGCGTTGAACATCATCGCGTCGCTCGTGCTGCTGGTGATGGAGAAGAGTCGCGACATTGCGATTCTGAAGACCATGGGGACCTCGTCCAGACGGGTGATGCTGATCTTCATGATGCAGGGCCTGATGATCGGACTGACGGGGACGGCCGTGGGCGCTGTGGGGGGGCTCGGGCTCTCGTGGGTGCTCGACACGTATCAGCTGATTCCGATTCCCGGCGAGGTGTACCAGGTTTCGCACCTGCCGTTCATCGTCCAGCCGTTCGATTTTGCGGTGGTCATCGTGTCGGCCATCGTGATCTGCTTTCTCGCGACCATTTATCCGTCCCGTCAGGCGTCTCGTCTCGATCCGGTACAGGCGCTGCGGTTCGAATGAGACCGGGCGTGGTCGGTGATACTCCGTTCGTCAGTGTCAGCGGCCTCAACAAGTCCTATCAGGTTGGAACGCAGCGGATTCACGTGCTGCGCGATCTCGATCTCGGGGTCACTCGGGGGCAGATGGTCGCAATCGTGGGGGCCTCGGGGGTCGGCAAAAGCACCTTGCTGCACCTGCTCGGCGGACTCGATCGTGCGGACGCAGGGCACATCCGCGTTGCCGGCATCGATCTCGAGACGATGAGCGACAGTGCGCTGGTCGAGTTCCGGAACAGGAACGTCGGATTCGTGTTCCAGTTTCATCATCTGCTGGTGGAATTCGATGCGGTGGAGAACGTCGAGATGCCGCTGCGGATCGCCCGTGCCCGGCCGGACGACGCGCGCCGTCGTGCCACCGAGCTGCTGGGTCGCGTGGACCTCGGCGAGCGGTTGTTCCATCGCCCGAACATGCTGTCGGGCGGAGAGCAGCAACGGGTGGCCGTCGCGCGGGCGCTCGTCATGCAGCCCGCGTTGCTGCTGGCCGACGAGCCCACAGGCGACCTGGACGAAAGCACCGGGGAATCGCTCCACGCTCTTCTGCGCGAGATGCACACCGAGCACGGCCTGACCTCGATCATTGCCACCCATAACCCACGACTGGCGGCCGCATGCGACAGGATCCTCCGCCTCGAGCGAGGGTTACTGCATCCCGTGTAGGCGCCCGATGCCACGTTGAGGTGGGCGATCCCGGGTCGGAGGCCCACCTTCTCCCGGGAAGGATCCCACAGGGGGTTCGGGTCGCTGGCATGGGCTCGTGACGCTCGGCAATTGGCGACGGAGCGCGGACGAGGTTCGTTGAACATTCGTCCTCACACAGCCGTATGGCGAGGTAGTGGTGCAACGCTGACCGAGCATTCGTGAGCAACACGGGACCATACCGACCGCCCCTCTCGCCGCCATCAGCCGATGACCGGAGTCGTGAGTTGCGAGTTGATGCTGCTGACCGATCCGTGAGGCCCGACGAGGCCGTCGCCCTCGTGGCATTGCCCGGTCACTCGAGCATGGGCGAGCGCTTCAGGTCCGGAACGTGGTACGTCGGTTCGCACCGCTCTCGTCACGACATGCCGGGTGATGGCCGACCAGGCGCACGGCCGCAGGCGTGTGCGCGGCTGCACCGGGGCGGGGGCGGACACGAAGGACCGAGCTTCGTGCAGGGCCCATCGGTAGTGTGCCGGTCCATGAGCCCTGCGCCACGCGTGCGGGGCCGGCAACGACGGCGGGGTGGATGAGCGGCCGCCTTCGGCGGCTGGCCGCCATCCTGCTCGCGAGCACCGCGATTCTCGCAGCGGCGTACGTGCTGGTGGCGTACGTAGGTCCTGCCGCGGCGCGCGGGTTGGTCCGCGCGGTGGTGGCACTCCCCGACGCCCTTGTCTGGATGCTCGTTTCGGTCAGCGAGGGTGCCGATTGGCTCACGATTGCGGGTCAAGTGGCCGTCCGCGTGGCCGAAGCACTCATGCGCCCGCAGCTGGTTCTCGCCCTGCTCGCGGTCGAGCTGGTGGGCGTCGCCGCCCTCTATGCGTTGAAACACCTGCTCCGGGACGAGCAGGGCTCGAGGTCCTCCGGTGCACCGGGATCAACCCCCGCCGCGGCGCCCCAGGGGCGCCAGGGCGCGCTCCACTGGGGCGGAGAGCGTGCCGAGAGGTCCGAGGAGGTACGAAAATGAAGCGTCAACGGACCGGGCGCGCGCATACCGCACTCGCTGTCCTTCTCACGATGGTGGCCGCGTCGACGGGGGTGGCGCAGGACCCGGGCGACATAACCCAGTTGCGGGCGAGTCTGCAGGAGCGGTATCAGATTGTCGAGCTCCAGAGTGGCGTGGCCCTCGTCCCACGGCAGCCATCGGCCAGCGTACGCATCATCGAGATCCGGGACGGATCGGTCGAGGTGAACGGCGAAACGCTGACCGGTCGGGAGGTGCGCGATCGCCTGGGCGACGATGCGGCGCTCGTGGTCCGGGTGACCTACCTCGATCAAGCCGGGCGGCAGACGCTGCTGGGCGCCGCGTCCGTCGCAGACATCTCTCCGCCTGAAGCCGCGGCACCCCCCGTGGTGGAAATTCCCGAACAGCGTGCGCGTGTTGAACGCCGGGTGAGGCGCGGAGAGGTCGTGCGCGTCGGTGGCGGGGTGACGGTTCCACGTGACGAGCGTGTCGAGGGCGATGTCGTCGCCGTGTTCGGTTCCGCACGCATCGACGGCGAGGTGAATGGCGAGGTCACGGTCGTCCTCGGATCGGTGTTCCTGGGGCGCGACGCCATCGTGAGACGCGACGTGACAATTGTCGGAGGGGAGCTGAGACGGGATCCCGGGGCGCGCGTCGACGGCGCCGTCAGGAACATCGCCGTCGGCGGCGGCGACTGGCCCCGGTGGGCCTGGCCGGCGCTGTTGCGCGATTCGTTCGCGTCGCGCATGGGCAACCTGGTGGCCACGCTGCTGCGCGTGGCGCTCTTGACGCTCGTGGCGGTTGTGGTTGTGGCGGTGGGGCGCTCCTCGATCGAGGCTGTCGCGGACCGGACCGCGGCCGACCCGGTCCGCGCCGGGCTGGTCGGGTTCGCGGCCCAACTCCTGTTCGTGCCGGTGCTCGTGGTCACGATTGTCGTGCTCGCGGTGTCGATCATCGGTATTCCACTGCTCGCGCTCGTACCATTCGGCGTCCTGATCGTCGGCCTCGTGCTGCTCGTCGGCTTCACCGGCGTTGCCTATCACGTGGGCCGGTTCCTGAATGGACGGCTTGGGTGGACGGAGCGGGGTGCCTACGTGACGGTGATGCTCGGCGTGCTGGTCAT
This sequence comes from uncultured Bifidobacteriaceae bacterium, assembly GCA_964505975.1. Lineage (GTDB taxonomy): Bacteria > Acidobacteriota > Vicinamibacteria > Vicinamibacterales > UBA2999 > Gp6-AA40. Next base: position 1,250 of record CAZDLW010000104.1, on the reverse strand, counting down.
CGTGGCGATCACCGTCATTGCGCGTTCGGCTGCCGTAGCCCTGGGCGGGCTCGCGGGGATGCCACTCGGTGCCCTCGGGTACTTCATTGAGTATCTGGCGTGGACCATTGGATTCGGTGCAGCCATCCTCGTCTGGCTGCGCGGCCGCAACGAGCGGAGACGCACCGCCATGATGGAGGGCCAGCACACCCACGAGACGGCTTGAACGCCCCGGACTCTTGCACATGAGTCAAGTTTTCCGCGTCGCCCTTCAAGCCGTCTCGCCCGCACGGAGTGCGGGCAGAAAATACTGCCAGCTGGCGAGGCGGAGCCGCCGCCGACATGTTCGCTGGTCCGAGGCGGAGCCCCACTAGACGGCTTGAACGGTCGGAATCCTTGCACATGAGTCGAGTTTTCGGACCCGCCGTTCAAGACGTCTCGCCCGCGCGGAGCGCGGGCAGAAGATGCTGCCACAGCGAGGCGGAGCCGCTGCCGACATGCTCGCGAGTCTGAGGCGCAGCCTCGCTGGCCATGCGGAGCCCCTGCCGACAGGGGTCCGAGGCCCGTCTCGCGTGTCTGACCTATACGGTCTGCGGCACTTCAATTGCGGCCAGGTCGAGCAGTACCTTCGCCATGGCGGAGTTGTCCTCGTCGCCGAGTCCTGCGGCCATCGTGGCGTGGACGAGCTGTTGCACGACTGCCGTGACCGGCGCGGCCGTGTGATGCTCCGCCAGCGTCGCCATCACGTTCCGGAGATCTTTGGCGTACAGGTGCGTCTTGAATCCCGGCTTGTAGTTGCCAGAGAGCACGCGTTGCCCGTGGACGTCGAGGACGCGGCTCTGTGCGAAGCCTCCGAGGAGCGCCTCGCGAACCTTGGCCGGGTCGACGCCTGCCTTCAGGGCCAGCGCGAAGGCTTCCGCAACGACGGCGAGGGTCCCGCCGATCACCATTTGATTGCACAGTTTGCAGAGCTGTCCCGCACCCGATGGACCGATGTGGACCACGCGTTCCGGGTTGCCCATCATGTCGAGGATCGGCTTGACGGCTGCGAACGCCTGTGCGTCTCCGCCGACCATGATGGACAACGTGCCCTGAATGGCGCCGATGTCGCCGCCGCTCACGGGCGCATCCAACATGGTGCCGCCGAGCGCGGTGGCGCGGCTCGCGAGTCGGCGGGCGAGCTCATCGGTTTCTCGATCTTTGATGCTGAGAGCCATTAGTCTACTTTTCTACCTATAGTAGGTGCCTTTCTAGAACAACTGCCTGACAAT
>CAZDLW010000103.1:0-17097 GCA_964505975.1 uncultured Bifidobacteriaceae bacterium | reverse complement strand
AGTACAGCCAGCGCTCGCCCTCTTCGGCTGACGCGATCACTGGATGTCCGCTGCTGCGTGCGTGCTTCGTCGCGTGGCGGTTCGGCGACGAATCACAGCATCGCGTGAGGCCGCAGGTTTGGCAGGTCCGCAGGTGTACCCATGCGGAACCGACCTCGACGCACTCCTTGCATTCACGGACGGCGGGCTGTGTGATGCTGGAGACGGCTTCGATATGTATGCACGGCGGCTTGGAGCTCACCACTGCTGACCTCGAAGCAGCACAGGAGCGTGACGTGCTGCGACCAGGTATGAGCTTAGCGCGAAGACGATCTCGAACGACGCAGCACAGTACACCGCGGCCGAGTAAGAAGCGGGCGTGTGCTCGCCCAGGAGGAAGGGACACTGCGATGACCGACCAGCGGCCAAGGAAGGCCTCGTGATGGTGCGCGGACGTGGTGACCGCCTTGTCCAGGAGATCGCGGCGGGCAAACACCACCTGCGAAGCGACGAGCCCCGGTCCGCGGGAGGAATGGGCGCTGGCCCGACGCCGTACGATCTCCTGCTGTCGGCCTTAGGTTCGTGCACGTCCATGACCGTTGGGATGTACGCCCGTCGCAAGCAGTGGCCGCTCGAAGGCGTGACTGCGCCACTCACGAGTGCGCGCCGATGACTGCGCAGCGTGCGAGACACAGGGTACGATGCTCACCCGCATCGATCGAGACATCACATTCGAAGGGCCGCTGAGCGACGGCAACGCGTGCGGCTCCTGGAGATCGCGAATCGCTGTCCGGTCCACCGGACTCTCACCTCCAGGATCGACATCCGGACCACGCTGCACGGCCGTGCGTTGCGCGATCAGACTTGATGCGTGACGCGCGCCCAGTTCGCGCCAACGAGCGGTGCGGCGCAGGTATGCCCGGATCACACCGAGAAGCGGACGCTCTCTAGAGACGCCTTGAACGGCCAGAATCCCTGGAACGAGTCCAGTCTTCGGACCGGCGGTTCAGGGCGTCTCGCCCGCGGAGCGCGGGCAAGAAACGCTGTGCTCAGCGAGGCGGAGCCGCCTCGAACATGCTCGACGGTCCGAGGCGGAGCCTCGCTAGCTGTAGAGACGCCCCATCAGGATTCATATCCGAGATTGGGTGCAAGCCATCGCTCGACTTCTTCGATCGGCATGCGCTTGCGCCGCGCATAGTCCTCGACCTGGTCGCGCGTGATTCGATCCACCGCGAAGTAGCGTGCCTCGGGATGGGAGAAGTACCATCCGCACACGCTCGCGGCGGGCCACATCGCCAGCGATTCCGTCAACTGGATGCCGATACGGTCGCTCACGTGCAGGAGTGCCCAGAGCGTCCGCTTCTCCGTGTGATCCGGGCATGCCGGGTACCCGGGCGCCGGGCGTATGCCTCGATACTTCTCCTTGATGAGCTCTTCGCGGGTCAGGAGGCGGTCGACGCGACCGTAACCCCAGTCCAGCCGCGCCTGCTCGTGGAGCAGTTCGGCGAACGCCTCGGCGAGCCGATCGGCGAGGGCCTTCACCATGATGGCGCTGTAGTCGTCGTGATCGGCGTTGAATCGGGCAGCCATGTCGTCGCATCCGAACCCCGCCGTCACGGCAAAGGCGCCGATGTAATCTTCGCGTCCGGAATCCACAGGCGCGATGTAGTCTGCCAGGGAGCGAAACGAGGTCTGTCCGACGCGCTGCCATTGCTGGCGGAGCATGTGAAACCGTCCCCATTCCCTGCGGCGCGTGCGATCCTCGAACACGATGATGTCGTCGCCGTCGCTGTTGGCCGGCCAGAACCCGTAGATACCGCGGGCTGCAAGCAGCCGTTCGTCCACGACCTTCTGGAGCATGGCCTGCGCGTCGTCGAAGACGCGCCGCGCTTCCACGCCCACGGTCCGATCGTCGAGGATCGACGGGTACGTCCCCTTGAGCTCCCATACCCAGAAGAACGGCGTCCAGTCGATGAACTCGGTCAGTCGTCGCAGGGGAAAGTCTCTGGCCGTGCGTGCGCCGAGAAACGATGGCTGTGCCAGCTGGATCGTCTTCCAGTCCGTCGTCCACCGGTTCTGCAGGGCGTCGACATAGGGCACCAGTTTGACCGTTCGCTCCTGATAACTTCGCAGCAAGACGGACTGCCGGCGGTGGTTGTCGTCGGCCAGCGCGGTTCGCGCGTCGGGGTTCATCCATCGATCGACCACTCCGACGCTTCTCGATGCGTCCAGCACGTGTATCACCGGATGCTCGTATCCGGGCGCGATCTTGATCGCCGTATGCCGTTCGCTGGTCGTGGCGCCGCCAATCAGCAATGGCAGGCGCATGCCGAGTCGCTGCATCTCGCGCGCGACATGCACCATCTCGTCCAGGCTCGGCGTAATCAATCCGGATAGACCGATGATATCGACGCGTTCTCGTGCTGCCGTCTCCAGAATCGTCTCCGCGGGCACCATGACACCCAGATCGACGATGTGATAGTTGTTGCACCCCAACACCACGCCGACGATGTTCTTTCCAATGTCGTGGACGTCGCCTTTGACCGTGGCCAGCAGGATCCTGCCACGCGTGCGGGCGGCCGCGGCGCCCTCTCGTGTCTGTTCCGCCTCCATGTACGGCAACAGATAGGCCACCGCCTTCTTCATCACCCGTGCGGACTTCACCACCTGCGGCAGAAACATCTTTCCTTCGCCGAACAGATCTCCTACGACGCTCATGCCCTCCATCATGGGACCTTCGATAATCTGCAGGCATCGCTCGTACTCGCACCGGGCCTGCTCGACATCCGCTTCGATGAACCTGTCGATCCCGCGAACGACGGCGTGGCGGATGCGCTCGCTGGTCGACGCGTCCCGCCACGAGAGGTCCTCTGCGCTTGCCTTCTGGGTGGTGCCCTTGACCGTTGCTGCGAATTGGAGCAGCCGTTCCGTTGCGTCGGGCCGGCGGTTGAACAGCACGTCCTCGACCCGGCCGAGGAGGTCTCGCGAGATCTCCTCGTAGATCGCCAACTGCCCGGCATTGACGATCCCCATGTCCAGACCCGCACGAATGGCGTGGTAGAGAAAGGCGGCATGCATGGCTTCCCGCACGACGTCGTTGCCACGGAACGAGAAGGAGACGTTGCTGATGCCACCACTGACTTTGGCCGCCGGGCACACCTGCTTGATGCGGCGTATCGCTTCGATGACGTTCACCGCATAGTTGTCGTGTTCCTCGATGCCCGTACCCACCGTGAGGATGTTCGGGTCGAAGATGATGTCTTGGGGAGGGAACCCCGCATCCAGCGTCAGCAGGCGATACGCCCGCTCGCAGATCCGCACCTTGTCGTCCACACTCGTGGCCTGCCCCTGCTCGTCGAAGGCCATCACCACCACGGCCGCGCCATAGCGACGGACGAGGCGTGCGCGTCGGAGGAACTCTTCCTCGCCGTCCTTGAGGCTGATTGAATTGACAATCGCCTTGCCCTGCACGCTCTTCAGGCCGGCCTCGATGACCGACCACTTCGAGCTGTCGATCATCACCGGCACGCGGCTGATATCCGACTCGCCCGCAATCAGCCTTAGAAAGCGCGTCATCGCCGTCTCGCCGTCCAGCAGGGCGTCGTCCATGTTGACGTCGAGCACGGCCGCGCCATTCTCCGCCTGCTGACGAGCCACCTGGACGGCCTCCTCCAGCCGGCCCTCCCGTACGAGGCGGGCGAAATGTCGGGACCCGGTCACGTTGGTCCGCTCCCCGATGGTCAGGAAGTTCGAATCGGGCCGAAACGTCAACGGCTGCGTGCCGGAGAGCCGCAACAAGCGCTCGACGGGACTGGGGACGTGTGGCGCGACCCCGTGTACGGCCTCGGCGAGGGCCGCTATGTGAGCCGGTGTCGTGCCGCAGCAGCCACCGATGATGTTGACCCACCCATTGCGGGCGAACTCGCCCATCACCGCAGCCATCGCTGCGGGAGACAGGTCGTACTGCCCCATTTCGTTCGGCAGACCGGCATTGGGATGGCACGAAATGTAGAGCGGCGCGATTCTCGACAACTCCTCCAGCATCGGGCGCATGGGCTGCGGACCAAAAGCGCAGTTCAGTCCCACACTGAGGAGGGGAAAGTGGGAAATGGCGTTCCAGAACGCCTCGATGCGCTGACCGGAGACAAAGGTCGCGCCAGAGCGATCGAAGGTCCCCGAGACCATGACCGGCACGTGACGTCCTGCCTCGTCGAAGTATCGCGCGATCGCGAAAAGACAGGCCTTGAGGTTGAGCGTGTCGATGACCGTTTCGGGCAGCAGGATATCGACGCCGGACTCGACGAGGACGGCGACCTGTTCGAAGTACGACGCCTCCATTTCATCGAACGTCACGCCACGGTAGGCGGGATCGTCGACCTTCGTGGAGATTGCGGTCTGCCGAGTGGTCGGGCCGATGCACCCGGCGATGAATCGCGGGCGGGCCCGCAAGGGCGGCGTCAGGGCGTCGAGGGCGCGCCGTGCACAACGGACGGCCGCGGCGTTGATTTCGGCGCACAATCCGGGCCGGAGATCGAATTCGGACATTCCGATCGGACTGGATCCGAACGTATTGGTCCCGATGATGTCCGCACCGGCCTGCAAGTAGGCCAGGTGAATATCCGCCACCTTCTCCGGGTGCGTCAGACACAGGATGTCGACGAAGTTGTGGAGATCCTTGTGGTGCCGTGCGAAGCGGGAGGCACGCGTGGCCGCTTCGTCCAGCTCGAGGGCTTGGACCATCGTCCCCATCGCACCATCGAGCAGCAGAATCTCCTTCGACAGACGCTCGTGCAGGAGGGCGGTCGTGTCGGCTGCGTGCGCCGAGGTCATGCAGGCATTGTACGGGGGATGAATGGGGGCCGTTCGAGCCGTCTACCGACGATGAGCAGGTTGGAGTGAAGACACAGCGACCATGTGCGCAGCCGTCGCGGCTTGGACCGGTTCTTCCGGCTATCGGAGCACAACACGACCGTCAGAACCGAGGCCGTCGCGGGTGGCACGACGTTTCTGGCGATGGCCTACATCGTCTTCGTGAACCCGCTGATTCTCGGCGAGGCCGGGATGGATCCCAATGCGGTCTTCGTGACCACCTGTCTGGCTGCCGCCATTGGCACCCTCAACATGGGTCTCTGGGCGCGTTACCCGATCGCGCAGGCGCCGGGGATGGGCTTGAACGCATTCTTCGCGTTCACCGTCGTGATTGGCATGGGTATTCCCTGGCAGGTGGCGCTTGCAGGGACCTTCATGTCCGGCGTGCTGTTCTTCCTGCTCGCGATCACCAGGACTCGGGAAGCCATCATCGACGCCATCCCTCTTCAACTGAAGCTCGCGGTGGGAGCTGGCATCGGGTTTCACATGACACCCAGATACTTCGACGATGGGTGTCAACGAAGCCCCCGTGGAAGATCATCATGCCGGGCGATCCCTTCCGAATCGGCAGGTTGCTGAAAGAGCAGCCGCGCCTCGCCGAATCCTCCGGGTGAAGCTCAAAGGTGGGGGGCCCGCCTTTCAGGCGACCCACAGGAGTTCCTACGTGAGTAGGTTCACCATGAGCGCCGGCTTCAGCAGCTCCGTGGGCCACGTGCGGGCGTCTTGAACGACCGCTGGAAGACTTGACCTCTTTCCGGCCGTTCAAGCCGTCTCGAGCGATTGCTATACTGTGCGTCATGGAGGCAGAGGCCCGAGAGCGATTCGAGCGCATCGAGGCGATTCTTGAAGCGATCGCCAGGCGGCAAGACCGCTTCGACAAGCAGCTCACGGCAGCGGCTGCGCGACAGGATCGCTTCGACAAGCAGCTCACGGCAGCGGCTGCACGACAAGATCGCTTCGACAAGCAGTTCACAGCGGCGGCCGCACGACAGGATCGCTTCGACAAGCAGCTCCAGGCAACGGCAAAACTCGTCGCCGAAGGCATCAAGATTGTCAGGACGCTCGCGCGGGATACCCGGGAGCTCCAGCGATCGCAAAAGGCCTTCCTCGACTCCCTGCGCCACGGGGGAAACGGCCGCGGACCCCGAAAGATCTGATCGATCCGTCTCGTTCACCTTCACCCCGCCCTGAAAGAAACCTGACATACGGCGCCGGCGGTTGCGTCGTCGTCGCCTCGCGCTGGCACGCCTGCGGCAACCCTGGCGAATCCGGGACGCCGCATTGAGACACGATGCTCGACAACCTGACCGGCTTCGGCAGGACGGCCGGCATCCGGGATCATCGGCTGAATACCGGAAGTTCCTGCATCGGCTGCCACATCGATGGAATGAATCGCGTCAACAACGATCTGAGGGACTGGTTGGATGAAGGCGGCCATCGTCTGCCCAAGGGCGAATGGGGCGTCGATGGCTGGGTGAACGACGCCGCCACGGTCGCGCGCGTCCGGGAGCTCTATCCGCCGTCCGCGACGATGCGCGCCAGGATCGAGGGCGATCGCCGCATCTTCCTCACTGCGATGGCGCAGATTCAGCAGGAGATGATCCTCGGCGTCGACAAGAACGTGTATCTCGAGCCCACCATCTGGACGATCGAATGGGCTCGTGAGTTCTACAACTACCCGATGACGCGATCGAACTGATCGCGATTGGGACTGGACTGGACACCTCACACGTCGTTGCGATGCGAAACCACGTGATCACCGCCGCGCTGGTCCTTGCGGTGGTGGCGGGGTTGAGCGTGGACGCCGTCGCGCAGGGGCAGGGTGGGCGCGGTGGAGGCGCCGGACGCGGTGGACGCGGCGGCGGCCTGATTCCGCAGCTGCTCATGCAGACCGACGCCTTCGAGGACGGCGGCATCATTCCGGAACGGTACGCCGGCCTGGGCGGCAACGTCCGGCCTGGATTCACCTTCTCGAACATCCCTCAGGGAACGGTCAGCTTCGCGCGGCGGAGGTCAAAGGTGTTCTTGCGAACGCCGACGTAGCGCGCGGCGTTGCCTGCCGTTGCGAAATGTGGGCGAGTTTGAAATCCGACAGGAAGGCGGGCCAGGTGTCCTCACCAGGGCCGAGAAAGATCGTATCCGCATGCGTCGCCGCCTCCTCCGGCAGCGACGTGACATGCAGCCCTCCCAGCGCCACATGCGCGCCCTTGTGCCGGTAGTGATCCGCCAGGTGAAGCGCACGAGACGCGGACGTGATGTACACCTGGATCACCACCAGATCGGGTTCGTCGTCCAAGTCGAGCGCCTCCACGTGCTCGTCCTGGATCACGACCGCGTCATCCTCCTGCAGATACCCGGCGAGCGTCGCCAGACCGAGCGGCGGGAAGAGCGAGTACTTGATCGGGCGGAAGAACGGGCTCGTCGCCTCCGTGAGCGCCGGCAGGATCATCTTCACCTTCATCGGCGACCCCCTCCCGCGATGACGATGGCCAGTTCGCGCGGCTGAGGTCCGTCGAGTTCCGCCAGGAAGACACGCTGCCACCGGCCGAGCAGGAGCCGGCCCTCCGCAATCGTCAGACACGCGGACACGCTCAGCAGCAGCGCCTGACAGTGGGCGTGGCCGTTGGGCCGCTCGGCCGTGGCACTCGGGTCGGCCGGGTTGTGGCGGTAGGCAGCGTCGGCCGGGGCCAGGGAGTCGAGCGTCGCCTTCAGGTCCTCGAGCAGTCTCGGCTCGTGCTCGTTGACGACAATCGCGGCCGTGGTGTGGAGGCTCTGGACGTTGACGAGGCCGGTTCGGATGCCGGTGTCGGCGATCAACCGCTCCAGCCCGTCGGTGATGTCGATGAATTCAGCTGGATACTCCGTCACGATGCGGAGCCGCGTGTGGCGGTAGACGAACGTCTGTTCGTGGGACGCGATCATGATGATCCTCCAGCGCACTGCGGCAGCCGTCCGCCGTGCGGGGCGCGAAATGCACCGTATGTCGCGGTGCCGTTCTCAGGTGGCCCAGGGCCGCATGCAGGCGGCCTCACATGTGACTGAGAGCATGGCGGCTGCAGCGACGAATGTCTTCAGCGTCGCGTGAGCATCTGGTGAGATGACGGTGAGATTTGCGTTCCTGGGAGGCAGACCTTCGAAATGCCGGGCTGGAGGGTGCCCGTTCGCGGGGATCCCGGCCCTTCAAGGCATCTCAGGGCGTCTGGTGAGGCAGCCACGAACATCGCACCCTCGCAGGCGTCGATCTGTCAGCCGATTGTGAGCGGGTGCTCGAAGCCGGATCGCGGATCCGCCCCATGCCGCAATGCGATAGACTGTCGGCTTCCAAGGAGAGCCGACAGCATGTGCGACGAACATTACGAAGAAGACATGAAGCTGTACGTGTCCAGCTCGTATGTGACACGCCGCAAGTTCGCCGCGTTGTCCGCCGGTGCAGCCGTGGCGATACTGCTGCCGCGGCCGGCGAATGCGCAGGCAGTGAGCGAAACGGAAGTCGACGTGAAAACCCCGGACGGCACCGCGGATTGCTACTTCGTGCACCCGTCCACCGGCACACACCCCGGCGTCATTGTCTGGCCCGACATTCTCGGCCTGCGGCCGGCGTTCCGCATGATGGGCAAACGGCTCGCCGAATCCGGCTATTCAGTGCTGGTCGTCAATCCGTTCTACCGCGGACGGCGCGCGCCGGTCGTGGCGCCGGGGGCGAGCTTTGCCGATCCCGAGGTGAAACAAACGGTCTTCCCGCTGGCGCAGGCGCTCAACGCCACGACTCACGTCACCGATGCTCGCGCGTTCGTCGCGTGGCTCGACACGCAGGCATCGGTGAGCAGGACGCGCGGAATGGGTACGACAGGCTACTGCATGGGTGGGCCGATCGTGATGCGTACGGCTGGCGCGTCCGATCGCGTGCGCGCGGGCGCGTCGTTTCACGGCGGCGGACTCGTGACCGATGACCCGGGCAGTCCGCACCTGGTTGCTGCGAAGTCGAAGGCGCAGTTCCTGATCGCGATCGCGGAAAACGACGATCAGCGTGCACCGAAGGAGAAGGACGTGCTGCGCGAGACGTTCGGCACCAGAGCGGAGATTGAGGTGTATGCCGGCGCGGCGCACGGCTGGTGCCCTCCGGACTCCGCCGTCTACCACGAAGAGCAGGCGGAGCGGGCGTGGAGCCGCCTGCTTGTCCTCTTCGAGAAAGCGCTCGCCTGATCCCACACGGGAATCGGAGACCTGCTGCGGCAGGTCTCCGATCGACTTCTGGCGCACGAGCCGAACGTAATGCCGATCACCGTGGCGAGCGCCGCGCCGCCCGCCGCATGCGCGGCCCGGCGTTCGGCGAAGGCTGGGGATCGCCGACCCGCCTACTCGGACACGGACCGCCAGCCGATCGCCCAGTTCTGTGCCTGCAACTGGTCACTCCAGCGGAGTGCCCCGGTCCAATCGCCGAACTCCCGGTACCCCAGCGGCCGGTCGTTGAGAAACCAGACGACGACCGCGCCATCGGAACGGGGTCCGATGACGGCGTGAGCCAACGCGCCGTCCGCGCGCTGCATCCTCCACATCACGGTCGGCTCGCCATACACCACTCGCATCGTTGTTTCGGGCACGCGTGCTCCAAGGGCAAGCGTCATACCAGCGGCCGCGTCAGTTGCTTCACTGCAGGTGCTCGACGTCAACCGCGAAGGTGTCGGAACGGTAGACAAAGGTAGCGCCGATGCGCTCCACGCCCACGGAGCGGAGCTGCCTGGAAGGATTGAACGGCCGGAATTCATGCATACAACTCCAGCCGGACTCTCGCAGCCGCTCATCGCGGCGAGGACGTATTCCTCGGCGGCCATTCGCGCCACGCGTTCCCGGCCGTCGCGTCGATCGGGATCGGGCCGACCAGTGAGAACCCCGGCACGACCATACCCGGTGGGCGCGCGGGCGCGGGCATGTGATCGGCCGATGTCGTGCATCGCATCTCGTTCCATCCGACCCGAGCGGTGACGTGCTTCTCGAACGTCGGAATCGGGCCGTCGCCCCAGTCCTCGTGGAGGATGTTGAACCGCAGCGTGTCTCCCTCGATCTGGAAATCGTCGAGTGCGGCCATCGTGTATGGATTGTCACAGGTGCCGCACACCATGCCGCGGAGCCGGTCTCCAACCTTCCTGATGATGAAGTACTGCTTGGGCGCGCCGACGCCAAAACCGAGCCAGACACCGATCACGTCGTTCTCCGTCAAGGTCGATTTCCAGGGACCCGGCTGGATGTAGGGCAGACCATCGGCGCCATCCGGATTGCGCCGCTCCGGTCTGACTGGCGGAGCCGGCATGCTCCTGGGCAGCACGGAGATCGGCACCGGCAACGGGTCCGGCCCCCGCGGGTCCTTGATGAGCACGCGCTCCAAGGGCCGGCCATCCGGAGCGCTGCTCGTACCGGTCACGACCAGCCTGCCGTTCCTGAATGTCGCCGCGGACGTCTCCGTGTACGCGGTGCTGCCGTCGGCGTTCACGTGCGTCACCTGGAACCTGATACCGTCCGGTCCAAAGGTGCCGTCGATGAATGCCAGCTTCGTGGCGTCCGCGCAGTAAGTACAGTAGACACCCCGGACTCTGTCGCCGCGGATCGAGAACTGGTACGTGTGCGCTTCGCCACCGTCTGTTCGCCATCCGCCGCGATAGTCGTCGGCGCTCTGACCCGACGCGGCAGACCCCACCGCGAGCAGCGTTGTCAACATGAGAGCTATCCTCATCACTTTCCTCCGTCCGTATTCGTATCACAAGGATTCAGGGGCCTCTGTAGAGCCGCCGCCGGTACACTTGTGCCGATGGTCTGGCCGGCTCGGGCGCCTTCACTAATGGGGCGCAGGACTCTCTTCGAGAGGCACGCATGATGCCCGTGTTCATTCGGGACACGGTCGCGACAGGGATCGAGGATCTCCTGAAGCGCCGGCGAGCTCGACATCGATCTCCTCGACCAAGTCTGGGACGGTGTCCTGCACATGTCGCCCCCGCCGCACAAATCGCACCAGGAAGTCGTGGGCTGGCTGGCCGAGGTGTTCCGGACCCAGGCTCGGCGGTACGACCTTTGGCGTGTCTACGTGCAGGCGGGGCGCAGGGAGCCGGCGAGCGGCGAGCGGAACTACCGAATTCTTGACCTCATGGTCGTGCCAGCCGATCGCGAGCGCGGGCAGGATGGCTGGCTCGAAGGCGGGGTGGCACTCGCGGTGGAGGTGCGCTCGCCACGCGAGGAAGTGCTCGAGAAGATCCCGTTCTATGCAGTCCGCGACGTCGACGAGCTCCTTTATTCGAATCCGCGCACGTTCGAGTTCGAGCTGTTCAGGCTCGCCGGTACCGGATACGTCGCCGTCTCGCCCGATCGCGAAGGGGCGTGTGAGCTTCGTTCCGTTGGCCTCCGTATTCGGCGGATCGAGAGCGACGGACGAGCCACGCTGGAGATACTCGACATGCGTGGAGGCCCACCGCTTCCGTCGCTGTGACTCCGGCAGTTCACCGCACAAGGGCACCATCGTCACGGATCGGCCGAACGTGATGTGGGGCACAGGGAGACACAACCGACCGTGGCTCTACGCACGACTCGGGTATCGCGCGCCGACGCGGGTGCGCCAGGCGTTTGCCGTCAGCCCGCAGTCTGAGTATCATCAACGCGCTGTCCAACTCTCCTGCGGCGGCATACGCAAGGCACGTGCGATGTGCTGCATACGACCGCACACCGCTCTTCGAGAAGTTCGATTCCGAGAGGATGATTCGACATGACGATGCAAAGCTCCCGCCGGGATTTCCTCAAGGGAAGCATGACCGTGGCTGGCCTTGGCGTGCTGGGGATACCGGGACTGGCGCTTCCCGCATTGGCCCAGAGCGAGGTGCTCGTACCTTTCACCGATCTCCCGGAAACCTTTCCGGCTCCACGGGCCGACACGCGGTTGTACGACATTCGCACCATCGACGGCCCGTTGACACCTCCGGATCGGTTCTTCACCGTCCAGCATTATGGGCACCCGGAAGTAGATCCGGCCGCGTTCCGGCTCCGCGTCTCGGGTCTCGTGGATCGCCCGCTCTCGCTGTCGCTCGCGGACCTTCGGGGGATGGGTGCCACCGATCTCGTGGCCGGATTCGAATGCTCGGGCAACCGCCGGCCGCTGCAGGCCCTTGTCGGCAACGGTCGCTGGAGCGGTGTGCCGCTGCGAACCGTCCTGAATCGTGCCGGAGTGAAGGCCGAAGCGCGCGAGTTCGTCTTCTTCGGCGCGGATCAGGGCGAGGAAGAAGTGGAGTTCCGCACGCAGAAGTTCACCGTGATCCAGCAGTTCGGCCGGAGCCTGCCGCGCGAGAAGGCCCTCTCCGAGGAGCCGCTGCTCGTCTATGCGATGAACGGCGAACCGCTGACGCGCCATCAGGGATCTCCGTTGCGGCTGCTCGTGCCCGGCTGGTACGGTGTGGCCAACGTCAAGTGGCTTGCCGAGATCCACGCACAGGAAAGCGATTATGTCGGCAAGTGGCAGGCGCGGTGGTACCGGACGCTGCGGGGCGAGATGATCAACGGCGAGATGAAATGGGTCGAGAGCACCGTTTCCAGGCTCCAGCTCAAGTCCTTCATCGCGCGGGTCACGCGCGACGGCAATCGGCACAACGTGCTCGGCGTTGTCCTGAGCGACGGTACGCCGATCAAGACGGTCGAGGTCAAGGTGGATGAAGGCCCGTGGCAGCCGGCCGTGATGGATACCGCCACCCGCGACCGGTTCTCGTGGAAACTGTTTCGCTACACGTGGACCGGCGCGACGCCGGGCGAGCATACACTCGTGTCGCGTGTCACCGACGCGACGGGGCGAGTGCAGCCAACCGAACAGGACCTGGAGAACAAGAAGACGTTCCTCGAGGACAACTCCCAGCACCCGCGCAAGGTGATGATTTCCTAGCTGGCCAGAATCCGGAGTGGGACGTCCGATCGGGCAAGCGGGCGCGGCGATCCAGACGCCGCGCCCGAGCAAACACTTCTTCATTCTGCATTCCGCATTTTGTCTTCAGGTTGCTGAACCCTTTCAGCAACCTGTCAGCCCCGCTGCCGCGCCTTGTCCAGCGCTCGGCGCGTGAACACCGGAATCATCGCGCGGCGATACGCCTCGCCGGCGTGAAGGTCGGAATTGACGAGGGCGAGGTCCGATCCGGCGTGCGCCGAGGCCGCTTCGATCGTGTCGTCCGACACCGCCTTCCCTTGAAGCGCCTCCTCGACAGACGCGAGCCGCACGGCGTGCGAGCTGGCGCCGGTAAGGGCGATCCGCGACGAGTGAATTCGCGCGTCCTTGACCTCCAGGGCCGCCGCAACGCCGACGATAGCGTAATGCGAAGCGCGCTGGTGGAGTTTGGCATACGCGGCCGACTTCACAGGGGCGAATCGTACGCAGACGATGATCTCGTCCGGCTGGAGATCCACGGTCAGCAGGTCCAGGAAGAAGTCGCGCGCGCGCACGACGCGCGCGCCGGCCGAACCTTTGAGGTGAATCTCGGCATCGAGCGCGAGCACGACGGCAGGATAGTCGGCGGCAGGATCGGAATGCGCCAGACTGCCGCCCAATGTGCCGCGATTCCTCACCTGCTGATCACCGATCTCCGCCGCGGCCTCCGCGATCATGGGGCACCGCTCGCGAAGCAGTGACGACGTGGCGACGTCGTGATGGACGGTTGCGGCACCAATCTCGATCAGCCCGTCTCGCTCGCGGATTCCGGCCAGGTCCGGAATCCGGGCGATATCAATCAAGTGTCCGGGCTCGCTGAAACGCAGCTTCATCAGTGGCACGAGGCTGTGCCCGCCGGCGATGAATTTGCCACCCCCATTCGCCGCCTGCAGCTTCGCAAGCGCGTCGTCAACCGACGTCGCGCGCTCATACTCGAATGCGGTCGGAATCACGCCTGGCCTCCGTGAATGATGTGCCACAGCTTCTCGGGCCGCAGCATCATATCGATGTGCTTCACTCCAAACTCGCTCAATGCGTCCACCGCTGCGGACACGATGCACGGTGTCGAGCCAAGGGTGCCGGCCTCACCGACGCCCTTCGCCCCGAGCGGGTTGACCGGCGTCGGCGTGACCGTTGAGTGAAGCTCGAAGCGCGGGAAATCGGTCGCGCGTGCGAGCGCATAATCCATGAACGAGCCGGTGACGAGCTGTCCCTGGTCGTTGTACACGGCCTCCTCGATCATCGCCTGGCCGATGCCCTGCGCAAGTCCGCCGTGAATCTGACCTTCGACGATGAGCGGATTGATCAAGTTGCCGGCATCGTCCACGGCCACGAACTTGAGGAGCGTCGGTTCTCCCGTCTCGCGGTCGATTTCCAGCATCGAGATATGACAGCCGAAGGGGTACGTGTTGTTGCTCGGTTCGAAGAACGCCTCTTCGCTCAGGCCGGGCTCGAGACCCTCGGGCAGCGGCACCGGAATATACGCGTACGAGGCGACCTCCTTGAACGACTTGCCCGAGCCGGGTGAGCCTTTCACCGAGATCATCCCGTTTTCGAAGACCAGGTCCTCTTCGTGCGCCTCGAGGAGCGCCGCAGCGAACTTCGCCATCTTGGCCTTCACCTTGGTGCCGGCCATGTGCAGGGCGGTGCCTCCAACCGCCTGGGACCGGCTGCCGAAGGTCCCAATGCCCTGCTTCACTACTGCGGTGTCGCCATGATGGATCGTGACGTGCTCGAGTGGCACGCCGAACTGGTCCCCGAGCATCTGCGCGAACGTCGTCTCGTTGCCTTGTCCGTGTGGAGAGGTGCCGGTCGTCGCGCTGATCCGGCCGTCGCGTTCGACCGTGACCTGAGAGTGTTCCCACCCGCCCGTCGGGAGCGACGCCGAGGGGCCGATGCCGCAGACTTCCACGTACATCGAAAGGCCGAGTCCGACGAGCCGCCCCTGCTTCCTGGCGGCATTGCGCTCCTTCTTCAGATTCTCCCAGTTCGACGCCACGAGCCCGGCATCCAGAGCCTTTGCATAGTCGCCCGAATCGTAGATGGCGCCCATCTGCGTGTGATACGGGAACTTGTCCGCAGGGATGAAGTTCCGCCGCCGGAGCTCGGCAGGATCCATCTTCAACTCCGCGGCCAGCATGTCGAACGCGCGCTCCACGAAGTAGGTGGCCTCGGGCCTGCCCGCGCCGCGGTAGGCATCGGTCGGCGTCTTGTTCGTGAAGACCTCGGTGAGGGTGGTTCGAATCGCCGGGATCTCGTACGTGGCATTCGCCATCAGCATCGTCAGCGTGGGAATGGCGGCGGTGAGCAGCATGTTGTAGGCGCCGATATCAGCGATGAGCCGGAGCTTCAAGCCGAGCACCTTCCCGTCGCGGTTCGCCGCCAGATCCACGTACGCGATGATGTCGCGCCCGTGCGTCGTGGCCATGAAGGCTTCTGACCGCTCCTCGATCCACTTGATGGGGATGCCCAGCCACTTGGACACGGCCGCAGTGACGTATTCCTCGGCATAGATGTTGATCTTGGCACCGAACCCGCCGCCGACTTCGGGCGCGATCGCTCGCACCTGATCCTCGCCCAGGTTGAGCATCGCAGCGATCATCGTGCGGAGGATGTGCGGGTTCTGCGTGGAGGACCAGATCGTCAGCGAGCCCTTACCGGGTTCGTAGTGCGCCACCACGCCCCGCGGCTCCATGGCATTCGGGATGAGACGGTGGTTCACCATGCGCTGCGAGATCACGACCTCCGCGTTGGCGAAGGCCTTCTCGATTGCGGAATCGTCCGCCTTACCGAATGCTCCAACGCCGGTGCCGCTCGGCATCTCGGGCAGCGCGATGTTGTTGGGGAAGTCCGCATGGATGACGACGGGCTTCCCGGTCATCGCCTGTTCTGGATTCACGACGGCAGGCAGAGTGTCGTACTCCACGGCGATGGCATCGACGGCGTCCCGGGCGACGTAGCGATCGCTCGCCACGACCACAGCCACGGGCTCGCCGACGAAGCGGACGACGTCCACGGCCACGGCACGATGCGGCGGCGACGGAAAAGGCGTACCAATTGGCATCGGACCGATGAGATCCGCAATCTGGGCGCCCGTACACACGGCTTCGACGCCGTCCATCGCTTCAGCGGCGCTCGTGTCGATGGACCGGATGCGGCCATGGGGCACGTCGCTGCGCTTGAACGCCAGATGCTGCATCCCGACGATCTTCACGTCGTCCACGTACGTGCCGCGGCCTTGAATGAGGCGCGGATCCTCGCGCCGCTTGACGCGCTGGCCCACGAGCTTGGGCAGGACAGGGGCAGTGGCCATGGTTTACCTCTTGTTCGCGGCGTGCTGGATGGCATTGACGATGTGCTGATAGCCCGTACAGCGGCAGAAGTTGCCGGCAATTCCCTCCCGAATCTGCTGCTCGGTTGGGTGAGGCGTCTCCTTCAGCAGGTTGACGGCCGACATGATCATGCCCGGCGTGCAGTAGCCGCACTGGAGGCCATGCTCCTCCCAGAAACCCTCCTGGAGCGGGTGCAATTGGCCGTCTCTGGCCAGTCCTTCGATGGTGGTCACCTCGGAGCCGTCCGCCTGGACGGCAAAGACCGTGCAGGACTTGACGCTGCGGCCATCGAGGAGCACGGTGCAGGCTCCGCACTGGCTGGTGTCGCAGCCCACGTGCGTACCGGTGAGGTTGAGTTGCTCGCGCAGGAAGTGCACGAGGAGCAGCCGAGGCTCCACGTGCGCCGTGCGCACCTTGTCATTGACTGTCATCGAGACTCGAGCCATGTGTCCTCTGACTGGGTGGGTCCGAGCGCCGCCGGCGGTCGGAACGACGCAGCGGGCGGTCAGGACACACGACAATAGCCAGCGGGACGGCTGCAAGTCAATCGACGTCTCCTCGGCGTTCGCTCCACGGCGATCGCGCTCGGTCACCGCAACCCGACCTTCGAAAAGAGATCCATGCGTCTCGCGACGCGCGAAGTATGGCACCTTAGGGGCGTGTTGGACCATAGGTCCGGAGAAAGGCCCATGATGAGAGCGAGCGCGATGGCGCGTCAGGTGACGGTCGAGGATCGATTCGCCGAGGCCGAGGGCACGTCTTCGGCCTTGGTGCACAACCTCCAGTCGGCGGATACTGGCGGCATGTCCCACAGCGATCTCGAAGCCCTGCTGGAAGCGCGTGGCCGGGAATTGATGCGTCAGTTGCTGCAGGCCCACCTGGATCTGCGCGCGACGGCGACCGTGTCCGCGCCGGTGGTGGGCGCCGATGGCGCGGCCCGAGTGGATGCCCGGCGCGATGATTTCGACCGGA